>DATFJY010000316.1:0-22277 GCA_035268905.1 Desulfotignum sp.
GGCATCGGTTCTCCATTTTCCCTCTCCCACAGCATTTGCAGCCCTCATGTCTGATGCCGGATTCCACCATGTGCGGTTCAAACCAATGACCTTTGGCATCGTGACCCTGTTTGTGGGGACCCGGCTTTCATCCCCTGCAGACAAAGACGGGCCATGAACACATATTGACAAGTTTTCCGGTTTGCCATATAAGGTGCTGTCTGAAAAGATGATCAAAAAAAACAAAGAGCTATACACAGCATGCAAGACCGTTTATTGAAGACCGTTGAAGGGAAACTGCTGCTGAGCGGTATCTTTCTGGCGCTTGCGCTCCTTGCAAGTATTGTATTTTATGGTGTCACTGATTTTGACACTGCAAAAACCCTGATTCTGGTATTCATTGCCCACAGTATCGGTGGAAGGGCCGCCGGTATCGGCCTGTGCATCCTCCAGGAATTTGGTACGTTTGCCACCATTTTTTATAATTTCTATCTGGAGATTTTGATTGTCTGTTTTACATATTCCATTTTTGTCTTAAGCGCCACCCAGTACCTGCGGGTGGAATGGCTTACCCGTGTCATGGAAAATATCGCCGTAAAAGCCCTTAAAAACAAACAAAAAATTGAACGGTTCGGATGGCTGGGCATATTCTTTTTTGTCATGGCACCACTGCCCGTGACCGGTCCGGTAATAGGATCCATCATCGGCTACATGCTCAGGCTCAGTCTTATAAAAAATTTTTCCGCCACTTTTTCAGGTACGCTGACTGCCATCATTGTCTGGTTTCAGTTCTTTGATTTTCTGGAAGAGCGGTTTCATATGATTCAGTATATATTTGCCCTTATTGTGGTCCTGGTACTGGTTGTCAATTTCAAAAAGATCAAGCGCTTCATTCAGGCCGTGAGCCAAAAAAGCCGGATCACCAAATAAACCCGATCACCATCTATCATAAATATCCTGGCCCACAGGGCCGGGTTTTCCATTTTAGATAAAGCGTTTTCCAGCGTTATCAGCACCTGGCTGACAGGCTGACATCAGAACCGTTTTTTCAATATGGTGTGGACCAGAAAATGGTTGTCATCCCGGTTGGGGTAGCCGATGTTGTAGTGCAGCCCCCGGCTCTCCTTGCGCATGAGGGCGGATCTGATCACCAGCTTTGCCACTGTGGCAATGTTCCGCAGCTCCACCAGATCGGATGTCACCTTGAAATCCCAGTAATATTCATTGATCTCATCCTGGATGGTTTTGATGCGCCGGGCTGCGCGCTGCAGGCGCTTGTCCGATCTGACAATGCCCACATAGTTCCACATGAGCCGTCTTATCTCATCCCAGTTATGGGATACCACAATGGCCTCATCACTGTCTGTTGTGTTGGTTTCATCCCAGGGATCCAGGGTAATCTCCAGTTTGTTTTGCAGCCCGGAAAATTCCTTTACCGAATCCAGGTATGCATTGTGTGCATACACCAGGGCCTCCAGCAAGGAATTGGATGCCAGGCGGTTGGCGCCGTGAAGCCCCGTGCAGGCGGTTTCGCCCACAGCATACAGGTGCTGGACATCTGTTTTTCCATTCAGATCCGTTGCCACACCACCACACATGTAGTGGGCTGCCGGCACCACCGGAATGGGATCGGTGGTGATGTCAATGCCGAACTCCAGGCACCGGGCATGGATGTTGGGAAACCGCCGGCGGATAAATCCGGCATCCTTGTGGGAAATATCCAGGAATACGGATTCTGCACCGGTTTTCTTTAATTCATTGTCAATGGCCCTGGCCACCACATCCCGGCAGGCCAGTTCCCTGTCAGGGGTATAGTCCGCCATAAACCGCCGGCCCCGGCCATCCAGCAGCCTGCCCCCTTCCCCACGCACTGCTTCGGAAATCAGAAAATTCTTGGCTTTTGGGTGATACAGGCAGGTGGGGTGAAACTGGACAAATTCCAGATTGGCTACCGATGCCCCGGCCCGGTAAGCCATGGCAATGCCGTCTCCAGTGGCAATATCCGGATTGGAGGTATACAGATACACCTTGCTGGCACCGCCGGTGGCCAGAAGGGTGACAGCTGCATGAAAGGTTTTCACTTCACCGGTATTTTTGTTCAATACATAGGCCCCGCAACAGATATTTTCATACTGGGTCACCAAAACCCCGCTGCGTACAGAAGAGGAAAAGGTGATCAGGTTAATTGCCACATGGTCTTCGAGAATGGTGATGTTGTCATGTTTTTTTGCACACGCAACCAGGGCATCCTCAATTTCCCTGCCGGTCAGATCATGGGCATACACAATCCGTTTGGCTGAATGCCCCCCTTCCCTGCCCAGGGCAAAATCACATTTTCCCTTGCCGGCTTTGTTAAACCGGGCCCCCTGGTCCACCAGTTCCCGGATTCTCTCAGGCCCGTTTTCCACCACCATTTTCACCACATCCGGGTTGCACAGGCCGTCTCCCGCCTTCATGGTATCTTCCATGTGCAAAGAAAAAGAATCCTGTTTGCCGAATACCGCAGCCACCCCGCCCTGGGCCAGGGCTGTATTGCTCTGCTGGATCTTTTTTTTGGTAATAATGGTAACCCGCCCGTGCCGGGCTGCCTTCAGCGCATAGCTCAACCCGGCAATACCGCTGCCGATGACCAGAAAATCGGTTTTCTGGATCATAGCAGGGACCGTTTTTTCTTTTTACGGGTACTCAGCCCGAGAATCAATCCCACCATGAAAACACCTGCCCCGCTGAGAAACCACAAAATCTCCTCATCGTTCAGATTTTCCTGTAAGGTCTCTATCTGTTTTTGCTGTTCTTCAGACAATGTGACAAGGGCCTTGTATTCGGCATCCAGTTTCAAAAATTCCGCTGATGCCTGCTCCAGTTTGTGGTATTTTTCTTCAATCTCTTTCAGGGCAGCATGTTTTTCAGTCAGTATCTCTTTTTCTTCTCTGTTTTTTTCAAGGGCTTCTGCCAGACGTTCATTTTGCCTGCGCAGTTTTTCCACCTCAATCGTCAATGGTTTGTCTTCCGTGAGAAAGCGTGTCAATACCCAGCCGGTCTTCTGGTCATCTGTCTGCACCCTGGACCAGTCCTCCTGGTATTCCAGTATCTCCAGCCGGGTGCCGGACACCAGCATGGCCACGATTTTATGTTCCACGCCAGGACCTGTGCGCATGGTGATCTTGGTAATCGGACTTACATAAGCCTCCTGTGCAGAAACGGCAATTGCCCATCCCCAAAAACAGATTATAAAAAGAATTTTGATCGGTTTTGTCATGGTACGCTTTATGTCTCCTGTTCTGGTTTTATGATTAATCTTATATCCATTACCATTGCAGTTTTGCTTTATCAACCGCAAATACCCATATCTGGATATTTGTCAAAAAAAACAGGTCTGCAATCCGGTACAAACAGATATTTTTTGCTTCTGAAATACGAAAATCATTTCAAACTTTTGAAAGATATGGGTATATACAAAAATAACAGGCGTTACAGACAAAAACAGGCGTTTGCTGGCAATCAATAAAAAGCCGGCGCCCCCAAAAAAGGAGATGTATGATGCAGACCCAAAAATGGCAGACCCCTTACTGGCCGGAAGGTGTGGCACATGACGTGACCAATTACCATTACCCTCTGACCAAAATCCTGGACGACACCGCAAAAAAATACCCTGACAATGTGTATACCATTTTTAACGGTGCCTTCAGAACCTATGCCCAGGTAAAGGATACAGCAGACAGAATAGCCAATTTTCTTGCAGGCAGGGGCATAAAACAGGGGGACAAGGTGGCCATTTTTCTTCCCAACCTCCCCCATTTTCCGGAAATTCTTTTCGGTATACTGAAAGCCGGGGCTGTGGCGGTCAACTGCAACCCGGTGTACACCCCGGCAGAGCTTAATTACCAGCTGAAGGATTCTGAATCAAAAATGGTGTTCTGCATGGACCATCCCATGTTTTACGCCAACACGGTGGAGGCCATAAAAGGCACAGGGATTGACACCGTCATTGTCTGCAATATCAAATCCTATCTGCCGAAAATCAAGGCATTTCTGGGGGGACTCCTGGGAAAAATCCCCAAGGCGGACAAGCATGCGCCCGGACATCTGATGTTTGATGACATTGTGGCATCATCCCGCCCGAACCCGCCCCAAATCGATATTGTCCCTGAAGAAGAAACAGCGGTCATGCTGTACACCGGCGGCACAACCGGTGTGCCCAAGGGAGCGGAACTCACCCACACCAATTTCACCTACAACCTGGAAGCCTGTGAAGAGTACTTCCGACTGGTCCATGAACCGGGCGCCAATCCGGAAAAAATGCGCCATGGCGGATATCACACCTACCTGGGGGTGCTGCCCTGGTATCACAGTTTCGGCATCACCAGCGCCCTGCTTTTTTCCGCCCTGTCCGGCAGCCGGCTCATCTGCATCCCGGATCCCCGGGCAGGCAATCCGCCCTTTACCGGTGTTCTGGAGGCGGTACAAAAATACCGGCCCACATTTATCACCGCAGTACCTACCATATTTGTGGCATTTACCAACTATCCCCATCTGGAAAAATACGATATCACCTCCATCATGGGGTGCCTGTCAGGCGGGGCTCCCCTGCCGCCGGAAGTGTGCCGGCAGTTTGAAGAGAAAACCGGTTCCATTATTTTTGAGGCTTACGGACTCACGGAAACAGCCCCTGCCGCCTGTATCAACCCCTCATTCAAAGAAACCAGAAAAATCGGCTCTATTGGTTTTCCTTTGCCGGGAACCGATGTAAAAATTGTTGCCCTGGACGACAGCACCAGAGAACTGCCCAGGGGAGAAGACGGGGAGCTTGCCATCTGCGGTCCCCAGGTCATGAAAGGCTACTGGAAAAGGCCGGATGCCAATGAAGCGGTCTTTGTGACCATTGACAACAACCGCTATTTTCTTACAGGCGATATCGGCAACATCGACAAAGACGGGTACATCACCATCACGGACCGAAAAAAAGACATGATCATTGTGGGCGGGTTCAATGTATACCCCAGGGAAGTGGAGGATATTCTCTACACCCATCCCAAGGTGGAACTGGTGGCAGTGGTGGGGGTGCCTGATGAAAAAAGCGGGGAAAAAGTCAAGGCGTTCATCAAGTGCAAACAGGACCAGACCGCCACAAAAGAGGAAATTGATGCCTTTTGCAAAGAAAATATGGCCGGGTACAAACGGCCCGGATATATTGAATTCAAAGAGGAAATCCCTGTATCCAATGTGGGCAAGGTGCTGCGCCGTGTGCTGCGGGACGAAGAGGTCAGCGGGTGATGGCCTGGACTGCCTCTGCAGCCAGGGTCAGTCCGAATATGCCCGGTATCCAGGGGACCGTGCCGATGGCCGGCCGTTTGCGGCCATGGCCGGCCCCTTTTTCCAAGTCTTTCAACGGCCTGTCAGTTTTTTGACAGGCCGCAGGGACAGCTGAAGGGAGCGGTTTTTCAAGGGAATACACGCACCTGATACCGGCAAACACCCCCCTGCGGTGCAGCCGCCGGCGCACCACCCGGGCCAGGGGGCATATACTGGTATCCGCAATATCCCCGGTTCTGATCAAAGACACATCCATCCGGCCCCCAGCCCCCATGGAAGAGACAACCTTCAGGTCCATCTGCCTGGCGGCAACCAGCAGGTTGACCTTGGAATTGAGCCCGTCAATGGCATCCACCACCACATCCAGATCAGGTGACAACAGACCGGCGAGGCTGTCTGCATTGACAAAGGTATCACAAATCTCCACCCGGCAGGCAGGATTGATGTCCAGGACCCGTTTTTTTGCAATATCTGCTTTTTTTTGCCCCAATGTGGAATGCAGGGCAAAAAGCTGCCGGTTGATATTGGATGGTTCCACTGTATCAAAATCCACCAGGCGCAGATGCCCCACCCCGGATCTTGCCAGTGCCTCCGCAGCATAGGACCCCACCGCCCCCAAGCCGAACACCGCGATTTTGGCCTGATCCAGTTTTTCTACGGCATCTTTGCCCATCAGGCGGAGGGTTCTGTCAAACTGGGTTATATCCCGCATGCGCTCCTGTTGTCAGAACATTTCATACATCTTTTTCCGATCAATGCCGCAGCCTGTGTGGCACTGCCGGGATGAGCGGGGCAAAGACCTGCCGGGCATTGGCATAGGCCCGGCACACAAAATCCGGCTCCGGCACACCGGCCCGGGCAGCGGCAATCTGTGCGATAGCCGGCAGGTTTTTGGGTTCATTGCGGCCATGCGGTTCCGGGTCCGGCACACTGGGATAGATATCCGGGGTATCGGTTTCCAGCAGATAGCGGTCCTGAGATACCGCCTTCAGGGCACTCACCACTTTTTTCGCTCCGGGCCGGGTCAGGGATCCGGAAAAGGAAATATACAGGTTGTACCGCTCCAGCAGCACTGCCAAATCTGCTGACCCGGAAAAAGAATGCACAAGTCCAGGGGGTTTCAAGGGGCCTGTTTTTTTCAGCAGCCTGATAAAGGCATCCCAGGCCTTTCTGATGTGAATATTGATGGGCCGTTCCAGATCTTTGGCCAAAGACAGGTGACCGGCAAATACCGCTATCTGCCGGTCCCTGTCTGCGGTTTTGTCCATGAAATCCAGCCCGGTTTCTCCTACGCCCCCGGCAGTGGCTGCCACCTGTTCTCCCAGCCTCTGTAACCAGTTGTCTGACAAGGTGTCCAAAAACCAGGGATGGATCCCGTAACAAGGCACAATGGCCGGGTATTGACCTGAGAGTGTTGTGGTGGCACCAAAATTCTTTTCCATTGTGGCGCAGGTCACCATACAGGTCACTCCCGCATCCAAGGCCCGCTGCACAATTCCGGGGACATCCTTTACAATCCTGGGATCATGCAGATGACAATGGGCATCCACATACTGCAGGTTCTGTTCAGAGGGCTGTTCAGATGGTTCAGACGTCATGGTCAAGGTAATTCCTTTGAATCAGACCGACAAACGATCGCTTCACAGATATCCGCCACTGTCCGGACAGCGCCCTTCATGTCCCACCGGTTTTTGTCCCTTTCCCCGACCCGGTTGGCGGCAGCCCTGATCTCCACCATGGGTACCTGGTACAGGGCCGCCACATGGGCTGCGGCAGCCCCTTCCATGGATTCCATCACCGGTGAAAACACCTGTGACAGGGCAGCGGCTTTTTCATAGGAACCGGTAATAGAGGAAACTGTAATAAACGGTCCCTGGATCACACTGCAGCCCAGGGACCGGACCAGCAGGTCCTTACAGGATCCAGCCAAATCTGGGTCCAGCGTATAAACGCCCTGCCGGGTCATTGCCTCTCCGGCAACCAGGTCAAATGGCAGGGGATCCAGGGGTATCGGAAACCCGGAATCACCAGGCAGCGGTGCGGGCCCTTGATGGGAATCTGCCTTTCCCGTATGGCCCTTGGGATGGGCAGCGGCTGGATGACCCGGACGGCTTTGCCGGGTTTTGGGGTCTTTGTCAGCTGTCCAGTTTGTACCCCCTGTCCGGCGGGTACCGCCTGTCCGGCCCTTGTCCACCCCTGTATGAATATAGGTTTCTGTGAGCGCCACTGCAGCATCACCCGGATTCAGGCCAGTGCTGTCAAACATGCCGGCAATGCCGGTATGCAGGATGAATGCGGGTTGAAACCGCTCCAGGCAGGCGGTAAGTGCCCGGGCCGCATTGAACACCCCTGGCCCGGATATGACCAGGTCCCAGGAATGATTCCGGCTGGAAAACACGGTAAGCCCTTTGGCGAATTTGACTGTATAACCGGTCCGGGTCCGGTCGAAAAATGCCGCCATTTCCAAACGGGTGGCACAGAGAATCAGCACCTGGCCTGCCATGGCATCACAAGGTGAGACGGTGGTGAAGGGCAGACAGGGCCATGTGGTACCCGAAATGGCCGAACCCTGTGATCTGGCCTGTCACGATATCCGACAACAGGGAGGTATGGCGGAACGGTTCCCTTTGGTAAATATTGGACAGGTGCACCTCCACCTTAGGGCAGGAAAGCATCACCAGGGCATCTCTCAGCACCACGCTGGTATGGGTCAGCCCCCCCGGGTTGATGATCACCCCGGCAGGGGGCTGGTCAACCATCTGGTGAATCCGGTCCACCAGGGCCCCTTCATGGTTGGATTGAAAAAAAACAAGGGACAGCCCCAGGGGTTCTGCTGCAGCTGTCAGTTCCCGGTTTATCTGTTCCAGGGTACGGGAGCCGTAAACACCCGGCTCCCGTTTTCCCAGCAGGTTCAGGTTGGGACCGTTAATGACAGCAATATCAGGCATTGGCCGCTGCCGTGAATCCCAGGTCAAACGCCTTGAGGTTCACCTCTTGAAATGCCGGCTTGACCCGGTTTTTGATGGCCTGTTCCACCATTTTCCGGTCAAACCCCAGTGCCCCGGTCTGGATCAGGGCACCCACGAGCACGATATTGACGCTCATGGGGCTGCCAGCCTCCTTTGCCAGGGCCATGGCATCGATGGCCACCAGTCCGGCGGTTTTGGCCTTTATCAGCTGTTTCATCTGTTCCACATCCGGGTAGGTGCCCATCCCCACAGCCACGGTAAAGGGCGGTACCGGGGCGGTATTGGTAATGACCCGGGTTTCTTTGCTGCACCGTTTGATGGCCCGCAGGGTTTCCGCCGGCTCGAATCCCAGCAGAATATCGGCCTCTCCGTCGGAAATAATGGCGCTTTCGGCTTCTCCGAACACAATGGCGGATTCCACCACCCCTCCCCGCTGGGCCATACCGTGAATTTCACTCATGCGTACCGGCACCCCGGCAAGCAGTGCGGCATCCCCGAGGACTTTGGATGCCAGAAGGTTACCCTGCCCACCGACGGCTACAATGATCAATCTGGTTGTTTCCATATGTGCAATATCCTTGTATTTGGGGTTATTCCTTCAGGGGCCGGATGGCGTTCTCCGGACAGATCTGGGCGCAGACGGCACAGCCCACACAGGTGTCGGCATCGATGGCCACGCGGTTGTTTTCATCCAGGTAAAAGGAGGGACAGGCGATGGCGGTGATGCAGTCCCTGTGGTCCTTGCATTTGCCGGATACCACAAAAGGCCGGGGGGTTTTCAGTTTCAGGCTTTTGGCATACAGGGCACAGGGTTCTTGGGAAATGATCACAGACACCCCCTTGAAAGCCAGGGCCTCTTTGATGGTATCGATACTCTTTTTCACCTTGAAGGGCTTGACAATGGAGACATGTTCAACCCCCAGTGCCTTTACCAGCTGTTCAATATTGACCCGTCCGTGCCCGGACAAGCCGAGCAGCTCCATGTCCACGCCGGGATGGGGCTGGTGACCGGTCATGGCCGTGGTATCGTTCTCCAGAATGACCAGGGTGAAGTTGTGGTTGTTGAACACAGCATTCACCAGGCCGGTGATGCCGGAATGGAAAAAGGTGGAATCCCCGACAAAAGACACCACTTTCTGGTCAGTGGCCTTGCCGAATCCGCAGGCCGTGCTCACCGAAGATCCCATGCAGATCACAAAATCCCCCATGTGCAACGGCGGCAGAAATCCCAGGGTGTAGCAGCCGATATCCGTGGGACAGATCACATCCATGTCTTTGGCTGCCTGTTTGATTTCATAGAACGTGGCCCGGTGGGAACACCCGGAACACAGGTTGGGGGGGCGCATGGGTATTTCCGGCACATCCGCGGTGTCAACAGCGGTCTTCGGGGTATAGGAAACATGGAAAAAGGCAGCCATCTTTTCCCGGACCATGGCCGGGTCATATTCAAACAGCCGGGAAAACAGGTCATCGGATTTGCCTTTGATGGGAATGGTGATCCCCTCTTCCTGGGCAAAGGCCTTTACCGCCTCTTCCATGAAAGGTTCGCCTTCTTCCACCACCAGCACTTTTTCACACCCTGCCAGAAACGCTTTGATCCGTTTCTCCGGCATGGGGTTGGAAAATCCCATGCGCAGGATACTGGCACGGTCTGTCAGTCCCAGGTCCCGGACCGCATCCTCGGCATAATGAAAACTCACCCCGTTGGCAATGATGCCCAAAGGCCCCTTTCCCTGCACCATATTAAACAAAGAGGTTTCAGACATTTGGGCCGCATTTTTGAGTCTTTCCAGCAGCTTGACATGCAGTCCCCTTGACACGGCCGGCACGGTGACACAGCGCTGGGGATCCCGGACAAACCGGCCCCGGGTTTTTCTGGGGGCCATCTCCCCAAAATCGACAAATGCACTGGAATGGTTGATACGGGTGGTGGTCCGCAGAAGCACCGGCTGTTTCAGGGACTCGGACAGATCGAACGCCGCCTTTATCATCTCCTTGGCCTCGGCCACGGAGGAAGGTTCCAGCATGGGAAGCCCCCCGAACTTGGCATAATACCGGTTGTCCTGTTCATTCTGGCTGGAAAACATGGCAGGGTCATCTGCACTGAGAATAACCATACCGGCTGTCACCCCCACATAGGCCAGGGTCATCAGCGGATCCGCGGCCACATTGAGCCCCACATGCTTCATCATGCAAAAGGTGCGGAGACCGGAGTTGGCAGCAGCTGCCGCCACTTCCAGGGCCACCTTTTCATTGGTGCTGTACTCAAAATAGAGATCGGTTTCCCGGGACATCTGGAACAGGTTCAAAGAGATTTCAGATGAAGGGGTTCCAGGGTAGGTGGTGGCAAAAGCCACCCCGGCTTCCACAGCCCCCCTTGCAATGGCTTCGTTTCCCAAGAGCATGATTTTCTCGCCCGGGCAGTCCTGTAAAAGTTTGTGCATTGGTCCTCCTTGTTTTTGGCGTGGGTTACGCGTATAGCTTTTGGGCAATTTCAAGGGAAGCGGCATACCCCTTGAAACCCTCAAGATCTTCGCACGACTGTATGGCACCGGAAGCAAAAAAACCTTCCACCATGCTTTTTTCCCCATGACGGATCAACCCCATGAACAGCACCGGTATCAGGCTGATGTTGGCTTTTCCGGTTTCCGTGGCAAATGCTGACGGTTGTGCCGACTGGTACACGGCGAAAAGCGGGGTGGATACCGGCATAATCTGGACAATTTCAGGATAGTGGTGATGGGAATGGTCATGGCCGTGGTTGCACATGGATGGCACCTCTCAATTTGGCTCGTGGTTATGTTTTTATGGCAGATCATACGGCTGCAGATTCCCGGAAATAGCTTTATTGCAGCCATCATATGGCTATACTGCCACTATGGGTATGTATAATATAATGGTTCGGTTTGGCAAGAAAAACCTCGTAATTTTTACCATTTCTTTTTTTAGCCCGGGATAGCCTTGCGGTCTTTTTTGATCATCTGTCGGTTTTCCTGTCAAATCCCCTGTATTGAATGGCTTCCGCCAGATGCCCGGCCTTGATCTCAGATGCAGTGTCAAGGTCTGCAATGGTCCGGGCAACCTTTAAAATGGCATGGCATGCCCGGGCGGAAAGCATCAGGGCATCGGATGCCCGGGCCAGCAGACCTCGGCCCTCTTTGTCCACACCGCAGTATTGGCGGATATCCTGGCTGCCCATACGGGCATTGCAGAAAACGGATGTGAGGGCAAACCGCTGCGCCTGAATCTGCCGAGCTTTTTCCACCCGGGTGCGCACAAGCCGGGAATTTTCAGCCTTTTGCGCATTGACCAGTTCCGTAAATTCCACCCTGGGCACAGCCACCTGGAGGTCCAGCCGGTCCACCAGAGGACCGGAAATTTTCGATTTATAGGCCTGGATCTGGGTCCGGCTGCAGGTGCAGGTATTGCCGGGCTCTGAAAAATACCCGCAGGGGCAGGGATTCATGGCAGCCACCAGCATGAACTGGCAGGGAAAAACCGCTTTTATGCCTGCCCGTGCAATGGTCACATTTCCATTTTCAAGGGGCTGACGCAGCACTTCCAATACGTTTTTTTTGAATTCAGGCAGTTCATCCATGAACAATACCCCGTGGTGGGCCAGGCTGATCTCTCCGGGCATTGGCTTGGCACCGCCGCCCACCAGCCCTGCATCTGAAATGGTGTGATGGGGGGCTCTGAAGGGCCGGTCTGCCGACGCTTTTTTCCAGGTCCCCAGTCCCCCCGCCACAGAATAAATCCGGGCCACTTCCAGAATTTCATCAAAGGACAAAACAGGGAGAATCGTTGCCAGCCGACTGGCCAACATGCTTTTACCGGAACCGGGGGGACCGGTCATCATGAGATGGTGCCCCCCGGCTGCGGCAATTTCCAGGGCCCGTTTGGCATGGGCCTGGCCCTGTACGTCGGAAATGTCTTTGTCCGTCCCGGGAGAAAATGCTGTCTGCATATCCGCTGCATCCCGGGTACAGGGAACAATGGCGGCATGTCCGGCAAAAAAGTCCACCACCTGGCTCAGGCAGGTAACCGGCAGCACTTCAAGTCCGTCCACCAGGGCCGCCTCATCAGCGTTTTCCGCGGGCACCAGCAGTCCCTTGAACCCCTTTTCCCTTGCCATAAGCGCCAGGGGCAGCACCCCCCGGACAGGCTTTATGCGGCCATCCAGAGACAGTTCACCAGACAGCAGATAGGAAGCGGTTGCTTCGGCCGGAATCAGGCCGGAGGCTGCAAGAATGGCCACGGCAACCGGCAGGTCTAACCCGGAACCCCCTTTCTGTACATCAGCCGGTGCCAGATTGACCACCACACGGTCCATGGGAAAGCTGTAACCGGAATTGTTCACTGCCGCCCGCACCCGTTCCTTGCTTTCCCGGACAGCGGCTTCTGCCAGTCCCACCATCTGGAAAACCGGGAGCCCCAGAGAAATATCCGCTTCCACATCCACCACAAAGGCGTCAATCCCGTTAAGGGAGCAGGAACTTGTTTTTGCGAGCACAGGTCACCTTACATTTTGTCATGTTATCTGTGTTTACCAGAATTTGGACCTGAACCAAAGAAAAATCTCATTTTGTTTTGCTTTGCATATGAAAATCAGGTATATATACCCCACATTTTCACAGACTTTTAATTCTTAAGAAAACACTTATGGATACAGCCTTCAGGCAGCAAACCCTGGCACAGACTGTTGCCCTGTCAGGGACCGGGGTTCATTCCGGAAAAAAAAACAACATCATGGTGAAACCGGCCATGGAAAACCACGGTATCAAATTCCGGCGGGTGGATCTGCCAGGCGCCCAGGAGATACCAGCCCTTTTCAAACGGGTGGTGGATACCAGCCTGGCAACGGTTCTGGGCGTAAACGGTGCCATTGTTTCCACCATCGAACATCTCATGGCAAGCTTTGCCGGACTCGGGATCGACAATGCCCTCGTGGAAATGGATGCATATGAAATGCCCATCATGGACGGCAGTGCCAAAGAGTTCACCCGGTCTTTCAGTGCAGCCGGTATCATTCCCCAGCGCCTGCCCAGACATTGCATGATTGTCAAGAAAACCATCCGGTTGCAGGACCAGGATAAGTTTGTGGAGATCCGGCCGGCCCCCTGTTTTAAAATCACCTGTTCCATTGATTTTAACCAGTGTTTCATAGGAAAGCAGCGCCTTACCTTTGACCGGGCAAAAAACAATTTTGAAAAAGAGATCAGCCATGCCAGGACCTTTGGGTTTATCCAGGACCTTGAACTGTTGAAAAAATTCAGTCTGGGAAAGGGCGGAAGCCTTGACAACGCCATTGTGATTGACAAAGATAGAATACTGAATTCAGAAGGATTACGCTACCCGGATGAATTTGTCCGGCACAAACTGCTGGACAGCCTCGGGGATTTTTCCCTGCTGGGCATGCCTATTCAGGGACATATTGTCACACACAAGTCCGGCCACACCCTGAACCACATGTTCATCCAGGAACTGCTGAACAGAAAGGATGCCTGGGAAACCGGACCTGCAATCATGGATATGGAAATGGAAGCATGAAGACAAAAATGAAACGGTTTTCCAAACAGGCATGCATGTTTCTGGTTTTCACGCTTCTGTTTCAGCTGCTTTTCCCGGCTGTTATGCATGCAGACACCTCTCCGGTTATAACCAACATCAAGCTGGCCAACACCCGGGATGACCTGCTCACCTATTTTGAAATACAAAATGCCTTTACGGATAAAATCACCCAGACGGTACAAAACGGCATACCCAGAGCCTTTTCTTTTTATGTGTCCCTGTACAAGACCAGTGACGTCTGGCGTGACAAAAAAATCGCCGACATTAGATTCACATCCACCATAAAATACAATTCTTTGAAACAGGAATATGCTGTTTTCCGGCCATGGAAAAATGAAAAACCGTCTGTCACCCAGTCCTTTGAAAAAGCCAAAGCCTGGATGACAGAAATTGACAACCTGAAGGTGATCCCTTTGAAGGATCTTGTCAAAAATGAAAAATACCAGATCAGAATCAAGGCCGAGCTTTCCCGGGTCACCCTTCCCTTTTTTCTGCATTATGTTTTCTTTTTCGTTTCTTTCTGGGATATTGAAACCGACTGGTACCTGATTAATTTCACCTATTAACCCCTGAAAAAACCATCTTGGGCTGTCCAATGACAGATGCCGCAAAAAATCTCAAGGAAAAGCGGTCCAGACGGAAAAAAGAAGGGATTTTTATCCTTCTTGTTCTGGCGGCTGTGGCCGTCCTCACCCTGATCGGAACCAGGATAACCCCCTTTGGCAAAGATTTCCCCCTGTCCAGCACGGTATTGATGTTTATACTCATCAATATCAACCTGCTGTTGCTTTTGACGCTGCTGTTGCTGGTGTTCCGAAACCTGGCCAAACTGTACTACGAGAAAAAAAAAAATGTCTTCGGCTCAAAGCTGAAAACCCGGCTGATCACCTCGTTTGTGATTCTGGCCCTGGTTCCCACCACGGTATTGTTTTTTTTCTCCATCCAGTTTATTTCCACCTCCATTGCATTCTGGTTCAATGCACCAGTGGAACAGACCTTGGAAAGCTCGCTTGCGGTGGGCCAGAAACTGTATTCCTCTATCGAAGAAAAAGACCTGTTTTTTGCCAAACGGGCCGCTTATCAAATCGATTCCAGAAAACTGCTGCAAGAAGAAAACCACAAAGAGTTGACCCGGTACACCCAGGTGATCCAGCGGGCTTTCAACCGCCACGCGGTAGAGGTCTACACCCCGGATGCCAAGCGGGTCAGTCTCTCCCTTGCCAATGAACTGGAGCCGTTGTATTTTGGCCTTTTGACCACCTCGGATCTGAACAAAATTTCCGAAGGCAAAACCAGTACCGCCATTTATCAACCCATTGAACAGGGGGAGTTTTTGCGGACCGTGTCCGCCATTCCCTTTGGTGCTTCACCGGAAAAAGTGTTGGGATATGTTGTTATAACCACACTTATCTCCAAAGACCTGTCTGAAAATCTCACCGCTATTTTGGATGGCATGGAAGAATACCATCAGCTCAAGCTGACCAAAAAACCCGCCCAGATCTCCTATTATATCGCCCTGTCCATTGTGGCGCTGCTGGTGATATTCTGCGCCATCTGGTTTGGATTTCAGCTGGCCAAATCCATCACGGTTCCCATTATGAAATTTGCCGAAGGCACCCGGCGGATTTCAGAAGGAGACCTTTCCTTTCAGATCGATTTTGAGACCGATGATGAAATCGGCACGCTGATCAAATCGTTTAATTCCATGACCACCCAGCTGGCAGCGGGCAGAGAACAGATTGCCCTGTCCCGGGAAATGCTCAGACAGCAGAATACGGAGCTGGAAAAAAGCCGGCAGTATATTGAAATTGTGCTGCAAAACATTTCCGCAGGCGTGATCTCCATAAACGACACCGGGGTTATCACCACCATCAACAAATCAGCCGAATCCATGCTGGCCATCAAAAACCAGGATATCATCGGGTCCAACTTCCGGCAGGTGCTCACTGGAGAATACCTGCAAATGGCTGCAAAACTGCATGAACAGACAGCCGCCGGCCAGGATTATATCCGGATGCCCATATCTGCAACAATCTCCGGTACTCCCAAGCATTTATCCCTCCACTGCAGCACACTCAAAGACCATGCTGGCCACAATATCGGGGCAGTACTGGTGTTCGACGATGTCACCGAACTGGAAAAAGCCCAGCGCATGGCAGCATGGCGGGAGGTGGCCCGCCGCATCGCCCATGAGGTAAAAAATCCCCTGACCCCCATCAAATTATCGGCCCAGCGCCTGAAACGCAAATACGGCCGAGAAATAAATGACCAGGTCTTTGCCAGTTGCGCCGATACCATTGTGGAGCATGTGGATTTGATTCGAAATCTGGTCAATCAGTTTTCCACTTTTGCCAAATTTCCGGATGTGAATTTCACCCGGGCAAGAATTGAAAATATCATTCTGGAAACCATTGCCCTTTATAGAGAAGGGCTGGAAAAGGTTGAGATCACCTCCAGGTTCGAGGAAAACCTGCCCACCCTCAAGCTGGACCACCAGCACATGAAACAGGCGTTTATCAACCTTATCGACAATGCCGTATCTGCGGTCAACAAGAACGGCACCATTGCAATCGATGTTTCTTTTGACACCATTTTGAAAATTGTGAGAATTGAAATTGCGGACAACGGAAAAGGCATCTCTGACAAAGAAAAAACCAAATTGTTCGAACCCTATTTTTCCACCAAAAAAACCGGTATGGGGCTGGGGCTTGCCATTGTGAACTCCATTGTTGCCGACCACAACGGGGTCATACGGGTTCTGGACAACCAGCCGAAGGGCGCAAAATTTATTGTTGAACTTCCGGCTGATTAGGCAGGCATGGTCCGAAAACAGCCCTGTTAGCCCTGAAAACGAAGAAAGGAAACAATTTTATGTATCCGGCAGTGTTGATCGTTGATGATGAAACCACCATAATAGAATCCCTTGAAGGCATACTTTCCGATGACGGATTTGAGGTCATGCACGCCTTTAACGGATATGAAGCCTTAAAAAAGATTGAAACCGATTCCCCGGATATCATTCTGCTGGATATCTGGATGCCGGGGATGGATGGTATAGAAACCTTAAAGGAAATCAAACAAGGATTCCCCAACATTCCGGTGGTGATGATCACCGGCCACGGCTCCATTGAATCGGCAGTGGATGCCACCAAATCCGGGGCATATGATTTTCTGGAAAAACCCTTGTCCATTGACAAGGTCATGGTCACCATCAACAATGCCCTGAATTTCCGAAAGCTGGAAGAAGAAAATATGTATCTGCGCAAAAAAACCATTGAAAAAAACGCCATTACCGGCACCAGTCCGGCAGTACAGAAATTGTATCAGGAGGTGATGTCAGCCTCGCCTTCCGATGCCGCCATTCTTATCACGGGCGAAAACGGTACCGGCAAGGAAATGGTTGCCAGAACCATCCACCAGTTCAGCTTGCGGCCGGAAGAACCGTTTATCATTATCAACTGTGCAGCCATTCCCGAAGAAACCATTGACAGCGAACTGTTCGGCCATGAAAAAGGGGCCTTTGACAATGCCCTGTCCAAAAATATGGGAAAATTTGAACTGGCCGCCGGCGGCACCCTGTTTCTGGATGAGATCGGTGACATGAACATCCATTCCCAGGCAAAAATTCTGCGGGCACTGGAATCCAAGACTTTTCAACGCATCGGCAGCAGCAGAACCATCCACATGGATGTACGGATCATCGCATCCACCAACAAGAACCTTACCGCAGAAATTGAAAAAGGCAATTTCCGTCAGGATCTTTTTTTCCGGTTGAACGTCATACCCATCCACGTGCCGCCCCTGCGGGAGAGAAAAAAAGATATCCCATTGCTGGTGGACACCTTTCTGGAAAAACTGGCCGGACAGTCGTCCGATCCCCAAAAAACCGTTTCCCCCCAGGCCCTGGAGCTGCTGGCTGATTATGCCTGGCCGGGAAATGTAAGAGAGCTCAAAAACCTGGTGGAGCGGCTGTCCATAATGGTCCAGGGACAACAGATCGACGTCGGGGACCTGCCCCACCCCTATAATCCGGGGCAAGAAACCATGCCCCCAAAGGAACGCAGGCACCTGTTTGCCATCAACAACCTGGACAAGGCCCGGGCAGCTTTTGAAAAAGCATATATCAAAAGCAAGGTTGACCAGGCCAGGGGCGATATCCCGGCCGTGGCAAAAGCCCTGGGCACCAGCACCCGGTTCATCAAAAAACAGCTGTCCTGATCAGGGTTTATTATGCGCATCATCAGCGGCATCTGCAGGGGCAGAAAACTGTTTTCTCCAAAAGGACGGGACATCCGGCCCACCGCCGACCGGATCAGAGAATCTGTATTCAATATCCTGGAACCACGGCCAAAAAATGCACTGGTGCTGGATCTGTTTGCCGGCACCGGTGCCTTAGGGCTGGAGGCCTTGAGCCGGGGAGCGGCCCATGCGGTGTTTGTGGATATGTCTGCTGCATCCTGCAGCATTGTTCAGCAGAATATCGACCATTGCAGGTTTTCCGAAAAATCCCGCGTGTTCAGACGGGATATTTTCAAGCAGGCGCTTCCTTTGTCTGTTACAGCCAGCAGTTTTGATCTGATCTTCATGGATCCGCCCTACCACAAAAATCATGTAAAAACATTGGTTGAAACCTATCAAATCTCGGCTCTTTTAACAGATGGCGGTATGATTGTGGCAGAACATGCGGCAAAAGAAATTCTGCCGGATATCCTGAACGGGCTTGACATTTTCCAGCAAAAAAAATACTCAGGGACAACGGTTTCCTTTTTAACCAGAACCCAGGACCCTGCAAGAGGATGAGAATGCCACCAAAAAAAAGAACTGCCATCTACCCTGGATCATTTGATCCCTTGACCAACGGCCATGTGGATGTAATCCAGCGGGCCCTGGAAATTTTTGATGAAGTTATTGTGGCCATCCTCAGGAATCCCTCTAAAAAAGCGTTGTTCTCCACCGAAGAAAGACTGGAAATGATCCAGCAGAGCTTCAACGGCAACAGCGCCCTGAAAGTGGATTGCTTTGACGGGCTCCTGGTGGACTATGCCCGCATGAAACACGCCGTTGCCATCATCCGGGGGATGCGGGCCATATCTGATTTTGAAAGTGAGTTTCAGATGGCGCTGATGAACAGAAAACTGCACAAGGATGTACAGTCGGTATTCCTTATGACCGGACTCAGATGGATTTTCACCTCCTCTTCCATTATCAAGGAGGCGGCCCAGTTCGGTGGTGATATCTCGGACATGGTACCCAAACCGGTAAGACAAAAACTCATGGAAAAATTTCCCCTGCTTGTGGAAAAACTGGAACAGACCCCGCCCAAAAAAGGCAGCTGAAGAGCATGGACCTCTGGCAGCTCCAGATTTTTGTCACCGTGGTAGAAGAAAAAAGCTTTTCAAAGGCGTCCCATACCATCAATCTGTCACAGCCCACCGTATCAACCCATATAAAGGAACTTGAACAGCATTTCCAGTGCCGGCTTCTGGACCGGCTGGGCAAACGAACCGAGCCCACCCAGGCGGGATGGATTTTATTTGAATATGCCAAAAAAATGCTGGCCGTGAAAGACAGAACCGAATCCGCCATGCTGGATTTTATCGGATGCACCAAAGGCCGCCTTGCCATCGGCGGCAGCACCATACCAGCCGGATATATCCTTCCCAGGCTCATGGGGCCTTTTGGCAGGGCCTATCCAAATGTATCCGTCTCTTTATCTGCCGGAGACACCCGCCAGGTCATTGAAGATGTCACATACGGCCGGGTGGAAGTGGGGGTGGTGGGCGCCCAGGCAACGGATGCCGCCATTGTTCAGAAAATCCTTCTGCCAGATGAAATGAAGCTCATTGTACCGTTCGGCCATAAATGGGCACAACTGTCTGCCGTGGACTGGCATGATTTGATAAATGAACCCTTTATTGCAAGGGAATCCGGTTCAGGTACCTGGCAGTCCATATGCAGCAGCATGGCAGATGCCGGATATGATCCGACAAAATTAACCACCTGTATTACCATGGGATCTTCTGTTTCCGTCATCCAGGGCATCCTCAACCATGTGGGGGTTTCCATTCTCTCCACCACAGCGGTGGCTGATGATCTGGCAAAAGGCAGGCTCTTTGCCCTGGCGGTAAACGGGCTGGACCTGGACCGCTTTTTTTATCTGACCTGGGCAAAAAAACGCACCCAGTCACCCATCTGCAAGAAATTTATCGCATTTGCACAGCAGCACCTTTCAAAGCCCTGATCCATCCGTTCCCGGACCGGCATTTCCCTTGCAAAAACTTCATTGACAACCCTTGCGATTTCTGACAAGCTTTGCTGCAGCATTGAAGATACGCATATGGCTGAACACAATCACTTAGAAACAGGAATACGCCATGATAATAGGACTGGATGTTGGCGGTACACATACGGATGCGGTGGTCATCAGCAGCAACGGCATTGAAAAAAGTATCAAAGTTCCCACAGAATCTGCCGATCTATTCAACACGGTGCTTTCCGGATTTACCCGGCTTCTGGCATCCATTGATCCCGGCCGAATCCGGCGGGTGGTCATTTCCACCACCCTGACCACCAATGCCATTGTCCAGCAGACCATGGAACCGGTGGGTATGATTGTCTCAGCCGGTCCGGGCATAGACCCGGAATTTTTTCGCACAGGCGACCATTATTATGCCGTTTCCGGCTCCATCAACCACAGGGGGCGGGAAAAAGCCCCTGTCAATGAGAATCAGATCCAGGATATTGCCGGAAAACTGAAAAATGCCGGTGTGGAATATGTGGGGGTGGTCAGCAAATTCTGCGTCAGAAACCCCGCCCATGAAATCCTTATCAAACGCATCCTCAATAAATATTTCAAACAGGTGTTTTTGGGCCACCACGTATCCGGAAACCTGAACTTTCCCAGGCGGATCGCCACTACCCATTTGAATGCGGCTGTATTTGCGTTGCACAGATCCTTTTTTGAAGCTGTGAAAAAAAGTCTGGCTGAAAAAGGGCTGACGGTTCCCATCCAGATCCTGAAAGCAGACGGCGGGACCATGAGCCTGGAAGCATCCATGCATTTTCCCGGCCAGACGGTTTTATCAGGACCGGCCGCCAGTATCATGGGGGCCATCCCTTACGCGCCTGCTGGACAGGATGCCATTGTGCTGGATATCGGCGGCACCACCACTGATATCGCCTTTCTGGTGGACAAAGCCCCGCTGCTGGAACCCGTGGGTATTCAGAGGGGCCGCTACAAAAGCCTGATCCGGTCTTTGCGTACGGACTCCAAAGGCATCGGCGGCGACAGCGCCCTGCGGGTCAGCGGCAATGTGCTGTCCATCGGTCCGGACCGTCAGGGACCGGCCATGGCATTCGGGGGGCCTTTGCCCACGCCTACGGATGCCCTTGTGGTACTGGGGCTCATGGATACCGGAGACCGGGAAAAAGCGCTTGCCGGTATCCATACCATTGCACAGGCACTCGGAATTTCAGATGAAGCGGCAGCGGAAAACATATTCAAGACCTGCTGCACCATTATTTTGAAAAAAACCTTTGAAATGATCGATCAGATCAATTCACAGCCAGTGTATACCGTGCATGATTTTCTGGAGGGGTACAAACTCAGCCCCCGGAAAATCCTTCTGCTCGGGGGACCTGCCCCCTATTTTGCCAAAAAAATCGAAGACCTTTACCAGATCGACACCCTTGCGGTTCCGGAATCCGCCGTTGCCAATGCCATCGGGGCGGCTTTGGCCAGGACCACCTGTGAGGTCTCCCTGAATGCGGATACTGAACAGGGCATTGTCACCGCCCATGAGGAAGATTTTGCAGAACCCATCTCAAAAACCTTTTCAGAAGATGAACTCATGGAAACCGCCTACAACCTGCTGCGGGAAAAAGCCATCAATTCCGGGGCAGATCCGGAAAATATGGATGAAGTGGAGGTGGTGGAGTATCAGAAATTCAATATTGTTCGAAATTTTTCACCCAGGGGAAAAATATTCCGCACCAAAATGCAACTCAAACCGGGCCTGATCAAAGGCTTTGACAAGATGTTACACCAAAGAGGCAATCATGCTGAAAGCAATGCATAAAACCGGACTGGTATTTTTTCCCGCCTTTGACTGGGCCATAGACCCCACCCATCCCGAAAGAGAAGAGCGGCTTTTGTACACCCAGGACCAGGTCATGGAAGAGGGCATATTTGATATTCCGGGAATCATGGAATACAAGCCTGCTTTGGCAACCCCCAAAGATATCCAGCGGGCCCAGTTCTGTGTGCCGGATGAAGAAACCATCACCACGGAATCCCATCTTATCAGCGCCGGCGGGGCCAAGGTGATTGCCGATGCCGTCATGAACAGAGAAATCCAAAACGGATTTGCCCTGATCCGGCCTCCGGGACATCATTCCATGCGGGTATCCCATGGGGGCCGGGGGTTCTGCCACATCAACATTAAA
>DATFJY010000317.1:0-3986 GCA_035268905.1 Desulfotignum sp.
GTCAATTTTCTTTGAATGATTTTCTTCTTGACAAGCCACACATATCTATTTATTATATGAACAATTGTTCATATAATAAATAGATATGTGTGGCTTGTCAAGAAGAAAATCATTCAAAGAAAATTGACCATAAGTGGACCGGATGTCAGACTGTTGCCCGCATTATTCTGTTCGCAGGCCTGTCCCTGGTGGTCAAAAGGCAGTTATGCGCCAGCTCTGATTTGGATGATCTGGGCCATGATGCTGACGCTGATTTCCGCCGGGGTCTGGGCCCCTATGGCAAGGCCCACGGGGGAATAGACCGCGTTCAAATTATCCTGTGACACCCCTTTTTTCCGGAGATTGGCATAGATCTTGTCCCGCTTGGTCCGGGAGCCGATCATGCCGATATAGGCGGGATGGGTGTGCAGAGCCCCTTCCAGAACTGTCTGGTCATGGAGGTGGCCCCGGGTGAGAATGACGATATAGGCGCGGGCATCAATGGTCAGGCTGTCAAAGGCGGCGGCAAAATCTGTTACCACCCGGACCGCCCGGGCATGGGGAAAGCGTTTCGGGTTGGCAAACTCTTCGCGGTCATCGATCACCACCGTGGAAAAGCCTGTGAGATGGGCCATTTTTGCCAGTTGGAATCCCACATGTCCGGCACCGAAAATAAAAATGGTATCAGCCAACACCAGGGGCTGGAGAATGAATTCTTCCAGGCCCGCAGAATGGATGATGGGAAAACTGCCGGAAAATCGGTTGTCACCGATATCATCCAGCAGGGGTTTGGGGATGACACAGGACCCTGTCATGGTGGCATCAGATGCCACCAGCGTTTTCTGTAAGGTGAAATCCGCCTGGCTGGTGCCGACAATTTTTGAAACCAGAACGCCTTTTTTCCCGGCCTGTTCCAAATCAACCATGGCCTGGTATATCGCAATCAGTTCCGGTTCAGGCGCAAGGGTTTCCATGAGTACGGTGAGGTTCCCGCCGCAGACCATGTCCAGGCCGTCTTTCAGCTCCTGGTTCAAGGTGAAGGACTGGATACGGCAGGTGTTATTGGGAATCAGTTCCAGGCAGGTATCCATGACCTGCGCTTCTATCAGTCCACCGCCGATGGTGCCCAGAATGGTGCGGTCCGGCAGAACGATCATGCGGGAACCCGATGTCCTGGGGGTGGAGCCTTTATGGCTGATGATGGCGGCCAGGGCAAAGGGGGCGCCTTTTTTCAGACAGTCCAGTATATGCCGGTTTGAAAGTTCCATGTTTATTTTCCAAAACTGCACTGGGGATACCGGCAGGTTTTGCAGGCAGTGCAGAACCCCCCGTGGCCCATATGGATGATATCTTTGTGGGTGACGGTTTCCCCGGCCAGCAGCCGGGGTACCACCAGATCGAAAATGGAGGCCCGAAAATACATGACACAGCCGGGCAGGCCGATCACCGGCACATCTTTGATATACGCCAGCAGAAACATGGCGCCGGGCAGTACCGGTGCCCCGTAAAACACCACTTCACCGCCGGCTTTTTTGATGGCAGCCGGTGTCAGGTCATCGGGATCCACTGACATGCCCCCGGTGAGAGCGATAAATTTTGCCCCGCTGTCCACAAAATCTGTGATGGCTGCCACGGTCATGTCCATGTCATCGGACACAATCTTTTTGTCCATAATCCGGGAGCCCAGGGCTTCGAATTTTTTCTGGACAACCGGGCCGAAACCGTCCCTGATGCGGCCGGAAAACACTTCCGATCCAGTGACCACCAGCCCCACATTCACCTGGACAAAGGGTTTGATATCAATGATGGGAAAAAAGGTTTCACACACTTTTTCGGCGGCAATGACATGATTTTCATCAATGGACAGCGGGATCACCCGGGTACCGGCCAAATCCTGCCCCGGATCCACGGTCTGGTTGGTGTGCATGGTGGCGCATATCACCTCCGGTATGCTGTTGAGCTGTGCCAGACCTTCCACATTGATTTTGAGCAGGCCGAATGTTGTGGCGGTAAACCCCACCTTGCCCTCTTTGGGATCGGACAGTGCAATGTTTTTTCCGGCAGCAGCCCGGGCAATGCGCAGCGCAGCATCGTTCTCATGGATTTCGCCGTTGAGGCAGGCCACATACACATGCTGCTTGCCCAGATCCAGCAGCTGGTCTATATCTGCCTCAGTGATGATATGGCCTTTTCTGAAGGCCGGCCCTTTGAACACATCCGGAACGATCCGGGTGATGTCATGGAGCAGCATTTTTCCCACAGCTTCCCTTACAGGCAGGGTCTGCACACGGTCTTTCTCATAAAATTTCACGGATGGCTCTCCTTTATCATACCGGCCGACCCGGCCGGCATGGGGGCATGGATCCAGCAAAACGCCCTCTCCGGTGGGCAGCCAAAGGCATACCTGTTTTCACAGTCCATAATTGTCAGGCATTTGATGGAATGTCAATCATTTTCATCAGCCTTGGATATTTACCTTAATCATGTCATGTTTTTGGTCTTTTTGGGCAGCACTCTGTCCCGAAACCCGCCCCTGGCGGTGTGCTGTGCCCGGCCCGAGATCCTGCGGGGCCTGTTTGCATAAGAACAATGAAGTGCAACAACCCATCATCTGTTTGAAAACCATCCCGGCAAATCGTACCATGCCCCCCCCCGGCACGGGTCTTGGATTCACAGGCACCGTCTGCCGGATCTGTCTATCTCAGGTCTTGCACTTGTCGGGCTGATGGGGTATCAAGCATAAGGATTGAAAAGGGACGTGAGAAAATGACAGATGCTAACCCGATGGCATGGCAGATAAGCCGTTTTAATGCACTGGATGTAAAGCAGCTGTATGAGATGCTCAAACTCCGGGTGGATGTGTTTGTGGTGGAACAGGCCTGTGCATATCCGGAACTGGATGGCAAAGATATGCTGGCAGATACCCTGCATCTCACCGGCCGGTCACAGGAAGGCAGCCTGGCTGCCTATGCCCGGATACTGCCGCCGGGTGTCCGGTTTCCCGACATTAGTTTCGGCCGGGTGGTGGTGGCACCACTGTACCGGAAAACCGGGCTGGGCCATGCGCTGGTGAAAAAGATTCTGGCGGAATCCGGCCGGGCCTGGCCGGGCAGGGACATCACCATCGGGGCCCAGGTCTATCTGAAGGAATTTTACCGCTGTCACGGGTTTGTGCCGGTCTCCGACCCTTATCTGGAAGATGGGATCGCCCACATTGACATGACCAGAAATCAGGCTTAGATTGTCTTATAAGACGTTGGTTCCCACCTTTAATCAGGGAGATCAAAATGACATCATTGCTGTTTTCACCCTTTACCATCAAAAATATTACCTGTAAGAACCGCATCGGTGTGGCACCCATGACACGGATGTCAGCATCCAACGACAGCATTCCCAGAGAGGATGTGCTGCAGTTTTTAATCACCCGTGCAAAGAACGGGGCCGGCCTGGTGTACACCGAAGCCATTGTAACCGATTATGAAAGCAGCCAGGGCTATCCCGGCCAGGCCAGGATATTGAACCAGAACCAGGTGGATGCCTGGAAAAAGGTCACAGATGAGACTCGCAGTCACAAGGCGGTTTCTGTGTGTCAGGTATTTCACTGCGGACGTATGGCCTATGAAGGGATCAACCCGGCCAACCGGGTCATTGCCCCCAGTCCGGTGGCGCCGATGCAGGAAAATCCCATGACCGGTGCACCCTATCCAGTGCCGGAGCAGATGAGCCGATTTGACATGGACCATGTGATCAACGGGTTTGTGGAAACCGCAAAAGGGGTGATGGCAGCCGGATTTGACGGCCTGGAACTGCATTGTGCCCACGGATATCTGCTCAGCCAGTTTCTGTCTGCTTATGCCAACCGGAGAACCGATGCCTACGGCGGGTCCATGGAAAACCGGTACCGGTTCGTCCATGAGGTGATCCAGGCAGTACGGCCGCATATTCCTGAGGACCGGCTTCTGCTGGTGCGGGTTTCCAACTGGGGCATTGCCGATATGGATGTCTCT
>DATFJY010000318.1:0-9620 GCA_035268905.1 Desulfotignum sp.
ATGCCCCTGCCCCCCAGATACCGGGTACAGGTGTCAGGGGGCAAGGGCTGGACGTCAATTTTCCGCAGGGTCAGGTCAATGCGGGCGATCTTTCCGGTCCAGCCATGCATGGGCAGCGCCTGCTTTCCTAAGGTTGCAGTAACCGTTTTCAGGCAACCCCCCGGCTCTGCCGGGGGCGTTATCAGTGTTTGAATCGGGGGTTTTCTTTACAGATCAGTATCCTGCAGCCGTCAAAAATACACGGGATTCCAGATCATGTTGTCAATAAGGGTGTTAAGCCGTTCCGGGTCATTGTTGTGCCGGAATCGGGAAAAGGCACAGCCATTGTCTGTTACCCCGGCTTTTATGGCTTCAGCCCCCACCTGTTTGGCCACTGCAATGGACACTTGCCGCAGCTGGTCCAGGGGCGGACACAAAATGCCGTCCTGGATATCCTGGTCTGTGATAAACTCAGCCACTGCATGGGCAGCGGCGGAAAAAAAGACCGGCAGCACTTGTGTGGCGCCGGAGGCCACGATGCCCAGTCCCACCCCGGGAAAGATAAAGGCATTGTTCATCTGGCCGATGCGGTATTTTTTGCTGTTGTGCACCACCGGTTCAAAAGGAGATCCGGTGGCTACCAGGGCCTTTCCATCGGTCCACTGGTAGAGATCTTTCGGCAGTGCCTCGGTTTTGGTGGTGGGGTTGCTCAAGGGCAGGATCACCGGCTGGTCTGTGTTTTTTGCCACAGCATCCACAATGTCACGGGTAAAACATCCGGGCTGACCGGATGTGCCGATGAGCACGGTTACCGTTTCATTGGTGATGGCATTGACAAGGGTATTGTCAGCAGGGGTTTTAATCCAGTCCAGGGTGTGCGGGTCTTTGGCAAATTTGGTTTTGTAAGGTTCCAGGTCCCGGTCTGTGGTAACCACCCCTTTGGAATCCAGGGTGAAAATTTTGGATTTTGCCGCAGTTTCATCCAACCCCTGTTCCATCAGTTCGGTCATGATCTGTTCGGCTATGCCCACACCGCCGGCACCGGCCCCATGCACCAGAAACACCTGGTCGGTGAACGCCTGTTTTTTGGATTTCATGGCAGCCAGGATACCGGCAAGGGTAATGGCCCCTGTGCCCTGAATGTCGTCGTTAAAGGAGATGAGGGTTTCAAGATATTGATCCCGCACGGAAAACGCCGTCTGCTTGGAAAAATCCTCCCACTGGCACAGGGCTTTGGGAAACACTTTTTTGAATGCAATGACAAATTTTTCCATGAAGGCATCGTAATCATCACCTTTGAGCCGGTTATGGCGCCAGCCAAGATAATTGGGGTCATCGAGCAGGTCCGGGTTGTCCGTACCCACATCCAGGGAGATGGGCAGGCAGTGCCAGGGGGCGATGCCGGCACCCTGGGTATAGAGCATGAGTTTGCCAAGGCAGATGGGAATACCGCCGGCACCCTGGTCCCCGATGCCCAGAATGCCCTGGTTGTCGGTTACCACTGCCACCCGGATATCCTGGTCTGTGTAGTTGCCCAGGATCTGTTCTGCATAGTCGATGTTGTCGGGAAACAGGTGGATGCCGTTGGCCCGTCGGAACATGGTGGAATACAGCTGGCAGGCCATGCCAACGGTGGGGGTATAGATAATGGGCAGAAACTGGGTTATGTCGCTGGCGATAACCGCATGGGCCAGGACCACATTCCGGTCATACAGACTTCTGATATAGATGAATTTTTCAATGTCGTTTTCTTTTCTTCCTACAATATCCAGGCTGGTTTTCACCTGATCTTTCAGGGTCTTGACCCGGGGGGGAAGAAACCCACTCATTTTCAGCCGGATACGTTCGCCAATGGAAAAAGCGGTCCCTTTGCTGATATTGTTGAAACGGAGAATATCATATCCCCGAAGGTTGATGGTGACGCCGGTGGTTTCACCGTATTCACCGTATGCAAACTCATAATGGTTGATTTCCATGATACAAATGTTTCCTTTTCTTTAATGCCAATAAAAGTACCTGCAAAAAGCATCAACCAGTATAGCATACATTTGTATCATAGGAAACAGCTGAAAAATCAGCTGGATATTCGGGGAGCCCTGGTGGTGTCCAGTGAACAGCCCCTCAGCGCCGGAAGGGCTTTATCCCTGCTGGACCCGCAGATCCTTTCGCAAAACTTTCCCCACATTGGACTTGGGCAGTTCATACCGGAATTCCACTGCCACCGGCAGTTTGTATTTGGCCAGTTTCCCGGCGCAATGCGCAATGACCTCTTCTTCCGTCATGTCCTGGCCCTCTTTGAGCACGATAAACGCCTTGACCGCTTCTCCCCTTTTGGGATGGGGAATGCCGATGCAGCAGGCTTCCAGGATTTTGGGATGTTCAAACAGCACCTCATCGATATCTCTGGGATATACATTGTATCCGCCGGAAATGATCATGTCCTTGATACGGTCAACAATGTAAAAATAGCCGTCTTCATCCATTTTTGCCACATCACCGGTACACAGATATCCCTCTTTGGTAAGGGTTTTGGCGGTTTCCTCCGGTTTGTTCAGATAGCCTTTCATGATCTGGGGCCCGCGCATGAGCAGTTCTCCTGCTTCTCCCACAGGCACCTCCTTTGTGCTGTCTTCCAGGTCCACGATCCTGCATTCGGTTTCAGGAATGGGGATGCCGATGCTGCCCACCTTTCTGGTGCCGTTAAAAGGATTGACATGGGTGACAGGCGAAGATTCGGTAAGACCAAAACCCTCCACAATGATGGACCCGGTTTTTTCCTGGAACCGGTTGATTACCTCCAGGGGCAAAGGGGCACTCCCGGAAAAGCAGCCTTTGATGCTGGTCAGATCGGTATGTTCCATGTCCGGATGGTCCAGCATGCCGATGTACATGGTGGGAACCAGGGGGGCAAAGGTGACCTTGCATTTGGAAATTGCTTCCAGCAGGGGCTCGGGCTGGGGTTTGGGCACCAGAACATTGGCCCATCCCATGCGCACGGCAAGGTTCATGGACACAGACATGCCGAAAACATGGAAAAAAGGCAGGGCGCCCAGCATGATTTCCGCCCCTTTTTCAAATTCAGGGAACCATGCTTCGATCTGCTGGATCTGACAGGCAATGTTTTTATGGGTGAGCATCACCCCTTTGGAAACGCCTGTGGTGCCGCCGGTATACTGGAACATGGCCACATCATCCAGGGTGACGTCTGCCTGGGTGGTGTCTGGTGCGTATTTTGCCATGACATCCTTGAAAGGGTGCAGGTTTTCTGCTTCTGAGACAGTTGCCGTCAGGCCTTTTTTCTTTGCCACCAAGGGAAAGAGCAGCCGTTTGACAAAGGGAAGGTAATCGCCGATGGAGGTGTAGACAATGGTTTTGATCTTGGTTTTTTCCCGCAGTTTCACCATCCGGTCGGCCAGGAGATCCAGGGTGATGAGAAATTTCGATCCGGAATCTGTGAACTGGTGTTCCAGCTCCCGGTCCGAATAGAGGGGGTTGTTGAACACCACGATGCCCCCGATTCTGAGGGTTGCGTAATACGCCACCACACAGGGAATCACATTGGGCAGGAGGATGGCCACGCTGTCCCCTTTTTTGATGCCGTAGTCCTTGAGGGCGGCGGCAAATCTGCCCACCATGTCGTCCAGTTCCCTGAAGGTCACGGTATATCCCTGGAAAATCAGGGCAGGATGATCCGGGAACTGTTGTGCCGATTCAGTCAGGTACTGGGGAACCAGTATATCGGTGAAATCAATGGTCGGGGCAATACCTGGTTCATAGGATTTTACCCAGATTTTTTCATCATACACGCTTTGATCGGACAAGTTCAGCTCCTTTTATCATTTGATGTGGGTTGTATCCAAATTGTAACAGTAAATGAACAATCTCTGATGTGAATAAATTTAAAGAACCATCTGTGTCAAGAAAAAAATAAAAAAATAAACAATGTTCATGAAATTGAATGCAATTTGAATTCAAAAATACAAAAGGGCCTGTCTGTCATGTACTGCAGCCAAATGAAAAAATCAAGTCAGCTTAAAAGGGTGTTTTTTTTCTGGCGTTTGGAAGAGACGCTTTGGCCCAGTATCCATCCCAGAAATATGACCCCGAAGCCGGCCAGAAACCATTTGATCATGCCGGTTTTAAGCACCTGGCCGGATTGTTGTTCCAGCGATGCCATCTCCCTGGAAAGCCGGCTGTTTTGTTCCTCCAGGAGTTTGTTTTTTTCCATGATATCCACGAGATTTTCGGAATTTTCTGCCAGTGCTGCATACTGTTCCTGGCTGGCGGCCAGCTGTTTTGTCAGGGTGTTGATCTGCTCCTGTGCCTTTTCCAGGGCTTTTTTGAGGGCTGCTGTTTCCTTTGCACCGGAACTGGTTTGGGATGTCAGCTGGTTTATGCGGGTGTCATGGGCTGCTGTCTGGTCTGCCAGTTCTTTTTTTAATGCCTGGTTTTCCTTTTCCAATTGTGCAATGATCTGTATCTTGGGCGTGTCAAACATCACAAACTGCTTGTCCACCCATCCGGTTTCTTCAGATGCTAACTGTACCTTGAAATATCCGTTTTCTTCTTCCAGAATGGTTAAGGGGGTATTGCTTTCAAGGGTTTTCAATACCTGGTATGAGGGGCCCGGTCCCTGTCTGAAGGTGAGAATCAGCATGTCGCTGACATAACCGGTCCTGGGTTCTGCATGGGTTAATTGCCCGGTACAAAGGATAGTCAGGCCGAAAATAAGGGTGAAAAAAGCGCGCATGTTGCCTCCGGTTTTGTTTTTTGTTTCAATAGCAATCCCTGGTGTGTTTTACAATACCCTAAAATGAGAACAATAAAAAAAAACTTGCCAAAACACCGGTAACAAGGATATCAAACACCATTGGTTTTTCAAAGCAGGCAGGACAAAAAAAATGCATCAGACAGTGTATCAGAAAATGTGTGTGACAAATATCATGAACGGGGTGATCGAAGGACTGTGTAAATTTTCCCATCCCAGCCGGGTGGGACTTATCTTTGCTGCAGGACCGGATGATCCGGTGATGGTGCTGGATCCCCAGGACCTGCTGCAGGGGCATGAGGTCAAGATCCGGCAGAAATTTTGTTCAGAAAGCGGCAACTGGCGGTCCCGGGTTCAGGAAAGGATAAAAGATCAGCCCCGGGGATATCTGATTCCGGAAAACGACCTGGCCCTGTCCGGCCTCATTTCTTTTGGCGGCAGCTGCAGTGATTTTTTTTACCAGGTATGGTTTACAGAACACCATCCAGACCTGTGTTCCATTCACCCCACGGAACGATGGCTGGAACAGGCTGCTACCCTGCTTATCCATGATTTCAACTCCAGCAGGGCCGCCATCAATTCATCTGAGTATGTATTGAAAAATTATGCCCTTCAGGCTGTTGCCGACCATATTGTGGATGAAAGGGAACAGCACCTGGGATATGACAGCAAGATCCGGGTGACATCCATCCTCAACAATGTTCTGGAGATCTCCAAAACCAAAGAGGAGGGATCATGGCCAAAAGGGATTCTGTTCTTCTGTGATCCCCGGCAGATTGCCAGAACCGACTTTATCACCAAAATTCAGGAACATGAACGTCCCCAGGTTTCCAATATCAAGCATATCCGGAAACTGCTTCTGGCTGTGGAGGATTCCGACCGGAAACTGGTGTCTGACGGGGTCACCATTATCGGCATCACCGGCGGACCGGTGCCAGATTATGCCATCAGCGCCCATTTCAAGGGAGATTATGGATTTCTGCATTTGAAGGATGCCAGGATAGCCTCTTTTTTTGATGGCAGTTTTCATTCCACCACCCGGGAGGCAAAACTGGTGGAACTGGAAGAACTGCTGCTGGACACGGATATGGATACCACCACATCCACCATTCTTTTCCAGGTGGTGTCCCACCTGGTGCACAGTGCCGGCCGTGCCAGGCATGGCTGCACCCTGGTCATTGATCTCAATGATCCGCCGGTTCGGCTGTCCGGTCATGTCCTGGATCCGCCCTTAAGTCTGGTGGAACCCCAGAACATCGATCTGGCCTCTTCGCTGTTGAAAATTGACGGGGCCGTCCACTTGACGGCTGACAGCTGTATTCACGGGTTTGCCTGTCTGTTGGACGGGCGGACCATCAATTGGGAAAACATGGCCAGAGGGGCCAGATACAATTCCGCTTTGCGGTTTTCCGCGAGCCATTCCAAAGTCTTTGTGGTGGTGGTGTCTGCGGACCGGCCGGTATCCATTATTTTTAACGGCATTGAAATCAGTGCATTTTGCAACTGGAGACCGGTGTGTCAACATACACCGGAACCAATTCAACTGGATCAATATCTTAACGGAGTGCAGTTATGAACCATGACCATCATCACGATCACAGCGGCAGCCACAGTCACCCCCATGACCATGACCAGACCCATGACCACGGACATACCCATGACCATGACCACAAACATGACCATGATCATACCCATGACCATGACCACACCCGGGGACACGGCCATGGAGAGGGTCAGGAAATGTCTCTGGAGGAAAAAATGACGGTTCTGCTCGCCCATTGGGTGGACCACAATGACAGCCACAAGGACAATTTTTATGTCTGGGCCAAAAAAGCGGAAGATGCCGGTCTGGAAAAAATTGCAGCACACCTGCAACAGGCAGGGGATCTGTCAGAAAAAGTGACCCGGGAGTTGCAGCAGGCCAAAAAAGTACTCCATGGATAGTTCTCTCCATCACCTTGCCGGCCAGCGGTTGATGCTGGGGTTTGATGGAACCTGCCTTAACCGGGATCTTGAAAAGATCATTGAAAAATATCAGGCCGGGGGCATTATTTTGTTCCGGAACAATATCCAGTCCCCGGACCAGCTGGCACAGCTGTGTACCGATGCCCAGTCTTTTGCCCGGTCCTGCGGCAGACCGCCCCTGTTTATTGCCGTGGACCAGGAAGGTGGAAAGGTTGCCAGGCTGCCTGCGCCGTTTACCCGTTTCAGGGGAAATCCGGGTATCCGGTCCCGGACAGAAGCGGAAAATTTCGCCCGCATCACAGCCAGAGAACTGCAGGAAGCCGGCATCAACATGAACCTGGCCCCGGTGATGGATGTGGTGCCGCCAAATGCAGATGGCGTCATGAAAGACCGGTCCTTTCCCGGAGATGCCCGCACAGTGGCGGATCTGGGAACAACTGTCATAAAAACCCTGCAGCAAAACAAGATTATGGCGGTTGCCAAGCATTTTCCGGGTATCGGCAGAACCGTGCTGGATTCCCATTTTCAGCTGCCGGTTCTGGAAGCAGATCTTCCCACCCTTGCGGCATCAGATCTGGTGCCGTTCAAGGCAGCTGTGCACGCGGATGTTTCAGGGATCATGCTGACCCATGTGGTGTATCCAGGGCTGGATGACCAATGGCAGGCAAGCCTGTCTGTAAAAATTGCACGGGATCTGTTAAGGGATGCCCTGGGATTCCAGGGGTTGGTGCTCACCGATGATCTGGACATGAAGGCCATTGGCCATGATATGGCAACCTGTATGGCACAGGTCCTGGCATCAGACATTGACCTTGCCCTGATCTGCCATAAGGGACCCAGCATTGAAAATGCGTTTCAGGCCCTGGTGGGACTGCTGCAGTCAGACCTATCCCTGCAGGCCAAAGCAGATGTCTGCCTGGAACGGATTTTTCGGTATAAAAAAAAATATCTGGACTGGCATCGGGCCTGAAACTGTCACGCTGAGGGCAATGCCCTGGAATACACATCATCGTCAAGGCGGCACAGGCATCCGTCCCGGATCATGACAGCTCCCCGTGCCGCCACCATGGCGGCATTGTCTCCGCAAAGGGATACGGGCGGGGCAATGACCTGGATCTGTTCCCTGGCAGCCCGCTGCTCCAGGGTTGTAACAAATGTCTGGTTGGCGGAAACACCGCCGGAAATGCCAATTTGACGGCAGGACATGGACCTGGCAGCCCGCAGCAGTTTCTCACAGAGCACATCGATGACAGCTGCCTGAAAAGCGGCTGCCACAAGGGCCTTGTCCTTTGTGCTTTTCACAGGATTTTCATGGATATGCCGGGCAACGGCTGACTTGAGACCGGAAAAACTAAAATCACAGCTGTCCTTTTCCAGCAAAGATCTGGGAAAGTGTATCTGGTCGGGGTCCCGGGTTTTTGCCAGTTTTTCTATCACAGGTCCCCCTGGATATCCCAGGCCCAGCATTTTGGATACCTTGTCAAAGGCCTCTCCTGCTGCATCATCCCGGGTCTGGCCCATGAGGGCAAACCGGTTGTCAGCTGCGACATGGTAGATATTGGTATGGCCGCCGGATACCACCAAAGCGGTAAAGGGAAAGGTAAGTTCCCGGTCTGTCAGAAACAGGGAGTGGATATGGGCTTCCAGGTGATTGACCCCGGCCAGGGGCAGACCCCGGGCCCATGCAAAGGATTTGGCAAAACAGAATCCCACCAGCAGGGCACCGATGAGCCCCGGTCCCCGGGTGGCAGCCACCCCGCCGATATCAGACAGGCTGATACCGGCCTGGTGCACGGCTTTTGCCACCAACGGGGAGATGGCTTCCACATGCATGCGGGATGCCAGTTCCGGCACCACGCCGCCATATTGTCTGTGGACCGCTACCTGGGAGGCGATGACAGAGGACAATATCCGGTTGTTTTCATCCACCACCGCAGCGGCGGTTTCATCGCAGGAGGATTCAATGCCCAGGACGATCATGGCACATCAGACATCAGATCCACTGGACCTGTTGTTCATTGTTTTTTCTGGCGGTGATTTCACCGATAAAACAGGCGTTTTCTTCCATGGCACCCAGGCGGTCCATCACTTCCTGGGCAGATTTTTCCGGCACCACCAACACCATGCCGATACCGTTGTTGAACGTTTTGTGCATTTCAGCATCCGCCACATTGCCCAGATTCTGGAGCAATGTGAATATGGCGGGCTTTTCCCAGGCATCTTTGTGGATAATTGCTTTGCAGGCATCAGGAATGATCCGGGTGATGTTTTCATCGATGCCGCCGCCGGTAATGTGGGCCAGGCCATGGATGGGCAGATCCCGCATCAGGCTCAGGATGGTGGGCACATAAATGGTGGTGGGCCGGAGCAGCTCCTCTCCCAAAGTGGTGCCAAGTTCCGGTATCCGGGTGTCCACATCATATTTGCAGTGGTCAAAAAATATTTTCCTGACAAGAGAAAATCCGTTGGAATGGATGCCGCTGGAGGCAAGGCCGATGAGTTTGTTTCCCGGTCTGACATAGGATCCATCGATGATTTTGGTATTGTCCACAATGCCCACGGCAAACCCGGAGAGATCATACTCTCCTGTCTGGTAGATGCCGGGCATCTCTGCGGTTTCCCCGCCGATAAGGGCACAGCCTGCCCGGGTACAGCCATTGGCGATCCCCCGGATGATCTGTTCCGCAACGCTATTGTCCAGACTGCCCATGGCAAGGTAATCCAGAAAGAAAAGGGGCTTTGCCCCCTGAACAACAATATCATTGACGCACATGGCCACAAGGTCAATGCCGATGGTGTCATGCTGGTCCATCAGGAACGCGATTTTTAATTTGGTTCCCACCCCGTCTGTGGAACTGACCAGGACCGGGTTTGATATATTGGACAGGTTCAGGGAAAAAAGGCCGCC
>DATFJY010000319.1:0-7101 GCA_035268905.1 Desulfotignum sp.
ATTATGAGATGTACCAGCTGTGGAAAAAAGTCACTGATGCGCCCAAAATGCCCCTGGTGTATGCCAAGGACCGCAAATATGAAACCGGTCCGGACAAGGCAGCCATGGGCAGTGCCAACTCCCGGTTTCTGAATGTCCTGAACGGGGCCGGGGTCTGCCAGTTCGGTGCATTCCTGGGCATTCACCGGATCAGAATTTTTGACTGGCTCAATGCCGCCACCGGCTGGCACATGACCCCGGATGAATACATGGACGCCGGCACCCGGATCCAGACATTGAAACAGGCTTTCAATATCAAGCACGGCATCCAGCCCAAAAATTGTATTGTCAAAGGCAGACCCGCAGGGGACCCGCCAATGAACCACGGGGCAAACAAGGGCCGGCGTGTGGATATCGACACCCTGGCCGCAGATTACTGGGCAGCATTCGGCTGGGACAGAAAAACCGGGCACCCGTCTGAACAACAGATCGCTGCCGTTACCGCCATTTCATAACCCGGGAGAAATGTCATGTCCTTTTTCATTACCACAGACTGCACCGGATGCACCGCCTGCAAGGCTATCTGCCCCACCCATGCCATTGTTGGCAAAAAAAAACACCGGCATCGTATTGAAGATAAAGCCTGTATCAACTGCGGGGCCTGCGGACGGGTCTGTCCGGCCATCGCTGTGGCAAATCCCTTTGGCACAATTGTGACAAAAATCCCGAGAAAAGAATGGCTTCGACCCCTGTTTGATTTAGGGCTGTGCATGGCCTGCCATATCTGTATAGAAACCTGTCCGGTCAATGCCCTGGATGCGGCCCTGCAAACGGTGCAAGATTTGCACCCCTATCCAATGCTGGCCCGGGAAAACGACTGCATGGCCTGCGGGTTCTGTGCGGCAGAATGCCCGGTGGATGCCGTCACCCTGGAAAAAAGGCAGGGATGATCGGCCAGGACCTTCAGAAAATCCGGTGCGGGACAACCAAAAAACAAATTTTACGCTGTTGCCATGGATGCATCACCGCTTCAGTGAATATGCAGATCCGCCTTGATGGTATCCAGTCCGATACGTTCCACCATCCTGCCCATACGTTCCCGCTTTGAATTTTCCCGGTAATAGTCCACCACCTTTGCAACCATTTCCAGGGCATCCTCCCTGGACAGATCTTCCATCAGCACATCGGCAAGCCTGGGATTTGCAGAGCCGTTGCCGCCGATCAAAAGGGTCCAGCCATTGGCAGTGCCGTAAAGGGAGATGTCCTTGATGCAATTTTCAGAACACTGAATCTTACAGCCGCTGACAGCCATTTTCATTTTACTGGGCAGCACCATGCCATGGTAGATCTCATCCAGCTTCATTCCCATCTCAATGCTGTCCTGCTTGCCCAGCCGACAGAACGTGGTGCCGGGACAGACCTTGACACTTCTGACACAAAGGCCGACAGCATGGCCGGGGTCCATTCCCAGATCCTTCCAGACACCATCCACCTGGTCTTCTGTAATGCCGACAATGGCGATCCTGGCCGCACTGGTTATTTTCAGGGCCTGGACATCATATTTTTCAGCGACCCCGGCAAGGGTTCTCAATTGATCCGGGCTGACAATACCACAGGGGATATGGGGGGCAACGGCATAGGTTGCATTTTCTTTGCCTTTCTGGCGGATAACGCCTTTTTCACCATCTTTCAACATATTATTCAAGCCTCCTTTTGGTTTTTCTCTCATCGTTGGTGTGTGCGAATCAAAAATATGTACTGTGTATCATCTTTTATGATGCAACCGCTCCTGTGTCAAGGATGTCTTCTTGTTCTGCGTGACCTTCTTGGTAAAATAATTTGCCGTCCTGATGATCTGAAATGGATGGATTGACGGTTAGAATGGATTCTCCGGGGATAGAACCGCAATCATTGACTTTGTGGGGCCTCCTGGTTTATAACCCTGGCTGTACCATATTTTTGCATCAGCCCGTGCATCCCGGGCATGCAGCATTCCCGTGACCGCAAGGAACCTGAAGAATGAAAGAATGGCACCCATGAAAGAAGTGACACCGTTTTATCGGGCCATGGATGATCCTGCGGCCTCAGGCCGCAATATCACCCATAAAAAAATCCTGGGCACCCTGTGTTCCTATGCGCCCGAAGAATTGATTTACGCGGCCGGCTACCATCCCATGCGCCTGTTTTCATCCAAAGCAGACAACCATCTGGCCCAGAACCATCTCCAGACCTATTGCTGCTCCGTGGTGCGGGGCATACTGGAGGACAGCCTGGCCGGCCGCCTGGATTTTCTGCATGGCACGGTATTTGTCCATACCTGTGATTCCATGCAGCGCCTGTCCGACATCTGGCGCCTCAAGGGACGGTACCCATTTTTTACAGATGTGATCCTGCCGGCCAAAATGCATGCACCCAGTGCACAAACATACATGGCAGCCGTTCTGGAAAGATGTAAAACCGATCTGGAAACAGACACAGGCAGACCTGTTACTACACAGGCCCTGGCCGATGCCATCCGGATTTACAACCGGATACGGAAAAATCTTGCCCGGATATATGCGCTCAAAAGCCGGTATCCTGCTGCTCTCCAAAACAAGGACCTGTTGGCCCTTGTCAAGGGCTCCATGGTCATGGACCGGCAGGCAGCTGCGGATCATCTGGACAAGGTAATTCTCAGGCTGGCATCTGCGGTTCCGGACACAAAAGATGCGCCAAAAGCCCCTTTCAAACGCCTGCTGCTGTCCGGATCGGTTTGTGACATGCCCGGTCTCTATGACCTTTTCCAGGAAACCGGTGCTGCGGTGGTGGGCGATGATCTGTGCACCGGCCGCCGCTGGTTTGACGGACTGATACCAGAGGACATGGAACCTATGGCCGCCATCACCCGGCGCTATGCCCAACGGCTGGTCTGCCCGGCCAAACACCAGGACCTTCACACCCGGGCACAGCACCTGATTGACCAGGCCAGACAGGTGGCGGCGGACGGCGTGGTGTTTGTCCTGCTCAAATTTTGTGATCCCCATGCCTTTGACTATCCCCATCTCAAGACCTGCCTGGATGATGCCGGCATAAAGTCCCTGGTACTGGAACTGGATGACAGCCAGGACAGCCAGGGGCAGCTGGCCACCAGGATCGAAACCTTTATCCACATGATATAACCTGGAAGGCTGTTCCCATGACCCGGACCGATGAAAAGGAAAACCGCAAAATCGCCGCCGCAAAAAAAATGCGGGATATCATGACCACCTATTACCTGGATGCATTGTCCGCATCCCAGAACCACAGACAGGTGGCCTGGATCACCTCGGGCGGTCCTGTGGAACCCCTGGTGGCCATGGACATCATCCCGGTTTATCCGGAAAACCACGGTGCCATGATCGGCTCTGCCAAGATGGGGGAGGATCTTTGCACCAAAGCGGAAGAGATGGGGTATTCAGCAGATCTGTGCGCCTATGCCAGGGCCGATATCGGCTGCGCCGTAGCAAAGGGCGGTCCCATAGGCGGCCTGCCCAAACCGGACATGCTCATCTGCTGCAACAACATCTGCGGAACGGTTCTCAAATGGTACGAGGTCCAGGCCCGGTACTATGATGTACCGTTGTTCATCTTCGACACCCCGGTATGCCACACCGATTTTTTCCCGGAAACAGCCGCCTATGTCAAAGCCCAGATCACAGAATATATTACATTTCTGGAAACCGTTACCAGGCAGAAACTGGATATGGACCGTATGAACCAGGTGGGGCACCTGTCTTTTGAGGGACAGAAACTCTGGCAGCAGGTACTCAGGACCACCGCGCACAAGCCATCTCCCATGAGCGCCTTTGATGCGTTCTTTTTTCTGGCCCTGATTGTCACCCTGCGGGGTACCACAACGGCTGTGGATTTTTACAAAGAACTGATCGCGGAAATGGAAGACAGAATTGCCAACGGCATCTCGGTGGTAGCGGATGAACAGTACCGCCTGCTCTGGGACAACCTGCCGGTGTGGCACCGGCTCAAATGGCTGTCCAAAAAATTTTCAGACCACAAGGCCTGTCTTGTGGCTGACACCTATACCTCGGCCTGGTGCGGGGCCATCCAGTATATTGACCCGGACAATTTTCTGGACTCCATTGCCCAGGCCTATACCCGCATTTACCTGAACATCGGCATCGACCAGATGGCGGACCAGATCCTGGACATGATCGCATTCTATGATGTCAACGGACTGGTCATGCACTCCAACCGGTCCTGCAAACCCTATTCCTTCGGCCAGATGGACATCATGCACATTGTTCAGAAAAAGGCCGGCATTCCTGTTCTCATGCTGGAGGCGGACATGGTGGATCCCAGAAGTTTTTCCGAATCCCAGATGGATACCCGCATTGACGCATTCATGGAAATCATCCAGCACAAAAACAGGCCTCACACAAGCGCTGACATGCAGACAGGCACAGGACAAAAGGCAGGTGGCAGATGATTTGTGCCGGCATCGACATCGGCTCCATTACTGCCAAGGCCGCCCTGGTAGATGATGAAAAATTGGTGGGTACCCACATCATGTTCACAGGATATAACCCGGCCGCCGCCGGAAGGCAGGTGTTTGATGAACTGCTCAAGCAGACCGGTATATCAGCCAGTGCCGTCAAGCGGGTGGTGGCCACCGGATACGGCCGGGCATCCGTGGATTTTGCCCACAAAACTGTGACCGAAATCATCTGCCACGGTGCCGGGGCCCATTTTCTCGCTCCTGATGTCCGGGGTGTCATTGATGTGGGGGGCCAGGACAGCAAAGCGATTTTGCTGGATGCAAACGGACAGGTGGAAAATTTTGCCATGAATGACAAATGCGCCGCCGGTACGGGCCGGTTCCTGGAGGTGATGGCCCAGGCCCTGCAAATCCCTCTGAACCAGATGGGAGAGATCAGCCTTGGGGCCAAAACGCCTGTAAAGATATCATCCATCTGCACGGTCTTTGCAGAATCAGAGGTCATTTCCATGATTGCCAGACAGAAAAACCGCCAGGACATTGCTGCCGGCATCCACATATCCACTGCGGCCCGGGTAGCTTCCCTGGCCGGCAAGATACAGCTTTGCCCGCCCGTGGTCATGACCGGCGGAGTGGCAAAAAACAAGGGAATGGTCAAGGCATTGGAAAACCGGCTGGGATATCCCGTCACAGTGGGCGCAATGCCCCAGGAAAACGGGGCTGTGGGGGCTGCGGTTCTGGCAGCCGGCACCTGAATGGAAACAGCCTGAAAATAATCATACAGACGGTTTTCACGGAAAAGACATATGGAAATCACTTGGCTGGGCACAGCCGGTTTTGACATCAGCACCAACGACAGCCGGTTTTTGATCGATCCCTTTGTCAGCCGCAACCCTGAGGCCGAGCCGGTGCAGCCCAAAAGACCGGCTGATCTGGCCGGGGCAGACCGAATTTTTGTCTCCCACGGCCATTTTGACCACCTCATGGACCTGCCTGAAATCCTGGGGCAGGACCCGGAAAATCCGGTCCGGGTGTTTTGTTCTGCAACCGCTGCAAAAACCCTGGAAAAAATGGGAGTTCCTTCAACCCGCATCTTTCGGGTCACATGGGACAGCACCATTGTCCGGTTCGACCAGGTGGCAGCCCGGGCCTGCTTTGGCCGCCATATCCGGTTTGATCTTTCCCTGGTAGCCGCCACCCTGGCCAGAATGCAGCTGCGGTTTTTCCATATCCTGCCGCTGTTTACCAGATATCCCTGCGGCCGGGTACTGAGCTGGCAATTTTCCCTGGAAGGCAGAACCATACAGCATTTGGGCAGTGCAGGGATCCCCCCCGGAGGACTGGAAAGGCTGAAGCCTGCAGATGTCTTGATGCTCCCCCTGGAGGGACATTCAGATATCTGCCGGATTGCCGCGGACCTGGTGATGCGCCTGGCTCCCCGGTCTGTCATCGTCCACCACCATGACAATTTTTATCCCCCGGTTTCCCGGACCGTGGATATCGCACCATTTGTGGAACAGGTGAACCGGCAACGTCCGGATACCCGCATCATTGTTCCCCGGATAAACACCCCCTTTTTCTTGTAATGGCATCATGCCACATTAAAAAAAAAGATTTCAACCTGAAAAAACAGCATGACATTCTGGATGTTGAGATTGATGCCTGAGGCGTTTTTACCATACCTCAGGATAGGCCACGTCCACAAATTTTTCTTCCATCATGTGCTTATGGCCCCTTTCCATGGATGCCAGGTCCATAAAAACAGCTTTCAAACCGGGGTCAGTGCAGTTTTCTGCCAGGCTGGAATATTTTTTCATGGCAATCTCCTCGTTTTTCATGGCCAGGCCGATGGCATTCTTGAGGTCCATATCTGCTGATACTTTCGGCATCTCAATGGTTTCCGACACATGAAAATCCTTGTCACAGTCAAAATGTTTGGCATCCACCTTTTTCTGGTTCAAGATATCGGTAAGGATCTGTTCATGTTTGGCTTCTTCTTTGGCAAAACCAGCAAACACGCCCTTGAGATAATCATCTTTAATCCGCTGGGAAACCTGTTCGTAAAAATTTTTTGCATCAATCTCACTCTGAATGGCATCGGAAATTGCCTTGCGGTATGCATCTAAGTCCATAAAAATCCTCCCTTATCTTTTCCGGTTATTATTTTTTCGTGATAAAGTTGCTTTACAACTCACCGCCACCAGCCTGCATGGATAAAAAACAGGTTCATCTGGTATGCATATGGCGGTATCATGGCAACGGCGTTGCTGTATAGGCAACCCCTGCCTCTTCTGATCCATACAGCGCCAGTTTTCTGCCTGCGGCGATATCCGACACCAGATCTGGATTCAACAGCATGGATTTGCCGGACAGCACCAGATCTGCATCCTGCAAAGCCTGTTCTGCAGTGGATTTGTCATGAATTTTTCCACAGATCAGCAGGGGCAGGTCTGTGGCATCCCGGGTGATGCCTGCCATGGTTTTGTCCGTACCGAATGCGGGCTGGGAAAAATCATAGGTGGAAACGGAAACCGCATCAATGGGTTCTTCTGAAAACAGCTTGATCATTTTCTGCCACTCTGCCGCATCGGCGAACAAAGAGACTTCCATGTCAGCAATACCCCAGTTGGAAACCCGTACCAGCAGAAGCC
>DATFJY010000320.1:0-10222 GCA_035268905.1 Desulfotignum sp.
CTGCCCGGCGATCAAGCCGGCATGGGGAGCCCACTCAGCATCAAAATCGGAGTTGTCATAATAGCGGATACCGGCGGATGGAATGAGATACCATCCGTTGGCGGTGTCGATCCGGTGACTGATGGCCGCATAGGGCGAAAAAAGGGTAAAGTCATGGCCGTTCCACCGGTCCCGGGTGCCGTCGGTCAATGTTTTGTCATACTCGCCTTCGGTGACATCCCAGTCCAGGCCGGCAATCACCTCTCCGCCATGCCAGGGCTGAAAGGCCTGCCGGGCCTTGATCCCGTAAAACAAAAAATCATTGAACAGGTCCTCCCGCACACCCGGGGTGGAGGTGGGCTGATTCAGCCAGTCCCCTTTGCCGTCATTGCGGTAGAGTTTGACATGTCCCTGTGCGGTATCATAGTTGTTTTCAAGGGTGAGTACGGACAGCCAGGTTCCGGTTTCATACCGGCCTTCCCGCAGGGCCGGGTCCGCCCCTTTTGCTCCCGGGTCATTGGCGAAATTGTCTGACAACAGCCCGAAATAGGACAGGTGCCAGTGGTCGGTGATATCATATCCGATACGGCCGTATCCATTGGTGAGTTCCCCGTCGGAATGATCCCGGTGCCCGTCCGAAGTGCGGTAGGCACCGCCGATATAATAATCGAACCGGTCTTTTTTCCCGCCATGGTCGAATTTGCCCATATAGGTATCATGGCTGCCGCCGGCGGCTTCGACTTTTGTCACATATCCCTCTGTGGTCCGTCTTTTGGGAACGATGTTGACCACGCCAAAGGCATTGCCGAATATATGGGGCTGGGGGCTTTTGTAGGTTTCCACGGCAAAGGCCGGATCGATGCCCATCAGGTCCAGCAGCGGGTGGTTCCAGACACTCATGTACATGGGAATGCCGTCCACCAGGGTTTTGATTTCAGCACCGGGCCGGCTGGAGCCCATTCCCCGGATGAAGACTGCCCCGCCCGAGGCCCCGCCGAATGATCCCACCATATTGTAGCGGGAGATGTTCACCCCCGGGGAGCGCCGCAGGGCCGTTCCCAAATCCTGGGCGTTCAGGTCCCGCATCTGGTCTTCGGTCACAGTGGTTTTTTGCGACCCGTACCGGTCGGTTTCATTGCCCTGGATAATGGGCGGTGCCACCACCGTGATCTCATCCAGGTAGGTGACGGGTGTCTGAATATCATCCGCCATAGCGGGCAGGGCTGTCAGCAAAATGCCCAACACCAGGGCGGCCGGAAATCTGAATACGGTTTTCATTGGATCCATGTTCATTCTCCTGATTTGGTTGTCATTGGATATTGTCTTTTCCTTGGGTTCTGTCCAGAAACCAGGCTTTTTGCCCGATGGTGCCGTACTGTTTTTTCATGGCATCATAGACCGGCTGTCCCACCAGAAAACGGTAGATGTCATCGGCAACCGCTTCCGGATCCACATCGGCAAACCTGTCGGGATATAGGATTTTGCCCACGGCATAGGCATCGGCCATGGCCGTGCCGATGTTGGTGGTGTACCAGTTGAAGGGCAGCAGGGTGTAGACCCGGCCTGTGCGAAATGCGGACAGGGCGTTGTAGAATTCCGGTTTTTTCTGAAAATCCGCCGCCACCAAAGCCGTACCGCCGCCGTCGATGAAAATGATGTCCGGATTCAGTTTCAACAGGGTTTCCCGGTCCATGAAGACATGGCTGCCGACGCTGGCAGGGACCTGGTCGGCAACATTGGCGGCATGGACCCATGTAAAAGGGATATACTGCTGTTCCGTGCTTTCAATGCCGTGGGCGCCCCGGAAGCCGATACCTCCCACATAGGCCCTGGGCCTGTCGCCCTTCGGGATATCAGCGGTCCGGTCGTGCAGGTCCTGTCGCAATGATTCGATATAGGAGAACACCGCAGTTGCCCTTTCTTCCCGGTTCAGGACCCGGCCGGCGATAGCCAGGGAATCGTACACCGCCTCGTCAAAGGTGGCAAAGGTCCCGTAACTGAGGACCACCACCGGGATGTTCAGGGTCTGCTGCACCTGGTCGGCCAGGCCCGCTTCCATATAGGTCAAAAATATCACGTCGGGCCTGACGGACAACACGGCTTCCATGTCCGGTTTTTTGTTGATGCCGGCCGGTCCGCCCGGACCGCACCGGGGCAGTGTCCACAACTGCGGGTTAGCGATCCAGTAGGGCCGGCCCCCGGGGTTGCGCTTTTCCATCTCCTCCACCCCCGCCACTTTGTCCCGGGCCTGAAGATACACGATCAGGCGCAAAGCCCCGGGGCCGATGCAGATGATCCGTTCCGGGTCAAAGGGCGCGGTGACCTGCCGGCCGGCCATATCGGTCACCGTCACGGTCCGGGCTGTTGCCCGGCCCTGCCATAGCCCGCAGGCAAACAAGACAATCATAATCATACAGCTTATTTTTTTCATTATATTCTCCAATATAATAGGGTGTCCTGCCACTATGTCCTGCAACCACACATTACAGGGGCACCACCACGGTATGTCCTTCGATTTCAGCGATGGTGACCCGGACCCCGTACACCTGGCAGATAATGCCGGCATCGATGTTGTTCCTGCCGGTAACCGCCTGAATACAGTGGTTCTGAAGAAACAGGAAACTGTCACCGAACCGCACGGCCGTATTCAGGTCATGGATGGCCACAATGGCCGACAATCCCCGGGTATCCACCACCTGCCGAACCAGTCCCATCACCTCGAGCTGGTTTTTCAGATCCAGGCTGCTGGTGGGTTCATCCAGCAGCAGCATCCGGGGAGACTGGGCCAGTGCCCTGGCAATGATCACCTTCTGCTGTTCTCCCCCGCTCAGGCTGGCCACCGGCCGCATGGCCAGGCGATGCAGTCCCAGCCGTTCGATGATCTGTTCGGCAATGTCATGGTCCTTGTCGGTCATGGCCCATTTCATGTGGGGCCGGCGGCCCATGAGTACGGTCTGGAAAACCGTCAGCCGGGATTCCCCATGGCGCTGGGGCACATATCCCATCTGTTTAGCCACTTTTTTACGGGGCATGTCTGCCAGGCTGTTTCCGTCCAGCCGGACCGTTCCGCCGGCCGGCACCAGTATGCGGTTGAGGCATTTGAGCAAGGTGGACTTGCCTGCCCCGTTCTTTCCCAGAACACACAGAACCTGTCCTTTTTCCAGGGAAAAGGTCACATCCGCCAGCACAGGATCGCTCTTATAAGAAAAAGAGATGCCATCCACCGCAAGCTTCATTTGTATCCCCTGACCAGCAGATACAGGAACATGGGGGCGCCCAAAAAAGAGGTGACCACGCCCACGGGCAGGGACCCTGAACCGGCCAGGACCCGGCCCAGGGTGTCGGCTGTCAGCAGCAGCAGCGAGCCCAGAACGACGGTATAGGGGATCAGCAAACCATGCTCCTCTCCTGCCAGTCGTCTGGCCATGTGGGGGGCGATCAGTCCCACAAAGGCGATCACCCCGTGAAAGGCCGTCACCAGGGCAGCCATCAGGGCTGCCGCAGTCATTCCCAGCATCCGCAGGCGTTCGACCCGGACGCCCAAGCCCCGGGCGGTTTCCTCCCCCGATGCCATGGCATTGAGGTCCCATCTCAGGCAGATGAAAAACCCGGACATCAGGACCACCGTGATCCCGAGGATCTTGATTTCCTGCCAGGTGGAGCGGGCCACATCCCCGAAGGTCCAGAAAACCACCATGGCCAGTTCGGTTTCCGTGGCCAGGTACTGCATCAGTATGGTGGCGGAGCCGAACAGGGAAGACAGGGCCACCCCGGCCAGGATGACCGCCTCCGCCGACAGCTGCTTGAGCCGGGCCAGGACCAGAATGATAAACGTGGCTCCCATGGCACCGGCAAAGGCGTATACCGTGACAGACACCAGCTGGGACCCCATCACCACCACGGACAGGGCCGCACCAAAGGCGGCCCCCTGGCTGATCCCCAGGGTAGCCGGAGACCCCAGGGGGTTTTTCAGCAACGACTGGATGCCCAGGCCGGACAGGGCCATGCCCCAGCCGCAGACAATGGCGGCCACAATCCGGGGCAGGCGGATATCGGCAACAACCAGCCGGACCGTGTCATCCCCGCCCCCGGTCATGGCCCGCAGAATATCTGTCAGGGAGATATCATAGGATCCGTGGGTGAGTCCGAATACGCCCGCTACCAGGATCAGTCCCCCAAAAATGGCCAGCAGCATGATTTTCCGATGGATCTGCCGGAAATAGGCTGTTTTGATGGTGCTTTCATTCATCAGTAAAAAAGATCATTTCCGGGTCAGTCCCATCATTTTCAACGGATCAGTCCCGGGTCTGGCCCAGTCGATGGGAGATACCCCGTCCGGCAGGGTAACGGTTTTTAATACTTTGACGAATGTTTCCGGGGTGTCGATTTGTTCTAAGTACCACAGGTCCATGCACAGTTTGTCGATGATGCCGTTGCCGGTTTCGGTGCAGGCGGTGTCGGCCCAGTCAAATCCCAGGATGATACCTTCCCATTTTTGGTTCTGATCATCCCGGCGGTAGACAATGGTGGCGGCCGTTTCAACCTCCGGGAGCCGCTCGGCCCGGTCAGCCTTGGCAGGATAGCTCACGGCATATTTTTTCTTGCCGGGGGTGGCGTTCAACAGCACCATCAGGGCATCTTCCTTGCACCAGGGATCCACACTGTGAACAAAATATCCGGATTTGCCGGGGGGAAAATGTGTCTGCACATAACCGGCCATGAAAATGCCGGAAATCACACCGGGGCAGTAATGGTCATGGAACTCCAGCGCCCGTATCACTCGGGCCGATGCCCCGGATGCCACGGCATTGGCAATGGTGATGACCCGGAAGGCGTTGTTTCCGAATATCCGGCTGGCCAGCCGGGTTTCAAATGCTTTTGCATGCTGGTAAAGGTAGGGGGCATCAATCCGTTCCACGGTTCGGATGCCGAACATTTCAGGGGACAGGGTCCGGGGGAAGCTTTCGGCATCTGATGTGCCGGATTTTTTCATCTCTAGATAGGCGCAAAATCCGGACTGCCGGTCATAAGTGGCAAACCACAGGGGTTCCCGGGCAGCGGACTGGATCTCCAGTAGGGTGTTTTTACCCCGGCTGGCTCCGGTGACCTTTGCCAGGCCGTCAAGAGCCCCCTGGGTGGACATGCCGGACATTTCTGCATATCCTGCATTGGCCAGAACAATAAGATTATCCTTATCAGGCGTGGCAGCAGCTTTCTGGATCATTTCCAGGGACAGGTCCGCAGCAAACTGTCCCACAGCTTTCCATTGGCTGTAAACCGATCCGGAAGAGGGCGGGTCACTGACAGATTGTCCAAAGCATACCCCACTCCAGGCAGTGATGGTGATGGCCACAAACAGGGCCGTTATAAAGGTGCGTTGATATTTTGCAGGGGTCACGATTTTTCTCCTTTTATGTTGTTTTCTGCATGTTGTTCAAAAACAAAAAGGCCAGGAATATCTGGACAGGGATATTCTCCTGTCCGACCTTCCTGGCCTTGGTTTTAATAATTCAAATAATTTCTGGTTCTGCCCGCTGCAATTTCGATTGCAGATTTTGGGCCAATCTATGTGAAAAAAACTTCCCTGTCAAGTCTTAATGATCTATTCATAGACTCCGGCAAGGGGATCTTTACCGTCCGGAAACATTGCGCCGAAAGAATCGCTTTTGTCCATAAAATTTTTTCCTGCCAGGTTGACCACAAACTCACGGGTTTCCCGGATATTGGCCAAGGTGTCTCTTTTTTCTGCCGATGCCAGACAAATCAGGTCAAGGGGCCTCAGTAACGGCATGATGCAGGAATAGGGCACAATATTGTTTATCCCTTCCCGGCTGCGGGTGGAAATAAAGGCCACAGGTAAAGGCATAAATCCCTCTCTCAGAACAGACGTCCTCTTGGGCATGTCCCGATCTTTTCATCCTGCGCACATTGTGGTGGTGTGGGCTTCTACAATAATATTGTTTTGAATGCCGTTTGACCTTTTATTCGATAAATGGAAAAATCCCGGTCAATCGTTGCAATTGTATGTATACCTTTTTTTTCGGCCAGGAAGACAAGACATGAGTCTGCGAAATCCATTGGCAGGTCACTATACTTTTCAGTTAATTGTTTAATTCTTTGAAAGTCCGGTTTAATGATATTTGCAATCTCAACCCCACCTCTGGAAACCCATTCGATAAAATCCAATTGGGCATTTCTATTAAAATCAAGTAAATGCAGGGTCTCTGTTATGGATGCGATGGTGGTGATCAGTAAAAACCGGTTCGACTTGATGAATTCTACAGTTTTTTGATGATATTTATCGGATACGTCAAAAAGGGCGATTAAAGGGCCACTGTCAACAAGAATTTTGTTCATTTCCTTTTTGCCCGAATTTTATCTTTAAGCAGTTCTTTTCTGCTTGAAGACAAATCGTTTCGACCGCTGGCATATTTGCCGAATAAATCCTGGCCTAATTCCCACGCATTTTGTTTTCCGATTTTTTCAATGTAATCAACAAGGCTTTTGCGGATAAGTTCAGATTTTGACAGGCCAAGATATTTTGCTGTGTAACTAACCTGTTGCTCAAGCTTTGGGTCAAGTCTTAATGTGATCATTTACGCACCTCCATAATCCGTAATACAGATCGTAATACAAGGGCCATGGGAAGTCAATGCTTTTTTCACACAACGTCAAGCAGTGACCCCGCCCGGATCCATCTCCCTGTGCAGCTGGGCCATCCATTCGGGAACCGTGGCATTTTCCGCACCATAATAAGATGCTGCATACGGCTTGATATCGATGACAGGGCTGCCGTCCAATGCTTCCAGACCTTTGACCTTCAGGGTGTTGCCGTTACGTTCGATAAGCGGGACCGCAGATACCAGGACCGGATTGGGTTGGGCCGGACTGCATGTGGCAAAAAAGCCCTTCCGGGGCAGATCTTTGCGTCCCATGGGATGCACTTTGCGCAGCGTTTTTATTATTGATTCGCAGCTATCAAGACCTGCTCAGCTATTTTAGGCAATTTGACAGGTGCAAACATTGATGCCGCATAGAGGTATCCGTCAGATTCTGATTTGTCTTCATCAATAATGCGAAGCATGTTGTGTAACGCTGCATCTTTATCGGGTAACATTCTGTATACTTTGCCTAAAATCAAGCTTGCTGGATTGTTTTTATTATCAATACATAATGATGATTCAGAAAAATCTTGATAGCTCCGGCATTAGTATAACCACCCCTCAGCCGGCAAAAAACGAAAAATGTCACCCATGAAATTTGGTGTTGACAAACCGCTGCAGCTTTCTTTATATATTGCCTTGTTGTAAATGTAACGTTTTTCAGGTTCCACTGGCGTGGATGAAAAGGGAACCCGGTGCAAATCCGGGACGGGCCCGCCGCTGTAATCGGGGACCTGGGCTGCACGAATGCCACTGGCCGGAATGATTCCGGCTGGGAAGGCGCAGCACCAGAGGAAGATCCGAAAGTCAGAAGACCTGCCTGGAAAAACGGCTGGACACCTGTCATGGGTGACCGGCCGGCGCTGAATCGGAAAACCGGTATGGTTTCAAATTTCAGCGCGGGAAAATCCCCGTGGACAAGGGGTTTTTCAATCTGAGGATAAATCAGGGCATCCCCGGATCATTTTGATGGTCCGGGGTTTTTGTTTCTCCCCGGACAAAACTATTTTTCCAAGGAGGAGATGCAGGATGAAACCCTGTAAAATGTTTTCGTATCGTATGCTTCCAAGCAACTCGCCAGAGTTACTGTCAGGTTTGGTGCCGGGTTTCGGCCCGGCGGGTGCGCTATTAAATCGGTTATTTTTTTTCAGTCTTGCGGATGTACTGATCTGTCTTGTGGCAGTGCTGGTGGGTGCCGCGCCGGTAACGGCCGGGGAACCGGTCCGGATGCTCGATGAGATGGTGGTCACCGCCGGCCGGGTGGCGGAAGCCAGAAAAGAGATCAGTGCCGATGTCACCATCATCCACCGTACCGAGATCCAGCAGTCCGGGGCCGCCAATGTGGCGGATCTGCTGGCGGAAAAGGGGGTCGGCCATATCCAGAAATATCCGGGCACCCTGACATCCGTCGGGATCCGGGGGTTTCGTACCGATTCCCACGGTAATGACCTGCAGGGCAAGATCCTGGTGTTGCTGGACGGGCGCCGGTCCGGTACCGGTAATGTGGCCAAAATCCTGACCCAAAACCTGGAGCGCATTGAAATCATCCGGGGGCCGGGTGCGGTGCAGTACGGGTCCGCCGGCATGGGCGGGGTGGTGAACATCATCACCCGGAAAGGGGCGGACACCGGGGTGCAGGTGTCTGTTGGGGCCGGGTCCTTTGACCGGGTTCAGGGCAGCATCGGTGGCACCGTGTATCAGAACGGATTTGATTTTGCCGGTGCGGTTTCCCGGGAAACCCGGGGGGATTATGACACCGGCGGCGGTCAGACCTATCACAATACCGGTATTGACGCGGAAACCGGGATCAGTGCCAACCTGGGCTATACCTTCGCGGACCGGCATCGCTTCGGCCTGATATTCACCGGGTTCGAGGCGGAGGAATCCGGTGATCCCGGCTATATCACGGCCAATGACCTGGATAATGACAGTGACAAGAAAAGCCATACCATTGATCTGGGATATACCGGCGGGTCTGAAGAGGGCACGTTTGAATGGATGATACGGTATTTCACCGGTACAGACGAAAATACCTGGAACGACCCGGCAGCATCAAACCCCGCCGGCTGGGATGACGGGTTTCCTTCCCAAAGGGAGACCGACCTGCAGGGGGCCCAGGCCCAGGTCACGGGATACTGGGGAGACACCCGCCTGACCGGCGGGTTTGACTGGGTGGATTACGATATTGAAAGCGATTTTACCCCCAACCAAAGCACCTATGAAAACACGGCCCTTTTCCTGCTGGCCCGGACCGGTTTTTTCGACGACCGGCTGGTGACCCACCTGGGGCTGCGTCACGACTGGTATGATGTGGCGGTGACAGAGCCGGCCGGCCGGTCCGAGGATACCACCCGGCTTACCCCCAGTGTCGGGGTTGCCTGGATGGCGTTCCCGGACCTCAAACTGCGGGCCCAGTATGCCCAGGGATTCATGATGCCCACGGCAGACCAGATGGGGGCGGATCACACCTCGTTTATGGGGCCGGTAAGGGGAAATCCGGATCTGGATCCGGAAAAAAGTGCCACCTGGGAAGCGGGTCTGGACTGGTTTAAAAACGGGCTTCAGGCATCTGTGACCTGGTTTCATACCGATTTTGAAGACAAAATCGTATCCGATTATCTGCCAGACGGCACCTCCACCTGGAAAAACGAGGGGGATGCTGAAATATCCGGGTTCCAGGCGGACATCAGTTATGACATAGGGATGTCTTTGGGCTGGTCCTGGGAGGTCAGGCCTTACCTGGGATTCACGGCCCTGACCGATATCGATGACAAAACCACGGGACAGGACCTGCTATATGTCAGCAAAAGGCACTATCTGGCCGGCCTTCTGGTGGATTCCGGCAAAGGCACCTTTGTCCGGTTCAATGCGGGGTACAACGGCAGTCAGGATATCCAGGACTGGCAATCCGGCAGTTATCCGGCACCTGTTGTCAAGAAAGGATCGTTCTGGGTAGCCAACCTGACCGGTTCATGGCGGTTCTATGAAAATGAGCGGGCCGGCCGGTTTTCCATCAGAGGGGAGGTGCACAACCTGTTTGATGAGGACTATGCCTATGTCAAGGGATATCCCATGCCGGGCCGAACCTTTTTTGCCGGCTTGGTCTGGGAGTTTTAATGGGCAGTAACCTGGAAGCGCGAGAAGGAAGACAGAGATGGAATTAAAATCACTGTTCCTGGGACTGGCCTTTTCCGTGGGGATTTTCGCTGTCAAGGCCGGGGCCGGTCTGGCGTATTATCTGGATACCCGGCCTGGGTATTGGCACAGAATCCTGGCATCCGCGGCAGTTGCAGCCGGATACGGTCTGGTGTTTCTGCTGGCCTGGGCCGCCATCCAGCGTCTGGATCCGGCCCTGTGGCTGAACCGGGTCATGCCGGCGTTACAGCACGGCATGACACTTCATTTGGTGCTGGCGGTGCTGCTGCTGGTCTGGGGCACGGCGTTACTGAAACAAGCGCCTGAACCAACCGGCCCCACACGGGGATGGCTCCTGCTCACACTGCCCTGCCCGGTCTGTTTTACGGTCATCTTTTTTTCACTTGCCCTGTTGTATGCCCTGCTGCCGGAACAGCCCCGGGTCC
>DATFJY010000321.1:0-21064 GCA_035268905.1 Desulfotignum sp.
AGCTAATGTCATTGAGCACCAGGGTGATGGGGCGGTCCTCCTCTGTACTTCCCGCACACCGCACCGGCCCGGGCTTTCGGAAATGGTCCGCGCCTGCATCTGCTGCCAGCCATTTTTCCCGGCAGGCCTTATAGACCTGAAAGGCATTGGAAGAAAGATCCACCATGCTTTTTTCCATGACCAGTTCCAGCCTGCCTTTGCGCTCTTCCAGGTGCATGAGCCTGGCAATGGGAATGCCCATGGCTTCCCAGTTTTCAAATGCCTGCTCCAGGTTTTTGATGGCCGCCATCTGGCCGGTGGCCCCGTTGGCAATAAGGTGATAGGCGGTCAATCCCAGGTTATAGGTGTAATGGCAGTCAAAGGCGGTGGGGTCCCCTCCCCGGCCGTCGTACCCGAAAAAATGGGTCTGGGTCTTGAACCCGGGCTCGGACCGGCGGAATATTTCTGTGACCGGGCCGGGTATTTCATCTTCAGCTGCCAGAAGGTCAGCACTTACCAGGGCCTGTTTCAGGGTTTTCAGGGATATGATGTTGGGCTTTACCATCAGAAACGGGGCAGCCGGATCGGTGAACAATGCAGGGGCATATCTGTCCGGGTCCATTTCCCTGACGGTCATGAAGGACCGGTAATAGGATTGTTCGATCCCCATCTTGTATACGCCCTGCTCTTTTAACACCCCCAGGTAGTCTGTGACCATCTCCATTATGATTTTTTCGGTTCTCACCTGGGAAAACTGGAAATTGCCGTGAAAATCCCGTTCCTTGAGCAGCCCCTCCTGGAAAAACCCGGGGAGCTGGTTGAACAGTTCATCATCCCGCAGGTTCCATATGGGAAACCCGTTTCTGTCCAACAAGCCTTTGCTGGTACGCCGCAGGTAATCCAGTTTTTCGTTTAAAGTGGGAAAAGACCGGTGAAAATCCAGATCATGGATGGTGTTGTAATCTGCAATGATCTTGTTGAGCTTGATGATGAATATCTGGATTTCATTGATGGATTCCAGAATGCCTTCCGGAATGATCATCACCCCGTAATTTTTGCCGAATGCGGCCCGGCGCACGATGGCATCACAGATAATCCGGGACAGATGCCGCAGGGTGATGCCATAGGCAGTGTAATCGATTTCCCCTTTTTCCCCGGCTTTTTCCAGGCGCTCCGTATCCACGTATTCAGCCAGTTCTTCTCCGATGAACGCCAGGTTGGCATGGGTCTGGAGCGCTGCTTCCAGGGTCAGGTGGCTGGCCACCCGTCCCATGACCTTGCACACATGCCAGTATTTTACATCGGATGCCGCATCCGAGGCCAGGTTGCTGATATTCTGAGAAAAAGCCCGGGCAGCCGAGTGAAACCCGAAAGATATGGCCAGCAGTTTGGTGCCGTCATCACTTGTCACCTGGATATCGCCGTCAATGGTCTTGGGAACCCCGATGACGCGGATGCCGGCAGAGGAAAAATGCTGGGCCAGAAATGCGGCATTGGTGTTGGAATCATCACCGCCGATGACCACCAAACCCTCCAGATCCAGCGAGCTACAGGTCTTCAGGGCCTGGTCCATTTTCTGTCTGGTATCGATCTTGGTTCTCCCGGTCTTGATCATGGAAAACCCGCCCAGGTTTCTGTGGGCATCCACCATCTGCTGCGTTATCTCCACATACCGGGATTCCAGCAGTCCGTCCGATCCCAGAACAAAGCCGAACAACCGGGAGTCTGCATTGCCGGCCTTGAGCCCGTCAAACAACCCGGCAATGACATTGTGTCCCCCCGGTGCAGGCCCACCGGAAAAAACCACCCCCAGGTTGCGTTTTTTGTGATATGGTTTCCGGCGGTCTTTGGAAAGATCTGCATGCGCTATCACCGTTTGCACCGGATTGTCGATGATGTCAGGCAGCAATTTTCCGGCTTCCCTGTTTGCAGCAAACCGATATTGCGGCTGGTCGGACAACCGGGTGTATACGGCGTCAAACGTTTTTATACGATCCGGAACAAAATTCCGCCGTTCCAGGGTTTCCGGATTGGTATTTTCAATCATCCTTTCGGTTACCGGATGCTGCAACAGATGCTTGTGCACATCGTTTGAACCCATGCATACCCCTTTGTCTTTTTGTGGTTTTTTGCAGATGTCCCAAAAAACTCAATGCACCTGCACCTGGTTCCGTCCGTTTTCCTTGGCCTTGTAGACTGCCACATCCGCCCTTTCAAACAGGTCATGATGGGTTTTATCCCCCTGTTTTACCTGGGACACCCCGATACTTACGGTAATGCTTACAGTTTCCTGCTTATACAAAAATTCTATTTTTTCAATGGTCTGCCGGATTTTTTCCGCAACCTTTCCGGCACCTGTTTCATCGGTCTCCGGCATGACCACAGTGAATTCCTCACCGCCGTAGCGGGCCAGCATATCATTTGTGCGCAGCAAAGGCAGGGACCGCTGGATGATCTCCTTCAGACAGCGGTCCCCGATGGCATGGCCGAACCGGTCATTGATGCTCTTGAAATTGTCCGCATCAATGACCAAAAGAGAAAATGTGGTGCCATACCGCTTGAACCGCTCCATCTCTTCCTGCACTTTTTTGTCATAGGCCCGGCGGTTATACGCCCCTGTCAACTGGTCCTGGTGCAGTTTTTTCTCCAGTTCTTCCGAGTAACGGGTGGCTTCATCCAGTTCCCGGCGCAATTTTGCAAATCCGGTCTTGAAAATTGCCTGGTTTTTTTCCACCTCCCGGAGAATGGACTGGTCCGACATCTGCTTTCTGGAAAGGGCATTTTCAATGGATGCCAGGCGCTGGGTAATCTGGTGCTTTAAATCCTCCAAACTGTCTGTTACATCTGCTGTGGTCTGCAACTGCTTCATTTCCTTGTGCAGCAGACTTTCAAATCCTTTGCTGGATGCCGCCATGGCGTGGGAGTGTTCATAGGAATCAGCCAGTTTGGTTTCAATTTCCAGAATTTTTTCCACGATTTCCCGGATAAAAACCGTGACTTTTTCCCGGTCCTGGCTGGTATCTGAAATGTACAGAAAAATCAGGTTGAAAATACTTTCACGGATATCGGAGATATCACCGGTATCTTCTGCCTTTCCCAGCATCTGAAGAATATTGTCCAGCCGGGAAACATATTTTTTTTCCAGCGTGGATCTCAGTTTATTGAGTACCTCATGGTAGTCTTCTTTGAATTTTTCAAAAAAATTGTCCTTGCCGGGCTGCAGAAAGGATGCCAGCATCCCTTTTTTCTTTTTCACCGGCACCGGGCCGATATCATCCTGGATCATTGCGGTTTTCAGCTGCTCGAATACATAGGCCATCTTCTCCGGGGATGCCTCTTTTTTAATGGCCTGGCCAAGGTTCCGGCAGGCTTTTGGAAAAGCGGTATCCCCGGTTCCCAGCGCATCCAGAACGATCGGCAAATACCTGCGGTACAACTGCTGGGTTTTTTCAAACCGCTCTTCAAGGGCATCCAGTTCCTTGATCAACCCATCCTTCTGGGACTGAAGTTTTTTGATCTGTTCCTGGGTCAGGTCACTGTTTTCATCTGCAGGTATTTTCATTGCCTCATCCTGTTTACGCGTTTATGGGTGTGGATGGTCTATAATTTAGCGGTCTGTCCATGGAAAGTAAAGCTTTTATAGCAAATATCAGGGCCCTGGTTTCTTGGCTTGATTTGACATCGGGAAAAATGTAAAACAACCTGTACACCATTTGGACCAAAGGAGATACACGCGTGGCTTTCAGCATATTCAAAAAAAAGGACAAAGAACAAAAACCTCCTGAAACCGGCATTTTCAACCGGTTAAAGTCCGGTCTGAACAAAACCAGGCAGGTATTGAACACCGATATCAATGAGCTGTTCACATCAGCCCGGAAAATCGACGATGCCCTGTTTGAAGAGCTGGAAGAGGTGCTGATCACTTCAGATCTGGGCATGGACATCACCATGGAGATGATGGCACGGATCAGAAAACGGGCCGGCCGCCTGTCCAGTGCCGATCAGTTAAAGGCTGTACTCAAAGAAGAGCTGAAGGCCCTGTTCCCTGAAGTGCCGGACAAAAAAGCAGCTTCCGCCATGACCAGACCCCGGGTGATCATGGTGGTGGGGGTCAACGGCACCGGCAAAACCACCACCCTGGGCAAGCTTGCCACCCGTTTCACCCGCCAGGGAAACAAAGTGCTCATTGCCGCCGCCGACACCTTCCGGGCCGCCGCCATAGAACAGGTGGACATATGGGCAAAACGGGCCGGGGCCTCCATTGTCAAACACAAACAGGGCGCAGATCCGGCAGCAGTGGCTTACGATGCAGTGGAAGCAGCCATGGCAAGAAAAATGGATATCCTGCTCATTGATACGGCCGGCCGGCTCCATACCCAGAAAAATCTCATGGAGGAACTGAAAAAAATCACCCGCACCGTGGCCAGGAAAATGCCCGGGGCACCCCATGAGGTGCTCATGGTGCTGGATGCCACCACCGGGCAGAACGCCATATCCCAGGCAAAATTGTTTCATGAAGCGGTCCCTTTGACGCAGCTGGCAATGACAAAACTGGATGGCACTGCCAAGGGCGGCATAGTGGCTGCGGTTGCCTCTACCATGAAATTACCCATTCGGTATATCGGTGTGGGGGAAAGCCTGGATGACCTTCAGGCATTCGATCCGGAGCGGTTTGTCAATGCATTGTTTGACTGACCGCAGGGCCATCGCATGTAACCACATCCTGTTAAGCTGATTGATACCCGCCTCCTGAGGGTGCTGTGTGACCGGCCCGAGATTAGCATCTGACGGTCCTGTCACACAGCACCCTCAGGAGGCTATGGCAACATATGGGAACCAGCATCTACATGGGATTACCCTGTGACATTTTACCTGCTGAAAAGGAACCATTATGTTTGGTATTGAAAATTATGCCGGATTTGTGGCAGCTGCCGTTATTCTCAACCTGACCCCGGGGGCGGACACCATGTATATTCTCACCAGAAGCATTGCCCAGGGAAGCCGTGCCGGCCTCGTGTCAGTGGCCGGCATCATGTCCGGATGCGTGGTCCATGTCCTGGCAGCCGCATTCGGGCTCTCTTTGATCCTCTCCACATCAGCTGTCGCTTTTTTTCTGGTGAAATGGGCCGGTGCCCTGTACCTGATTTTTCTGGGGATACGGGCGCTGACATCAAAAAATCCCGCCTTTGAAACCCAAAACAGCCAATTTTCGCACAAAGACCTGATCACTATTTACAAACAGGGGGTGATCACCAATGTGCTCAATCCCAAGGTTGCCCTGTTTTTTTTGTCATTTTTGCCCCAGTTCATCAACCCGGAAAATGCCAGAGGACCACTGCCGTTTCTGGCCCTGGGGGGCACATTTTTGTTCACCGGCACCATCTGGTGCCTTATTTTGACCCGGGCCGCGGCACGCATGACCCAAACTCTCCGGGAAAATGCGCGTATCGGCAGCTGGATGCAGAAACTGTCAGGCATCGTTTTTATTGGATTCGGTTTGAAACTGGCCCTGGATAACAAGTAAAATGGATCAGCCAGCATAAAAAGAGGATATCGACCGGCTCTGCCAGAGATATTTGTGCCTGTTTTTACGCAGGAAAGCCGACAGGATTCAACCGTTGGATGAATTAGAGGGCGCTGTTGAAAAATTTCTGGCGCAGCCGTTCAAAATGTTTATTGATCCTGCCCCTTCTGACTGCACCCATTTGTCCGGTGTTTTTGGTAACGATCAGGTCAGACAGCTCATCGACCTCTTCTGCCATGCTTTGGACCTCCTCGTTCCAGTCCCCTTTGTCCATAACCACATACCACAACCGGAAGGTCTGGGTGTAGAGCCGCTCGTTCACCTCTTTCAATACCGGATTGCCTGCTGCATCATGGATCATGTCCCTGATGGCAAAATCCACTTTTGCCAGGGCTTTGCGGTTTTTGTTGTCAAACAGTTCATCACAGGTGACTTTCAGGTCCCCGAGAATATCCAGGTGAATTTTGCCCAGCTGGTCACCGGCCAGCTGGTTTTCAAAGGGTTCGGTTTCAAACCGCACCTGAAACACATTCATGATTTTACTGAATTCAATTTCCGTTACCATGCTGCCGGTCCTGGGAATGATTCTGACAAGCTGCTCCCATTCCAGGCGGTTGAGTACCTCCCGCACCGGTGACCGGCTGATGCCGAACTCCTCCCCCAGTACTTTTTCGTTGAGAATCTGTCCGGGCTGGTACGCCATATACAGAATCCGGTTCCGCATAATCTCGTAGATGGTGCTGTTCATCCTCTTTCTGCCCCCCTGCAACGCTGCTGTAAGACGGCTGGCCGCATTTTTTGCTGTAATTAAAAAATTTTTACCAAAAACACAATAAAAAAGCTTGACATGAAAATTCACGCACTGGTATACCACTAATAGGATTTATAGTCTATATAAAGGTATTTCTATAGCATTTCAATAATTTTTACAGTCGCTGGCAGGCGGTACCAATCATTTATGGAGGACAATGACGGTTTTTCATATCAATAAAAAGACCCGGGCCTGGTATGGCGAATCCATCGGCATTCTGATCCTTGATGCGGCCTATCCCTGTATTCCCGGTAATGTCGGTAATGCCAGCACCTTTGATTTTCCGGTTCGGTATGAAAAAGTGACCGGGGCATCCATAGACAGGCTGTTGAACCAGCAAGACCCGGAACTGGCGGAACCATTTATCCAGGCGGCCGTGAGGCTCCAGGATACCGGTGTCCGGGCGGTCACCGGTGCCTGCGGGTTCATGGCTTTTTTTCAACAGCAGGTAGCCCAAAGCGTGGATATCCCTGTTTTTCTCTCCAGCCTTTTGCAGATACCGTTTATCCATCAGATTACCCAAAAAAAAATCGGCATCATTACCGCCAACGCCGCCTGTCTTAAACCAGACCATTTCACCGCTGTGGGGGTATCACAAACCCTGCCCATGGCCATTGCAGGCATGGAAAATCAAGTGGAATTCAGGGATGCGGTACTCAGGGAAAAAGGCAGCCTGGATTCAGAAAAAATCCAGGCTGAAGTGGTGAACGTGGCAAAGGAACTGGTGCAAAAACATCCTGATATCGGCAGCATCCTTCTGGAATGCAGCGATCTTCCGCCCTATGCCCATGCTGTCCAGTCTGCTGTCAACCTGCCGGTTTTTGATTTTTTTACCATGATCAACTACGTGCATACCGCACTTGTGCGCACGCCTTTTTCAGGATTCATGTAGATGTGTTTTTTTCGAATTCAGAATTCAGGTTTCAAGAGCAGCATATATATGGTATAGACCATGTTTATGCTGATAATTTTATATAAAAAGGAGGAAACATGCTAAAAAAATCACTGTTATGTAAAGGACTGGCAATGTCTCTGATCTGCGGGCTGTTGCTGGTGACAGCCCCTGTCCAGGCCGAGGCCAAAGACAAGGTATTCAAATGGCAGCCCTCATCCTGGCTGCCCTCAGGGGTCAGCTGGGACACCATCGGCTACATTTCCGAAAAGGTGGAAAAAATGTCCGACGGCCGGCTGAAAATGACCCCCAGTTCCCCCGGTGCCATTGTTCCGGTATCTGAACAGCTCAGTGCTGTGGGCATGGGCGTGATGAAGGCCACCTTTATCTGGCCGGGGTACTTTCCGGGTGAACTGCCGGTGGCATTCATGCACGGAGATTGTTTTGCCGCTCCCCAAAGCATCGGCGAGATGCGCTATCTGTATGAAACCTATGAAGACGGCAGAATCATGGAGATCCTGCGTGAGCAATATGCCAAACACGGGGTGCACCTGGTGGGGAACCTGTACTGGATTCTGGACAACCTCATGATTTCCAAAAAACCCATTAATGGCGTGGATGATATTGATGGATTGAAATTCCGGACATCTGAACTGATCGCTTTGCAGCTGGCTGACCTGGGCGCAGGCACCATCTGGGTTCCGGGTGATGAGATCTACACCATGCTGTCTACGGGCGCCGTGGATGCCATCACCTTTTCCCATGCAGCCGACATGGTGGACATGGGATTCCATGAAGTGACCAAATACTGGATAAAATATCCGACAGCTGTGGGACCGGCAGCAGATGCCCTGATTGTAAATCTCAAGGAATGGAACAAACTGCCGGATGACCTGAAGGCCATTCTTGAAACTTCGTTGGAAGCCGGAACAGCCAGAAACCATTACGAGGCAGAGCGCAAAATTGCCAAAGCGTGGGATTACGTCGAGACCAAAGGCATTGAAATTATCGAATGGTCGGAAAAGGATGCCAAAATCCTGGCAGGCAAGGCCAGAGAAGTGGTGCCGGAAAAATACCTGAAAGATCCCGCTTTTGAAGAGATTTTCGGCATTGTCGACAAATGGGCAGTTGAAATGGGATACTGGGACAAAAAATAATTTTCCTCTAATAAAAGGCCTCCCTGCAGCATAGGGAGGCCTTTGCTGTCTTGATATAGGTTTAACAGAAAAATCGAGAGGAGAACAGATGAAAAAGTTCCTGGCAGTGATTGACGGTATCAGCGAGTGGAGCGGAAAAATTGCCAGTTTTCTGATCGTCTTCATGACGGCAATTCTGCTGTATGAGGTTGCCATGCGGTTTGTGTTCAACGCCCCCACTTACTGGGCCCACGAGTTGACGCTGCACCTGTTCGGATTTTTGGCGGTGCTGTCCGGGGCATATGTGCTTCGGCATGACCAGCATGTCAGGATAGACATTATTTACAATTTTTTTCCACCCCGAGGCAAGGCCATTCTTGATGCCATCACCTATGTGATTTTCTTTCTGTATGTCGGTGTGTTGGTCTGGCATGGTACGGCTATTGCACTGTGGTCCATCAAACTCCAGCAGACCGTATCCCCTTCCCCCTGGGGATCGCCTCTGTGGCCCACCAAAGCCGTTATACCCGTGGCGGCCCTGTTCCTTTTCCTGCAGGGAATCGCCCAATTCATTAGATCTCTCACGTTGGCTGTGACTGGAAAGGAATTACAATGACTGAATGGATTCCAATGGCGGTTTTGATAACCGGCCTGATGTTAGGACTGATCTCCGGGTTTCCCATGGCCTTCACCCTGGGAGGCACCTCTGTGGTCGCCGCCTTTATATTTTTCGGTGCGGACAGCCTGCCGTTCATCGCCACCAACATCTTCGGCATGATGTCCAACATGATTCTGGTGGCCCTGCCCCTTTTCATCTTCATGGCATGTGTGCTGGAAAAATCGGATGTGGCCCATGACATGTACCGATTTATTCACCAGGTACTGGGCCCCCTGCGGGGCGGCCTGGCCATGGGCACCGTATTCATCTGCGCCGTGATTGCGGCCATGTCCGGTGTCAGCACCACCGGGGTTGTCACCATGGGTATCATTGCCTTGCCCATCATGCTGCAGCAGCGATATAACAAGAACATCGCCATCGGCCCGATTCTGGCCGGGGGGGCGTTGGGTCTGCTGATTCCCCCCAGTGTGTCTTTGATTATTTATGCCATGATCGCACGGGTGTCCATTGGCAGACTGTTTGCCGGCGCTATTACACCTGGATTGATCCTGGTTTTCGGCTATATCGCCTATATTGGCATCAGAAGCTTTCTCCAGCCGAACATGGCACCGGCACTCCCCCCTGAAGACCGGCTGCCCTGGCGCCAGAAACTGGCCATGGGAAAAAGCCTGATCCTGCCGTTGCTGATCATTATTGCCGTGCTGGGATCCATTTTCAAGGGCATTGCGTCTCCGACAGAAGCAGCTGCTGTAGGGGCTTTCGGGGCTTTGATCAGTGCGGTTTTAAACGGAAAATTCAACTGGGATATGCTCAAGGACTCCTGCTACCGTACCATGAGTATCAGCGGTATGATCATGTGGATTCTTTTCGGGGCCACCTGTTTTACCAGTGTGTTTTTCCGAACAGGCGGACAGGAAATTATCAGCGAAATGATGTTGGGTCTTGAAAATCCGATCTATATTTTCGGCATCATTTTGCTGACCATGCTGGTGCTGGGGTTTTTCCTGGATGAAATTACCCAGATCATGATCACGGTACCGGTGTTTCTGCCCATAATCGTCCAGCTAGGCTATGACCCGGTGTGGTTCGGGGTGCTTTTCATGACCCAGGTGCAGATGGATTACCTCACCCCGCCCTTTGGCTTCTGCTTGTTCTATTTAAAGGGGGTGGCACCGCCCGAGGTGAGTATGGGGGATATCTACCGGTCCATCCTCCCGTTTTTGTGCATCCAGGCATTTGTTGTGCTGCTGATTTTATTCTTCCCCCAGATTGTTCTGTGGCTGCCTGACAACGTATTCGGCATACGCTAGGAAAAAAATGGATTTTACCCGCAGCATCACCACCGTCGACACCCACACCATGGGAGAACCCACCCGGGTTGTTACTTCCGGCATCGCCCATATTCCTGGCAGACAGATGATGGACAAAAAAAACTGGCTGTCCGCCAATCTGGACCACATCCGGCGCATGCTCATGCTGGAACCCAGAGGACACCAGGACATGTTCGGGGCCATTCTCACGGAACCGGTATCGGATACTGCCCATGCCGGGGTCATTTTCATGGACAGCGGCGGATATCTGGACATGTGCGGTCACGGCAGTATGGGGGCTGTGACCGTACTGCTGGAAACCGGGATGCTGCATCTGGATGAAGCCGATCAGAACGGGATTCAAACCCTTTTTCTGGATACCCCGGCCGGCCTGATCCATGCCCGGGCCGTCATGGAAAACGGCCGGGTCTCCCGGGTGACCATCCAGAACCGGGCGTCTTTTTTCTGTGAATCCATTACCATATCCCTGGCCCCCGTGGGCAGTATCCTTGTGGACATTGCCTATGGGGGCAACTATTTTGCCCTGGTGGATGCGGCCCTTCTCGGGCTGTCCGTGACACCGGATAACCTTGATGCCTTGAAAACGATGGGGCTGGCCATCCGGGCAGCAGTGAACGCGCAATTCAACGCTGCCCACCCGGACACGGGAATTCCCGGCAAAGTGGCGCTGACCGAAATCTATGAGCACACCAGCCCGCCCCGCAACATCGTGGTTTTCGGCACCGGCCAGATCGACCGGTCCCCCTGCGGTACCGGCACCAGTGCCAAGATGGCACTGCTGCACCACAAAGGATTGCTCAAACCAGGGGAACCCTATGAATACTGCAGTGTTTTCGGCACACAGTTCACCGGGAAAATTGTGGAACAAACCTGGTTGAATGACATCCCTGCCATTGTCCCGGAAATCACCGGGAGTGCCTTTATCACCGGGTTTCATCAATTTGTAGTGGATGATACAGATCCCTATGGGTATGGGTTCAATATGTACGAATAGCCCGGCTTTTCAACCCCATTCCAAAAGCAAACCGCATACCATAACAGGTCTGCATCGGCACCAGTCAAACACTATGGATCAGGCCAAACACCATTTTCATCGGAAAGACCAGGCAAATGGTCTTCTGTAATTTTCGTATGATCTTGCTGTCAACCATGAAAAGTAAATGTCAAACTTTGGGCGTCTCACCGGCAGAGCCGGGGGTTTACCCATTGTAATTAGTGCACCGGGACTGAACCTGACTCCATGCCGAAAGGCCGGCATTCGACAATCCATGTACTATGTCGAGCCCCGGGTGGTGCCCTGTGAACGGACCGTCAGAGCCGGAGGGGCCGAGCCCACATCCCGGGATATCAGGTCCCTGAACCCCTGATACTTACCTGCCAGCCAACCGTTTCATGACCACCGGCCCCGGAGGATCTCGGGCCGGGCACAGGGCACCACCCGGGGCGGGTTCACGGGACATCCCGGGTCAGGTAAACAACTTCATGCAGCATCCCGGGTCAAAAAATCAATGGGCCTTTTTCTGCTGCAGGGCCTTGTCAACGATTTCATCAATGGCCGCGGCCTGTTTGTCCGTCACCAGCATCTGCGGTGCTTTTTCCAGCATGGCCAGGGTCTGTTCCAATGCCTTGTCCCGGATGGTTCCGGCCCCTTTTGCTTCCCATTTGTCCCAGTTGTCATGGTCAAACAGGTCGGAATGCCACAGCTCGGTTTTGAAATGCGCAAACGTATGTTTAGATGCCAGCAGATTACCGCCGGGACCTGCCTGGGCAACGGCATCCAAAGCAAGGGTGTCGGCATCGATCTGCATATCGCGCATGGCATGGCGGATAAAGGCCATGCAGTCGTTGCAGAACACCATGTCGGCATAATCCACCACCATGTCCGTATCCAGCTGCATCCCGTCCATGAGATCCGCCCTCAGTGATGTCAGGGTGCCCACCATCCCGGTCTCGAACCCGGCCTGGGCATCCAGGATTTTGGCATCCCGCAGCATGGACGGCATGCGCACCGGCAGATCCAGAAACTGCCCCATCTGGGCCATGGCCACTTTCAGTATGGCAAACTCCGGCCCTGCCATGGAAATATTGGAGGTCTGCATGTTCATGCCCCTGGCAAAACTGGTGTATACAACGGGCGCACCCGGTGACACCAGCTGGGACAGGGTGATACAGGCCAGAATTTCCGCATGGGCCTGGGCCACCATGCCGGGAATGGTGACAGGTCCTGTGTTGCCCAGGATCGGCCCGGAACTGAGCATGATGGGAATATGGTGCTGGTTCATGGCCATCATGGCGTCCAACGATTCCACGTCCATGCCCAGGGGCGGCAGGGTCAACACCCACCCGGAAATAAAGGGCCGTTTTAAAAACGCTTCTCTGGAACCGGCCGCCACAGCTCCCATGGCAATGGCATCCAATACCCCCTGCTCTCCCAGGACCCCGCCGGTGATATGCTTGGTGGTGTTTTTTATGCATCCGGCCCAGGTGTACCAGTCACACACCTGTTGGTCCACATCCTGGGGGGTGACCGGACCGCCGGACACCCGGATATGTTCCAGCCGGTCGGAGAGGTACACCAGCCGGCCCAGATCCGCCATGGTGGCGGACCGCTTTTCCCCGGACCAGGGATCGATCACGCTGGTGGCCATGGTCATGCAGGCCAGGCCGGGATCATGGTTTTCAAAGGTCACATCCCGGTCCGGATCAAGGGCGCACAGGCGCACCGCTTTTCGCTTGATGCTAGTCTCCAGTGCCGTTGTAACCAGATCCTCTCCTAAGCACACAATATCCTTGTCCCGGATTTTGGCCCCTGCCCTGTCAAATATCTCCAGGGCCTTGGAGGATGGGAACCGCATGCCCACCTCCCGTAAAATTTTCAAGGCGGCTTCATGGAGGGTGTCAATTTCTTTTGCAGACAGATAATCTATGGAAAGCTTCATTTCAGGGCCTCCGTACATGCAGTGATGGACCGTTTCACCAGGGTCTGGGCCACATCTTTTCGGTATTCTTTTGAGCTGCGCAGATCGGAAATCGGGGATATGGCATGGGCGGCCAGCCGGGCACATTCTTTGATCACCTGGTCATCCAAAGGTTTCCCTTCCAGAAACTGTTCTGCCTCAGCTACCCGCACCGGGGTGGGAGCCACCGACCCCAGCGCAATTCTGGCGGTGTCACAGATGCCGTTGCTTGCACTGATCCGCACAGCCGCCGATACAACGGAAATAATCACTGCGGTCCGGGTACCGATTTTCTGAAACCAGGCAGCTTCATTGGATTTTTTCACTGGCATACAGATATGGGTGAGCACCTGGCCCGGGGTCAGAACCGACCGGCCGGGCCCGGTGAAAAAATCGGTGAGCAGCACCTTTTGTTCTCCTTTGGCATCCTGGATCATCACCCAGGCATCTGACGCCAACAGCGGCGGCACGGTGTCTGCTGCCGGAGAGGCCATACAGATGTTGCCGCCCATGGTGGCGGTATTGCGCACCTGCAAAGAGGCCATCTGTTCCACTGCCTGTGCCAGCACCGGGCAATGGGTTTGGACCTCGGGTGATTCCAGAATACGGGTCAGATTCACACCAGCCCCGATTTTCAGGATATCCCCCTGTATTTCAATCTGGTGCAATTCAGCCATTTTTGACACGTCAATGAGCTGCAGTTCCTGGTCAAAGCACCACCGCCCGGTTCTGATGGACGGAATAAAATCGGTACACCCGGCCACCACCCGGGCACTGGTCCCGTGGGTATCCATCAGGGCCATCAGATCTGTAATGGTATCGGGTGAATGGTACACCAGGTCCGGCATGGCCCGGGACCCGATAAAATTTTTCATGGCACTTTTTTTCATGGCATTGTTTCCTGCACTGTTGTCCGGCATATTTCCCCCTTTTGTGAAACCCGCTGTTTGGTTCTTTTCTACCACCACTCACCGGCAAGCTTTGCCTTCTGAGCCGTCTGCACCGATTTGATGATGTTGACATACCCGGTGCACCGGCACAGGTTTCCCTCCAGGGTTTTGCGGATGATCTGGTCGGTGAGCAGGACGTTCCCTGCCCGGTTGATGAGGGCATAGGCGTTCATGAGCATCCCCGGGGTGCAGAAACCGCACTGGATCCCCAGTTCATCGGTGAACGCCTTCATCAAAGGATGGGGTTTCCCGTTTTTCACCAGACCTTCCGAAGTCATCACAGTTGCCCCCTGTACCGAGGCAGCCAGCACCAGGCAGGCGTTCACCGGTTTTTCATCGAGCAGCACCGTGCAGGCCCCGCATTCTCCTTCTTCACAGCTGCGGTGGACACTGGTCATGCCCCCCTGGTTTCTCAGCACTTCCAGAAGTGTCTGGCGGGCATCTATCTCAAGGGTTGTCTGCTGATTGTTTAACACAAATGTCAATGGCATTTTCATGGGTTCTGATCTCCCTGTCCATGGGTCGACTGCATAAAATTGGTTTTCATTCCGGGGTTACCCGATTTTTCAAGTTGTTTTATATGAAAGCCTTCAGCCGTCCGTACTCAGTCATCAGCTAACCGCTTTCATTCTTTGTTATACCTGTCAAGACATGGCTGTCATTGGGTTTGCCCGGAAGCCTGGCAGATCCATTTTCGCACCTTTTCCGGGGTGGCCGGCGCATCATTGACCCGGATGCCATAATCCGACAGCGCATCTTCAATGGCATCCAGGATCACGGCCTTGGATCCGATAATGGGGGCCTCGCCCATGCCCTTGCTGCCGGTTTCAGAAAACGGAGACGGGGTTTCCAGGTGGGCGATCTCGATGTCCGGGGCTTCCACAGCCGTGGGAATCAAATAATTGGAAAACGAGGTGTTCAGCAACTGCCCGTTTTCATCATAATTGAGTCCCTCGTAAAGGGCTTCGCCAATGCCCTGGACAATTCCGCCATGGATCTGACCGTCCACCACCTGGGCATTGATGATGGTGCCGGCATCATGCACATGCACATATTTGACAATCTGTGTCACACCGGTCTCAATGTCCACCTCCACGACGGCAATATCTGCAGACACGCAGAATGAGGTATAAGATGACCCGCTTTCCGGGGTGGTGGGGCTGTACCAGGTGGTGGTGACATCCAGCAGGTGATCATGGGCCTGTAAAATTTCCGGATCCAGGCCTCTGGGACCGGGAAAGAAAAACATCTTGTCTGCAAACTGTGCATAGGAGATCTTTTTTTCCGGTGCATTGGCCGGATACAAAAAGCCCTTCTCCAGTACCACCTGGTCCGCAGGAATCTTCATTAAAGAGCCTGCGCACTGCACCACTTTTTTGCGCAGCAGTTTGGCAGCCTTGGCCACGGCACTGGCCGGATACACCGCCCCTCTGCTGGACAAAGGTCCCTGGCCGATAAAATCGGATGTCACCCGTTTCACATGGATATGGGCCATATCCATGCCCAGAATATCCGCCACAATGGTGGCATGGGAGATTTCCACCCCCTGTCCGATCTCGGTTCTGTCGGAGTGCACCTCCACACTGCCGTCCGGCGTGATCAGAACCCGGGCTTCGGTGATGCCCCCCATCTGGCAGTTGGGCACTGCCACCCCGGCCGGCTCGATGGCGGTGACCAGGCCGATGCCCAGATACCGCCCCTGGCCGGCCAGCGCTTTTTTGCGTTTCCGAAAAAAGTCCAGATCCGCCATTTCCATGGCCTTGTTCAGCACGGCTGGATAATCCCCGCTGTCCAGGACATAGTTGTTGATCTGGTGATAGGGAAATTCATCCGGTTGAATAAAATTTTTCATCCGGATCGCCTCCGGGGTCATGTTGAGTTTTTTTGCCACCTGGTTGATGGCCGCCTCGATGAACTTGATGCCCTTGTCCTTGCCATAGCCCCTGTAGGCGCAGTAAAAGGATTTGTTGGTCACCGTGCCGATGCCTTCCACATGCATGCCTATCCACTTGTACATGTTGGTGGGCGAGGAGCAGGCCGGGAAGATGCTCAAGGCCGCAATTCCCTTGTTGGTGCTTTCCACCCCCAGGTCATGATATACAGTGGCCTTGAGCCCCAGCAGGGTGCCGTCGTTTTTGAACGCTATTTTTCCGTCCCAGGACACATCGCGCTGGTGGGGGCCGGTGGCCATGAAATCCCGGTGGGGCTCCATCCATTTCACCGGCCGGCCCGTAAGCTTTGAGGCCAGGGCCACCACATTTTCCTTCCATGCATGGATCTTCAGGCCGAATGCCCCGCCGATATCCACGGCATTGATTTTCACCTTTGCCTCGGGCATCCCCAGGGTGGCGGCAATGTTGTGCCGGGACAAAAACGGGGTCTGGAATGCTCCCCACATCTCCAGGGTGTCATTTTTTGTGTCATACACCCCCACACACCCCCGGGATTCTATGGGCAGGCCTGTGACCCGGCCTTCCCGGTTGGTCACCTCCAGCACCTGGTCTGCCATGGCAAACGCCTTTTCCGGATCCCCGAAATCAAACACCAGGTGCACCTGCTTGTTGTCTTCCCAGTCATCATATACCTTGGGGGCTTCGGGTGCCAGGGCGGTGCGCAGATCCCCTGCCAGGGGCAGGATGTCATATTCCACTGCCACCAGGTCCGCAGCCTTTCGGGCAATTTCTTCATCTTCCGCCACCACTGCCGCCACCGGCTCCCCGTGCCACCTTACCTTGTCGGCAGGCATGGCATACACCTCAGCCAGGCGCCAGGTCCATCCCTTGGAGGTGAAATTTGCCTGCACCGGCAAAGGCCGGGTGTGGGCCGCCACCCCTTTGCCGGTGATCACCGTGATCACCCCGGGCAGGGCAAGCGCCCTTTCAATATCGATGGACACAATTTTGGCATGGGCATAAGGACTTCCCACAAACACCAGGTGGGCCATGTTGAAAAATGCCAGGTCATCTGCATATTGCCCTTTTCCCAGGATGAGGCGTTCTTCTCTTTTTTTCATGATCTTATCTCCTTGGGCAGGCGCCTGTAAAAGGCGCCTGCTGTCCTGCCGGATCTATTTATTGAACTGCTCGCCAAAAAGTGTTTTGGCCATCTGCGGTCCGCCCCACAGGGTAGGCAGCATGATAAACCCGACAGGCACGGCCGTGATCACGATAAATGACTGCAAAGCCCCGATACCGCCGGCCCCCATTTTGATGAGGATAGCTGCCACCGCCCCCATGGTGATGGCCCAGAACACCCGCATCTCTTTGGGAGGATCATCTTCACCGGTGACACAGATGGCAATGGACAGGGACATGGAATCCCCGGTAGTGGCCAGAAAGATGAAAATCAGCACCAGAAATACCGGGATGAGCAGACCCGCCATGGGCAGCTGCCCCACCACCGCCAGAAGCGCGGCCGGCAGCCCGGCATCATTGAGCGGCCCGGAGATCACGCCGGGGTTGTTCATTTCAAAGAAAATGCCGGTTCCCCCCAGGATGGTAAACCAGAAATGGGTGGCCAGGGGTGCAATAACCCCCACGGCCAGCATGATCTGGCGGATGGTTCTGCCCCGGGAGATCCGGGCCACCAGCACGGCCATGAGCGGACCATACCCCAGAAACCACCCCCAGAAAAACACGGTCCACCAGGACAGCCACCCGGTATCGCCACGAAACAGGCTGAGTGTGGTAAAATCCTTGATATAGGCCCCCATGGAATGGGTAAAGGTGTCGATGATAAACCCGCCCGGACCAATGAGCAGAATCAACGCCACCAGGGCCACGGTGAGCAGGACATTGACCCGGCTCAGTATCTGGATGCCTCTGTGCAGACCGGTTATAGCAGATATGGTATACACGATTACCAAAGAAATGATAATGGCCAGCTGGGTGATATAGGCATCCGGGATCCCGAATATCTGGTTGAGGGCGTAAGAGATCTGCAGGCCCAGAAAACCGATGGGACCGATGGTGCCGGCAGCCACCGCCAGGATGGAACAGCCTTCCGCCACCTGGCCCAACCGGTTTTTCATGATTTTTTCCCCGAACACCGGGTACAGCAGGGCCCGGGCCTGGAGGGGATGGCCTTTGTGGTAATGCACATACATGAGCACCACCGCCCCCAGGGTGCCCAGAATGGACCAGGCCAGAAACCCCCAGTGCAGAAAACTCTGCTCCATGGCCGGCACCACCGCTGCCTTGGTGGCGGATTCCACCCCGTCAAATACCGGGGGTGTACTCAAAAAATAATACATGGGCTCGGCTGCGGACCAGAACACCCCGCCCCCGGCCAAAAGGGTGCACATGATAATGGAGATCCAGCGGAAAGTGCTCATCTCCGGGGTGTCGATATTTCCAAGCCTGACCCGGCCATACCTGGAGACCGCAAGCCCCATGGCAATGAGAAAGTTCAAAAACAGCAGCCACTGCCAGTACGCCCCGAAATAGGTGCAGGCCAGGCCGAAATATTTATTGACCTGGCCGGACACAAATTCACTGTTTATAAGGGAGGCAATCACAAACAGGAGTAAAAAACCTCCGCTGATCAGAAAAACAAGCCACTCCATGTTTTTCCATTGAAAACTGGTTTCTGTGCCGGTGCCTTCATTCACCTTCGTGTTCCCGTTCATTTTTTGCTCCTTATATAATGTTTGAAGTTTTTGGTGTACCATCCCTTATGGCGGCACTTTATGGTCGTGTGTTTACATGATCAAACCTGCTGCATTTCAATGGTTCCCGTGACCGGACATACGGACAGGCAGCCGCCGCATCCCACGCAGTTTTCTTCTTTCACATACACGGTCTCATCCCCCTGCTGCATGGCATCGGCAAAACACACCTTCAGGCACATGCCGCAGTTGATGCATTTTTCCTGGTCCACAGCGGCTTTTTCATGGGGCATATCCCCGTATGCCATGCACGCATCCGTGGCGATTCCCAGCATCTGGTCAATGGATGCATATCCTTTTTCATCCATGAATGCTTCCAGACCCGTCACCTGCTTGGTCAACCAGTCATACCCGTAACACATGACCGCTGAGCACATCTGAACAATATGGGCCCCGCTCATGATGAACATGACCACATCCCGCCAGTCATAGGCCCCGTTGGTACCGGTGATGTGCAGTTTGTCCCCCAGTGCACACCTGACCTCGTTGATCCACCGCAGGGTCAACGGTTTGGTCCAGGGTCCGCCTACCCCGGCCTTGCCGTAAATCAACGGCTTGCCGGTCTCGATATCCGGGACAAACCCGATGAACCGGTTGGTGAGGGTCACGGCTTGGGCCCCGGCTTTGTGGAGCATGTCTGAAAACAGCACCAGGTCGGTCACCTGGGGGGTGACCTTGATGATGATGGGCACCTTCACGGCATCTGCCACCTTTTGGGTGATTTCACACCCATAATCAAAATCCTGTCCCACGTTCATGCCGGTTCTCACCCCGGGCATCAGCTTGGGATGCGGGCACCCGAAATTCAGCTCGATCAGCGGGACCCCGCCATCCTCCATCTGTTTTCCCAGGTCCACCCAGCCGTCCAGGTTGGTGGAGGCGATGGAACCTATGACCTGGGCATCCTGTTGACGTGCATAGGCCATGGTTTCGGTGATCTCCTTCATGAAATCTTCAGGCGGTTCCAACGCCAGTCCCGAGCGGCTGTAAAGACTGAAGCTTCGGGGGACCTTGCCGTGGCAGACCTCATGTTTTGCATTGAGAAACCGCCATTTGGCCCGCTGGGTCAACTCCCGCATGGCAGGCGAGTCGGTCATGGTTTTGGCGATCACTGCCCCGGCCCCGGCATCGATGCATTTTTTCATGTTGGCGGCATTGAGGGTGGGCTCGGCAGATGCAGCTGCCAAAGGATTTTTGAATGGTACGCCACAAAAATTTACACGTGTATCAGCCATGATGTTTGTCCTTATTTTTTTATGCAAGTGTTATACATTTTAAGCCAATTCCCGACGGCTGACAGCTTATGCCTAACAGCTAAAGGCTAACAGCTAAAAGCTAAAGGCTAACAGCTAACAGCTAAAGGCTAACAGCTAACAGCTTTCAGCTGGCCATTCCCGGGTTTAGAAACGGTTTTCTGCCAGCCAGTCCGGGAAAGGTTTTCCGGGCTGCTTCGGTTTTGTCAGGGTCGATGACCGCTTGAACAATGGCTTCTTCATCCCCGGCCCCGGCCAGAACCGTGCCCCAGGGATCCACCACCATGCTGTGACCGACAAACTGGCTGCCGCTGTTCATGCCGCAGCTGTTGGCACAGACCAGGAAGCACTGGTTCTCCAGGGCCCGGACCCGGTTGAGCATGGTCCAGGCCGGCAGCCGGGGATAGGGCCAGGCAGAACATACCAGAAACATATCCGCTCCCTGGTCCACCATGGCCCGGAACAGCTCCGGGAACCGCAGATCAAAGCAGGTGGCCATGCCTATTTTGCCGAAAGGGGTGTCCACCACCACCGGGGTGTCCCCCGGGGTCAGAATCTGTGTCTCCTTTGAGTTGTAACCGAACAGATGGATTTTCCGGTACGTGGCCAGGACAGCCCCATCCGGGGAAAACAGCACACTGGTGTTAAAGTAATGGTCTTTGTCTTTTTCCACAAAACTGCCGGTGTGCAGATGGATCTGATATTCTTTGGCCAGTTTACCCAAATTCTCTACAAACGGGCCGTCCATGGTCTGGGCATCAGGCACATACCGGTCAAACTGCATAAAACCGGTCTGCCAGATTTCCGGCAACATCACCAGATCGGCATCACGGCACTGGCCAATGGCATGCCGGGCCTTGTCAAAGGTAGCTGCCGGATCGTTTTCAATCACGGAAAGCTGGATAGCAGCAATTTTCATGAAACATGTCTCCTTGTGATTGTCCTT
>DATFJY010000322.1:0-3635 GCA_035268905.1 Desulfotignum sp.
CTGTTGTTCACTTCTTTTGCGGGCTGCCGCACCCATTTGCGCTCTTTTTTCGGCAGACCGCAGCGCGGAAAAAATATATGCTAATTGTCCAAAATCTGATAATCAAGGATACTTGCCTTATGTTGCGAGTAGCTCTAACTGCTTGATATTTAATAAAATTTTCACAAAGCCTGTGTATTTCAATATTGTCATTTATAACAAACACTTACAAAATTTGTTACAAAAACGTAAAAAAACTCACAACATAATGATGAACTTTTTAGGCACCTCCGCAATGATAATTCAAACCATTTTGAAAGCATAAAGGAATTTCATTTTCATTCCTCCTTTATCCATTGCGGAACAAAATATCTGGGGTGCTCCAGGCGGACACAGGCATATTCAGTGTCTTTTGAACGTAGCTTGTGTTCACCACATAATGAGGTTAGCATGTTGATAAGTCATTTAAAAGTGAATAATATGAATCATATACAATTTTTATTTTTTGCTTTTAGAATCAGATGGAATTAACCCTGAATCACACAACATATTCAATCTCACGGCATAACTTGCCCGATACTTGATTCTCACAACCCTCAATGATACTCAAGGTATCTGTATAAATTCACTCAATATTATATTTCATAAACTCCCCAGGAAGTCCAAGACCATAAAAATTCAACCATCTTTGTAACAATACAGAAATCTCCCAAAATTCAATAATTCAGCAACTATCATTGATTCTCCTCAAATTCAACCATATTCCCATATCATTGGCCATAATTCCCATGGTCACTCAAAAAATCATGTATGTCCAGTGACAGGTAATGAATCCTGAAACATCTTGATGTTTGAAAAATGGAAATCCGCCATGAATTTTCAAACTGAACCATGTCGATATGTCATGACCGACATCTCATATGTCGTCTGTCAGGGTCTTGATATGGTTGAATGCCGTCATCTCCTCCAGCCAGTTTTGGGGAACTGCGTCCAGTCTGTTGTGGATGCCAAGGATAAAGCCGCACAGGATTCCTCTGGCGGAAGAATCGCCGCCGGCCATGATATTTTCGATCAATGCGGTTTCCAGGTCTTTTGGGTACCGGGCGATCAGGTGGATGGTGCCGGGCAGGGCCTCTGTTGTGTCACAGGCCTGACCGAACCCGGAGATGGCCCGGGCGGTCTCCTTTTCAACACTGGCAAGGCCCTTGTCCACGAGGCCTGGGATGGGGGATGCGGGCGGCAGGTGTTCTGCCGCAGACCGGACAGCGGCGGCAGGACCGGATCCGCTGGCGGTTTCCAGGGCTGCCAGAGCAAAGAAACGGGCGGTTTCCAGAACAAGGGGATGGTTGTGGGTCATGGCGGTCTGCTGTTGGGCGGAATGGATGAACGCTTCTGTATCGCGGGCGTAAAACAGGGCCAGGGGCACCATGCGGGACGCCCCGCCCAGGTCCGTGGAGTCTGATCCGGCGGATGCCGGTGATCTGCCTGCCTGGAAACCGGCCAGGGTCTTTTTGGTGGCCCCGTCCAGGTATCCCTCATAATTGTCAAACAGGGCCTGCCACCGGGCGGCAAAATCATCCATGTCAAAATTGCTGCAGTGGCATAAAGATTCCAGCAGCACCAGCATCTGGTCTCCGTAATGGGTGAAATCCCCTTTCTGCCTGTTTTTGTGAAACGGGGCGATCTCAGGGGCTGTCAAATGGTCCAGACGACCATACCGCTCATTTATCCGGGATACATCATATACCCAGTGAACGCCCAGTGCCAGGGCATCTGCCGCAAACGCAGCCATCATGCCGGACAGCATTTTCGGATGAATGTCAGTCTTGTTCATTGTTCCTCCTTTGTCTGGCAAAAGATGCATCATGGTACATTAGACAGATTTTGACCCATCGGGCAGCGGTTTTCAAGGAAAAACTGTGCCGGTTTTATAGGAAAGCCATCAGCCATGAGTCGTCAGTACTTAGCTAACAGCTAATAGCTTTCATATTTTGTTGTGCCCGTCAGGGCATGAATGTTATTCCAAAGCTGGAAATACAATGTTGCTGTTCCGTCAGGCTACAGCCGCTGGATGATATACAGAAACATGGGCAGGCGGCTGGCAGTCTTCAGCCGGTAGAAATCATAAAGCACTTCCCTGGACGGTCTGGCAAATGCCAGGGGGGACAGGTACACACTTCCTTTTGGCAGGGCGTGGGTGATGCGGTGCCGGACCAGGTTCAGGACGGCCTGTGTGTGGTCCGGTGACAGCTGGTCATCCATGACGAAATTGCCGGTCATTTCAATGCGGGCACAGGTCTGGTTGATGGATTGCATTTTATCGAATGCCAGCCCTACCTTGCGGGCGGTGACGGGTTTTCCTATGTGCTCCAGGGTGGGCGGGTCAAAGGATTCCAGGCCGATGTTGATGAAGGTGTCAAAGGGCAGTGCGTTCAGGGTTTCAAACAGGTGCAGGTCTGCATTGAGCAGGGAATCCACGCTGCCGAACAGATACAGCCTGGGCTGGGTCATGTAGCTGCGTGCAAATCCCAACCGGTCATAACTTTCCTTTGCTGCAAACACAATCAGGTCGGCCGAAGCGTTCAGGGCATCATGTTCGCCCAAAAAAAGGGCGTTGTAATTTACCAGGTCCCTGCCGAAAAGGTGTGCCAGGCCCTGGATCTGCCGCCGGATATCCTCCCGGGTGCGGGGGGCGAACGGTTTTTTGTTCTTCACTTTGCAGAACCGGCATTTGTACAGGCATCCGTCTGCAATGGTCAACGGGATCACATTGTAGTCCGAATGCCTGGCATCCGGGGGCAGCACCGTGGTTCTGGCACCGCAGATTTCAAACAGCCTTTGGGCTTTTTTTTCCAGATCTGCTTTGGTGATCTGTTTCACCTGTCCTATCCATTCAGCGACCCGGGCGGGCATGCCGGGCCGGTTTTCCGGCACGGCCGCCAGCAGTTTGTGCCAGCCCTGATGGATTTTGGCCACCTCCGGTTCTGCAAAAGGCCGTCCCCCCAGCAGGGAATTGGTGGGATAGGTGAAATTGGGCAGGTAATATTCACCGATGGCCTCCACCACCCCGGCATATCCGCCGCTGGAATAGTAGATCCAGTCATTGCCCGCGGTCCGCTTGAGCCATTCCGAGGGATGAAGCCAGCGGCTTGTTTTGGATCTGGCATGCCGGATTTCATGGTTCAGGTTGAATTCCAGTATCATCTCCCGGGTCTCCAGGCGGGAAAAAATGCCGTATTTTACTGGATAACTGACCTTGGTATATGCGTTGTTTTCCCGGACATTCAAGAAGATGGAAAGATCATCGGATTGATAGGCTGTTTCCGGATGTGTTATCTCAAAAGGATCGTTCAATTGAACCAAACCAAATCCGCCCTGTTTTATGATTTACCCATGGGTGCATGCCGCCTGTAAGTATGGGCATCTTTCAAAAACCAAACAGTTATACTAAATTTTCTTTTGTTCCATGGCAATGGTTTTTTTGCAGGCATTGACCCGTCCCCATAAAACCGGTAATACAGGGCCTGAACAAACAACAGATACAAAGGTGGACAACAGTGAAAGTGCTATTTCTGGAACCCTTTTTCGGCGGCTCCCACCAGGATTTTGCCACAGGGTTTGCAGCCCACTCCAGGCATGATGTGACCCTGGTGACC
>DATFJY010000323.1:0-4661 GCA_035268905.1 Desulfotignum sp.
ACCCCCCGGTTCATGGGACCTGGATGCATGACAGTCACATCGGTTTTTGCCAGGGCCAGGCGGGCTTTGTTCAGGCCGAAACGGCCGGCATATTCTCTTTCCGTGGGAAACAGCACATCATTCTGCCGTTCTTTCTGGATCCTGAGCATCATGATGACATCTGCATCTGCCACACATGCTTCCATGGTAGGCGCCACCGTGCATCCCAAAGCCGCAATGCCGGCGGGTATCATGGTCTGGGGCGCGCATATTGACACGGCAGCCCCCATTTTGGAAAACCCGATGATATTGGACCGGGCCACCCGGGAGTTGGCAATGTCGCCGATCATGGCAAGTTTCAGGCCCTGGATCCTGCCTTTGTTCTCCCGGACGCTCATCATGTCCAGCAGGGCCTGGGAGGGGTGGGCATGGATGCCGTCCCCGGCATTGATCACCGAACACTCCACCCGGCGGGCCACCTGAACGGCTGCCCCGGATGAGGAATGGCGCATGACAATCACGTCCGGCCGCATGGATTCCAGGTTTTTCACCGTATCGATAAGGGTTTCTCCCTTGGCCATGGAAGAACCGGCTTTGGCAATGGCCACAGAATCAGCAGACAACCTTTTGGCGGCAATTTCAAAGGAAAGCTTGGTTCTGGTGGATGGTTCCTGAAAAAAAAGCACAATGGTTTTTCCCCGCAGGGTGGGCACCTTTTTCACGGGGCGCTGGGAGATCTCCTTCATTCCCATGGCCGTATCCAGAATAAAAGCGATCTCTTCCGGATCAAGGGAATGGATATCCAGAATATCCTTTTTGGTAAATCGCATGGCGCATCCTTATCATCGATGATAACATTTTATTGGGTTCTCACGGCTGTACCATGCAGCCAATCCAGTTTAAAAAACGGTGTCATCTCACATTTCTAAAAGCTAACAGCTAACAGCTAAAAGCTAAAAGCTTTCATATCAACAAATCACCGATCCGGCTCCACCGTACCCCGAAATCCTCTCTGTCCCAGGACCAGTAGATCATAAACGCCTCGCCTTTGACGGCCGACAGGTCCACAAACCCCCAGAACCGGCTGTCATGACTGTTGTCCCTGTTGTCTCCCATGACAAACAGCTTGCCTTCCGGCACAACGATCTGCTTCATATTGTCGGCATGGGTGGGCAGGGTGGAATAGTGGGCATAGGGTTCATCCGCCACCGGCTTGCCGTTCACATACAGCTGCTTGTCAACAATGGACACGGTATCTCCTGCCACGGCCACCACCCGCTTGATGAAATCCTTGGACGGGTCTTCCGGATACTTGAACACCACAATATCCCCTTTTTCCGGCTCCTTGAAGGGAATCAGCACTTTGCCGTTGGTAAAGGGAATCTTTACCCCGTAAATAAACTTGTTCACCAGGATCTGGTCCCCGATCTGCAGGGTTTCGAGCATGGAACCGGAAGGTATTTTGAATGCCTGCACAATAAAGGTTCGAATGAACAGTGCTATTACAATGGCAATGAGAATGGCTTCAATATTCTCCCGCCAGGCGTTTTTCTTTTTGGCCATTTTCTTCCTCTATTGCTGCGAAAACAGATGCTGGGGTTGCCCTAAAAGGAATTTGGACCGCCTTATGGCGGACTTGAGCAGTTCTGCAATCTTTCTGGCTTTCACCATACTGGACAATGGGTGGGTGGACACTTTTTTGCCCTTGACCATGATGGTGCCGCTTTTGAGCTCTGCATAGCTGATCTGGCCGTAGGATCTGGCCACCCCTTCCGGATAATCATATCCGTAATCCACAATCTGGGTAAAGATCTGTTCATCGGAAACAGCCGTGTATTTGAGCATTTCCTCGTTGAGAATGGGGATGGGAATGCCCAGCCCCACAGACAAAGAACAGCCGTATCCACGGATGCTCTGGCCCACCAGCCAATCAGGGGACATCTCTTTGAGATCCCCGATAACCGACAGGGTGCCGGCCGGGCCCAAGGGCACCCCGTTCAGTCCCCGGTCAACGGCTGATTTGTGCTGGGTGCCGGTCCAGGTCACATATCCCTGGGCCCCGCCCAGAAAAATCCGGGTGCCAAGGCCGATGGTTTTCAAGTACGGGTCATTGAACAACGGGCTCAAAGCGCCGGAGGTGGAATAGTTGGCATTGGCCATGCCGGGCTTGAGCGTACCCATGTAGGTATATTTGATGCGGTCCGACCGGTTCACGGCACAATTGTAGTTCTGGTAGGCGTTTCTGGGGTTCACCAGCATGGCATTGGGCAGGTCTTTAAGGGCCATGGTCTTTTCAATGCGCCGGTTGGGATAGCAGTCGGTGCCGTAGCTTTCCGCAAGGATATCAACGGTTTTCCCTGCCACAAGGTCCTGGATCACATGGCCGCCGCCGTAATTGAAATCACCGGGATGAAGCTTGTTCAAAGGATCGTCATCACAGGGCTGGGTGGCCCCCAGGTAGCAGTCCACCGCTGCAAGGCCGGAATAGGCCGGCACATTGTTGAACCAGGTTTTTGTCGTTCTCACCACAGGCTTTGACTGACCGATGTTGATGAACGCCCCGGAAGAACACATGGGGGCGAATGTGCCGGTGGTCACCACATCCACCTGGCTGGCCGCCTCCATAATACCGTGTTCTTTTGCAATATCGATGATCTCTTCGGCTGTCACCACCACCGCCTCGCCCCGGGCAATTTTCTGGTTTATCTGTTCATAGGTTTTGGAAATTTTATGATCGTTCATGGTTTCCCTGTTTTTTTACCATCTGGTTTTTTCAATTGAAAGACTGGTCTTTTATTGCCGTGATTTTGGATGTGATATTGTTCTTTATCCAGTTGGGATCCCACCATTCCAGGGGATTGACAAACACATTGTGCACGATTATGGAAAAATGCAGATGGTCCCCGCCGGCAAGCCCTGTCAGCCCTGTGTTGCCGATGGCATCTCCCTTGGTCACCATATCCCCTGCAGACACATGCATGCTGCTCAGATGGGCATACAGACTGGCCAGGCCGAATCCATGGTCGATGATGACGGTATTGCCGAAGATCCCCACAGATTCGGCCATGATCACCCGGCCGCTGTTGGCCGCCCCCACCCGGGCATGGGCAGTGGATGCAAGGTCGATGCCCATGTGAATGGACTGGCTGATCTTTTTGCCCTTGTATTTATAGGTGCGGCGGTCACCGAATTTCGCCCGTGTGGCAGATCCGGACAGGCGGTCGAATTTTCCCTGCCACAGGACCTGGTTTACAGTATCGGCCGGCACCTGCAGCACGGTTTCCACATTGGCTTTTCTCAGCGTGGTGTTCACCGCCAGAAATTTTTCCAGCAACGGATTGGCTGCAGCGGCAAAACCGGCTTCTTTTTCTCCGAGATTGAAATCCGGCATTTTGAATTCCAGAAACTTGTCCGAAATATGGAGCACATCAGACCGGAAGTCATGGTCCCGGATATAATAGTGAAATCCGCGCCTGGCAGTATTTCCTGCCACATCCTCCGCCGTCACCCACATGCGGGTTCCCGGACCCTGGGAGTGGTCCAGGGCAAAAAAAGCGGCATGGATTTCTTTTTGATCAAACATGCCGGAATGGCCGGGAAAAAAGTGTTTCCCCACCATGACCCCGCTTTTGAGACCCGGTTCAAACAACCGGTAGATAACCAGACCCGATCCCCCCCGCTCCACGTTATGGCTTTGGGTCAGCACCTGAATTTTCGGGGGTTCGGTATCGATGATCACCTTTTTTTCCGTGGAAAAGACATTGCCGGTGCTCCATCCCCACCAGGCCTGGTCCGACACCTGGAAACGGATGAATGCCTCCCCGTCTTTCATGCCGTATTTCCGGGCTTCCACAGGAACCGTAAGCTGATCCGCCTGCCTGGTTTCACCCGAAAAAATGGGAAGAACCGCCGGCACGGGATAGGATTTTTCCAGCAGGATTTTTTCCCGGTCCTGCTGCACAATGGCTATTCTGACATGGCGCAGCCCGGTTTCCGGATCTTTGACATCCACAGACAGTTCATAGCCTTCTTTCAGATACACAGAAGGCATCTTGATATCCACTTCAGGGGGGGTGCCTTCGAACTTGTGTACCAATACCCACACCAGGGGCACCAGAATCCCTGCACATACCACCAGCAAAAACACCTTCTTCATCAATAATTCCTATTTTTTTCAAGAGGTTAGAATTCCACAGACAAACCGCACATAAAAATATCAGCTATACCCCAACTTATCAAGGAATTTTCCATTCTTGACTTTTTATATGCCAGATTATACCTTGGCCAAAACGATTGCAAGATAAGGACCGCCCCATGACCAATTTTTTTTTTGACATGCTCGATACCCCCTCCCCTTGTTTTTTTCTGGTGGCAGGGCCCTGCGTGATTGAAGATGTTGACACCACCTTTGAAACGGCCCGGACACTCAAAACAATCACCCATGATCTGGGACTTCCGTTTATTTTCAAAGCATCCTTTGACAAAGCCAACCGGACATCAGTCGCATCTTTTCGGGGACCGGGGTTTGCGGACGGTCTGGCCATCCTGGACCAAATAAAAACAGCGCTCAACCTGCCGGTTATTTCCGATATCCATCTGCCGGATCAGGCCGCACCGGCTGCCCGGGTTCTGGATGTGATTCAGATTCCCGCTTTTTTATGCCGCCAGACCGACCTTATACT
>DATFJY010000324.1:0-8317 GCA_035268905.1 Desulfotignum sp.
CATCCCTGCGCCGGGTTGCACAAAACCTATATGATCCCCAACAACCATGCCGACCCTGACATCCGGTTATCCCACCTTGCCACCGCGGTCAAGCTGGTCTATGCCTCTGCATACTATAAAAAAGCCCAGGCCTTTGTGCGCAATACAACGGTTCAGCCCTTCAGGGACAGTATGGCTGTTATGATCCAGGAAGTCGCCGGCAGCCGGTACAAAGAATTTTTCTATCCAGCCATTTCGGGCACGGCCCATTCCCTGAATTTTTATCCTGCGGCCAATGCCAAAGCCGATGAGGGTGTCCTGAACCTGGCTCTCGGTTTAGGGCGCACCCTGGCCCAAGGGGAGCAGAGTTTCAGGGTTTTCCCCAAACATCCCCAGGCCACGCCCCAATTTTCCGGAACCCGGGATTTTCTGGAAAAAACACAGCACAGCTTTTATGCCCTTAGAATGGAAGGCTACCCGGAGACCCTGCGCTTCGGCATTTGTTCTAACCTGGAACGCCGGGACCTGGCGCAGGCTTTAGAAGATGCCCCAGTCAAAGCCCTGACCTCAACCTATATGCCTATCGAGGACCGGATCCGGGATACCTGGTACTGCAAAGGCCCCAAAATACTCACCTTTGCCCAGGTTCTGAAATACGGAACACCACCCCTTACCGCCCTGGTAAACGATCTCATGAAGGCTTTGGCTCATGATGCCGGCGGCCCAATAGAATTGGAGTTTACCGCTGACATCCCCGAAAAATCAGGCAAACCCTGGAAACTTTCTCTGCTCCAGGTCCGGCCCATGTTCAGTCCACGGGATACCAGTCTGATCACCAAAAAAGATCTTGACGAAGCCGTCTGCGTCTCCACCTCAGCGCTGGGAAACTGCACACTGGACACCATCCGGGACATCGTCTATGTCAACCCGGAGACTTTTGAGGGGGGCAAAACCTCGGATATGGCACAGCAGATCAGCCGCATCAATGCGGATCTGGCCAAAAACAACCGCCGGTTTCTGTTGGCCGGACCGGGTCGATGGGGATCATCGGACCCCTGGCTGGGGATCCCTGTGGACTGGCAGCAGATCTCCGGTGCCGGTGCCATCGTGGAAATCCGAGACGGCACCATCCATGCCGATGCCTCCAAAGGCTCCCATTTTTTTAACACCATCACTTCCCAGGGCGTTCCCTATATCACCGTGAATGCCGGGGCGGCAGACCGCATCGACCTGGAACACCTGGACGGCTGCCGTACTGTCCGGGATGAGGGGTTCATCCGCCACATGCGCCTGAAACGCCCCTTGTTGATTAAAGTCGATGGAAAACATTCCCGCAGTGTCATCATTAACGCCGGAAAACCAGCAGAGACTACATAATGAATGAGTTCCACCGGCACCGATTATTTTTATGGATGCAGCCTAACAATTAGACAATACCTCATTAATTAGACCTCATTAGTCCGTTAATCTCATGAACCCAATTTACAATACTCAAAACCAGAAGAAAGGTAGACCATGTCAGAAGAACTGGATAAAATCATAGCCAAAGACCCCGATCAGAAAGAATTTCACCAGGCCGTCCAGGAAGTGATCGAAACCGTACAACCCGTACTGGACCGCAACCTCGAATACCGCCAGGCCAAAGTCCTGGAGCGCCTGGCCGAGCCCGAACGGGTCGTCATCTTCCGGGTACCCTGGGTGGACGACACCGGAACCGTCCAGGTTAACCGCGGTTACCGCATCCAAATGAACTCGGCCATCGGCCCCTACAAGGGCGGGCTGCGTTTCCACCCTTCGGTGAACCTGTCCATACTCAAATTCCTGGCATTTGAGCAGGTCTTTAAAAACGCCCTGACTACTCTGCCCATCGGCGGCGGCAAAGGCGGGTCCGACTTTGACCCCAAAGGAAAATCCGACAATGAAGTCATGCGCTTCTGCCAGTCTTTCATGTGCGAACTTTACCGCCACATCGGCACCCACACCGACGTACCCGCCGGGGATATCGGCGTGGGCGGCAGGGAAATCGGCTATCTTTTCGGACAGTACAAACGACTGACCAATCAATTTACCCCGGTACTCACGGGCAAGGGCCTGGACTGGGGCGGCAGCCTCATCCGCCCGGAAGCCACGGGCTACGGTGCGGTCTATTTTGCCGCTGAAATGCTGACCACCCGCAATGGCAGTATGGAAGACAAAATCTGCCTGGTTTCCGGTTCCGGCAACGTGGCCCAGTACACCGTGGAAAAAATCCTGGAGCTGGGGGGCAAGGCCGTCACCCTGTCGGACTCCACCGGGTTCATCTACGACGAAAGAGGCATTGACCGGGAAAAATTGGCCTGGGTCATGGAATTGAAAAACATCAGGCGGGGCCGAATTAAGGAATATACGGAAAAATACCCGGAAGCCGTATACACCGAAACAGATGCCACCCTGGATTACAATCCCTTGTGGAACATTCAGGCTGACTGCGCCTTCCCCTCTGCCACCCAGAACGAAATCAACGCCAAAGATGCAAGCAATCTCATTGAAAACGGGGTCTTTGTCATATCCGAAGGCGCCAACATGCCTTCCAGCCCGGACGCCGTCGACATTTTTGTGGACCACAAAATCCTCTACGCGCCGGGCAAAGCGGCCAATGCCGGCGGCGTAGCCGTCTCCGGCCTGGAAATGTCCCAGAACGCTGTACGTGGGGGCTGGACCCGGGAAAAGGTGGACAGGCGGCTGCAGGGCATCATGAAATCCATCCATACATCCTGCGTGGACGCCTGTGCCGAATACGGCGAGAAAGGCAACTACGTGGCCGGAGCCAACATTGCCGGGTTTACCAAGGTGGTCAACGCCATGCTGGATCAGGGCCTTGTATAGCCTGTAAATTCCTGGTATATCCGGTTGATATCGGAATCAGCCGCCCTGTGTCCGTATCCGGGCGGCTGGAAAACTCTTTTTTTTTGGGGGGGGGAAATGAGTCACACCGTGGAGCAGCCAGACATCGACGCCCTGGTCCGCCGCAACCGGGAGCTGGAACAATTGGAGCAAGACCACCGGCGCATGGAGCTGATCTTCAAGCAGCAGGCCCACAAGCTCCAGGAACGCATGAAAGAAATTAACTGCCTGTACGGTATCTCCAAAATTCTGGAACAGATTGGGCTGTCCCTGGAAGACACCTTCCAGCAGGTGGTGAATATTATCCCCCCCTCCTGGCAGTACCCGGAGATTACATGCGCCCAGCTCCTTATCAACGACCAGAGTTTCCGCACTGATAATTACAAAAACACATTCTGGAAACAGCAGGCGGACATTACTGCCTATGGTGAGCCCATTGGTATCCTCACGGTGTGCTACCTTGAAAAGCGGCCCGACATGGACGAGGGCCCCTTTCTGGCTGAAGAACGGTCGCTGATCAATGCGATAGCCCAACTGCTCGGCCGGACCAGCAAGCGGAAACAGGCGGAAGCCGAACTGCGGGAATCACGGCGCAAGCTCAAGGAACAAAACCAGCAGCTCAAGGAAAAAAATATTGCCCTGCGGGAAGTGATGAACCAGCTGCGAGAGGAAAAACTCGACCTGGAAAAACGGGTCTTGGCCAATGTGGAACATTTGCTGCTGCCCCTGGTCAAAAAAATGGAAGAACACGGATCGAATCTGGAAAAAGAATACCTGCAACTGCTGGAAGACAACATCGCACAGCTCACCTCTTCATTTGGTACCAAAATATCCCGACTTCACCAGCGCCTCACCCCCAGGGAAAACGAAATCTGCAATATGATCCGCACCGGCCTAAGCTCCAAGGAAATCGGAAAAATGCTCAACCTCTCCTACCGCAGCGTGGAAACCTATAGAAACCACATCCGCAAAAAGCTGGGCATCACCAATAAAAAAATCAACCTGACATCTTACCTGTCCGGCCTGTAACCCGCATGGAGGAACACCCATGTCCAACCTGCTGCCCGATATCAGCCAGGCCCCCCATATCATTGATCGCGCCGACGCACTCAACCTTAACATCAGGATTCTATATGAAGCGGTCATCGACCTTTCCGCCCAGGGCCTGATCACGGCCCATTGTATCAATCTGGCCGCAGGGATACTGCTCAATGATCTGGGGCTTCCCAGCTATTTCTTTGAAAATATCACCAAAGATTCCCTCAAACAGATCCTCTCGTCCATCACCTCCAGCATTGCCCTCCAGGATGACCGGGTGGTCCTGGTAGGCCGGGTGGCCCACATTGATTTTGACCTGGGCCAAGGCAGTGAGGTCCAGCGGGTCCGCATCTCCACCCGGGAAACCCGGGACGTCATGGAAAAACTTATGGAAAACATGATATCCGGCCACCGCAGGGAATATTACTACAGCCGGGAAAATGAATACTACACGTATATCTTCCGGCCGGAAACCGTAAACGATTTCACCAAACAAGAGTTCAAAGCGTCGCCCTTTCTTTTTAATCTTGCCGGGGATTATACGGCAACGCCCGAAGCCACCCGTATGCGGTATGAAAAATTTTTAAGGGACTGCAAGGCATCGGTGCCCCACCTGGTGAAAGCCTTCAATCTGCCGGCCACCGCAGAAACCCGGATCATGTTCAACTCGAATTTTGCCACACCCCAAATCCCCATCTTCCGGCAATTGCTCAAGGACCACGACTTCACTCTCATGCGGGCCTATTGGGAGCCCTATTGGGACGGCACTGATGTGCCCACGTCCATTTGTTCCCTCTATATCCGGGGAGAAATTTCACGGACCCAGGAAACCGACCTGACCCGGGACATTCAGGATTTCCTGGCTTTTCATGTGGGCCCTGTCACGAACCTTTACGTGGAAAAAAAACTGACCTACAAAGAAATGCTTTTTGCCGGCAATGCCATTGACTTTGCCCGGATATTTATTTTTTCGGAAAGCAAGGCCCAAAGCGATCGTGCCATCATGTCCCGCCTGGATGACAAGGCCTGCGAAGAGGCCTTTGCCGACCGGATTCACAAAGCTGCCCGGGCCGCCTTTGACGCACGAACCATTGAAACGGCGGTCACAGCCCACCCCGGCCTGCTCAAAGCGTTATATAAACTATTTGCCCAACGCTTTGACCCGGCCCTGACCCCACTTCAATCGGCAAAGGACCCCTCGGAACAACTTGAGACGTTCCACCGAATGTGCCGAACCCGTCTCACAGAACACCCCACCGCCCTGCAAATCTTCCGGTTCATGGCAAAACTTGTGACCAACTGCCAAAAGACCAATTTTTACACCCCGGGCAAACGGGCCTACAGCTTCCGCCTGGACAAAGGCATCCTGGACACCCTGGTATACAACCGACCCGTCTACGGAATTTTCTTTATCAATGGCCACTATGCCGCAGGCATTCACATGCGGTCCGCCGACATTGCCCGGGGTGGTTTGCGTCTGGTAACAAGTGGTCCGGCGTCCCACAAAAGGCAGATGGAAAATGCGGCCCGGCTCAGCTTTATCCTGGGGCCCCGGAACCGCCGGCTCAAGCATAAGGACATCTGCGAAGACGGCGCGGCAGGCGTGATCGTTCTCCACCCGGTTTACGCGGAATACCCCAGGGATGCCGTACTGGATTTCACCGAGGGCATCCTGGATATCACGCTTTCCAATGAAAATGTAGTGGATTATTACGGCCGGCCTGAAATACTCTTCTTCGAACCGGACCGGGGCACGGTAGGCCTCATGGATACTGTGGCCCTCAGGGCAAAGGAACGGGGCTATCCCCACTGGCGGACCATTGCCACGGAAAAAGGTTGCGGCATCCTGCACGACAATTACGGTCTTCTGAACAACGGCAAATTGTTCGGGCTGCTGCCGGCCGGAGACGGCCTAAGCGACCTGCAAGTCAACGGAAAATCCCAGCTGGTCACCCAGGATCTGGAAAAAATCCGGGAAAAAATCAGCGGAGAAATTAAAACCCTGGGCATGACCACCACAGCCATGATGGCGGCCTTCCGTACCCTGATCCACCACGATAACGCCCGGGAAAAAGATCTGAACCTGATGATCATCGGCGGACCCGGCGGCCGGCTGGGGGGCAATGAACTGCTCTGCTACCAGGGCCGAATCTGCCTGGCCATAGACAATGAGGGCCTCCTCTTTGACCCGGCCGGCCTGGATCCCGGCGAATTGGAAAAGCTGGCCTTAGCCGCCCGTACCGGCATTGCCGCAGGCACCCTGGCCTTCCCTTCGGACATGCTGTCTCCCGGGGGATTCAAGGTACCGGCCACAGCTGCGCGCATCTTTCTGCCTGATGGTACCGTGGTCGAAGAGAGCGCCCTCTTCCACAGGAACTTTCTCTTTAACCCGGAAATGAGAGCGTACATCCGCAGGGCCGATATCCGGGTCTGTCTGCCTTGCGGCGGATTCAAGGAAGGCGTCACCGGGAGAACCGTCACATCCTTTCTGAAAAATTTCAAAGAACTTGAATTCATTGTGGAAGGCGCCGGCCTTTTTTTCGACAACGACGCCCGTCGGCATATTGCCACAAACACCCGCATCCGCCATCTCAAGGAGACCACTGCCAACAAAGGCGGCGTATTCTCCTCGGTCATGGCCGAAGTCCTCCCGGGGTTCCTTCTCGGGGACCAATACGAGGCCGCCATACTTGAAGATTCTAAGGTGTGCGATGACCTGGTTCGGGAAATCCTAGGCCTTGTCAAAACCCATACGGCAGCGGAAACAAAAATATTAATCCGCCGCTGTAACGCAGATCCGAACATTCCGCTCTTTGCCCAATCGGACAAGGCAGGGGAAGAGATCCTGGCTCTTCAGGAAATATTCCGAACCAGGCTCAATACCATATTAAAACAAAAAACCCTGGTCTGGAAAATTCTGGCGGCTTATATCCCTAAAACCTTAGTCAAACTAATGGGCAAAAAACGGATCACAGACATCCTCAATACCGATGCCATGCAGGAATACCGGGACGCCATCATCACCAAAAAACTTGCAGCTACGGCCTTTTACCGCTTCGGTCTGGAATGGAAAAATTTTATGGCTAAGCTCGAAAAAGACTTTACCGGCACAGTGGCCGACCTGGCTGCTCAACCCACCGCCACCAACGCCCCTCGACAGGAGGAATGACTTTGGCCATGGGCTTAAAACTCGATCATCAAGTAAAAGCAAAAGCGGCTGCAAGGAGATTACCATGCAACCGCTAAGCGCCTGTCATTGACTAATAATCGCAAATAGACTGGTCAACACTGGCAGGAACACCTTCATACGGGGTCCATTTGTTGACGTTAAAACTTGATGAATCCCTCATATTTTTCAATATTTCAATGCTGGTTTTATACCCTTTGTACATCCGGCACATATCCATGGCCATACCACAAATCAGGGCAACCGCCTGGATCACGGTGACATCTTCTTGTGAAAATTCCCATGGTTCGGCAGTGTAAACCCGCAATGCACCGATAACTTTATTATGGCTGATAATGGGCACACCCAGCAACGAGGAAATCCCTTCTTTTTTCGCCTGTTCAGGATACTCAATCCGGGGATCATCCATCACATCGTAAATAGCAATGGGAACCGCATCCTTGGCTTCTTTGATTGCCTGTTTAAAATAAGTCGGGCCTTTTTCGAGATATTCCTGGCTCAGCCCGGAAGATCCCACCAGGCCAAGCTCTTTGGTCTCTCTGTTGACCAGAAAAACAGAGCAGCCTTTGGCATTGAACGCGCTTTTCACATTTTCGGCGGTAAGCATGGCAACTTCCTCAGGATCTTTACTCTGGGAAATCGCAGTGGTCAAACGGGTCATGGTTTCGTAATGAAGTTCGTGGGTCTCCATAGCTTTCTCCTTTTTTTTAATATTAAAAGATTTTACTATAACAACCACGGGCTGATCTAGTATTTCAGCGAGATTCAACCCACAACGAAAATTGAAACATCTCTTGGGTTACAGAGCGTTTCATATAAAATTAAACTGGGTTAAAAGAGTCTTAAGGTGTTTTCAGCAACACCCGATGATCAGACAAATGCGATGCAAAAAAATAACAAGAAAAATAAGAAGAGTGGCAATTAACCGTTTAATTCGATATGGGTTTAATATATCTGATTCATTTAAGAAGGTCAAACGCGATGATCAAGTTTTTGTTAATTGGGAATCCTGGGAACACGATACAAATTAACTTAATGGCTCAAAAAGACGAAGGCACGGCAGCACCAGAACAGTGTGCCGTGCCGAAAGAAAAAAATAAGGAAGGATCAGGTCTGAGGTGTCTAAAAAAGCCTTTTTGCCGTTTTTAGACACACCAGATCAGGTCACTTGCCGGGCGCTTAATGGATGGCGCAGCTCCGTATCCGGATTAACCTTTGGACAGGCCCGTG
>DATFJY010000325.1:0-17574 GCA_035268905.1 Desulfotignum sp.
TGCGAAAATACAAGGAAGCCAAAGCGGTGGACCGGATCATCACACCGGAACTGGCCAGGGGCATCAGGGCGTGTCTGGAAAAGGGAAACCAGGCCTTGATTTTTCTGAACCGCCGGGGATTTGCCTCGTTTCCAGCCTGCAAAGCCTGTGACAAGCCCCTGCACTGCCGGCACTGCGATGTGACCATGACCTTCCATCTGGGGGACCGTCTGTACAAATGCCATTTATGCGGGTTCTGTCTGCCGGAAAATACGGCCTGTCCTGACTGCGGGGAAAAAAAAATCTGGAATTTCGGATTTGGCACGGAAAAAATCGAAACCATGCTCAAAACCATGTTTCCCGATGCCCGGCTGGCACGCATGGACCAGGATACCACCGCAAAAAAAGGCAGTGCCCTCCGGCTGCTGAAAAGTATCCGGAACCGGACCGTGGACATTATCGTGGGCACCCAGATGCTGGCCAAAGGACATGATTTTCCCGGCATAACCCTGGTGGGGGTGATCTGTGCGGATCTTTCCATGAACCTGCCGGACTTCCGTGCTGGGGAACGCACGTTTCAGCTGCTGGCCCAGGTGGCCGGCCGGGCCGGCAGAGGAGATGTGCCGGGCACGGTTATCATGCAGACCTATACCCCGGACCACTTCACCATCGAGGCCTCCAGGCGCCAGGATTATATTGCCTTTTTCAACCAGGAGATCCCTTTTAGAAAAGCCCTGAAATACCCGCCCTTTGCCCGTATCATCCAGATCAAAATCTCCGGCATGGACAAGGACAAAACAGCCCGGCATGCCCAAAAAACAGCGGACATACTGGCATTACTTTTGAACAGCGGGCCTGAAGATGCCCTGCAGGTGGAAATTTTAGGCCCCATTGAAGCGCCTATTCAGCGGATCTCATCCCGGTTCCGGTGGCAGCTGCTGATGAAAAGTGTGTCACTCAACCAAATCAGCTGCCTGGTGCAAGCCATGCTGCAGCATCCGGATATCCGCAGCCTGAAACATACATCCATTGCCATAGATGTGGACCCTTATTCTTTGATGTGAGGCACAGCAGCTGAAAGATGTGTCAGACATACAATTTATTGAAGAAAAGGTACGGGCCAAGATTATCATAATGTTCCCTTGATGTGAATGCGGCACTGAGATACTTGCCGTTTCTCACCAGCACCTTCACTGTTTTTTTGACAATGGACTGTTTGCCGTCATCCAGGACAAACTCCAGATTCAGGGTCAGACCGGGATCGATTTGCTGTTCAATATTGGTTTTAAAAGTTATCCCCTGGCTGTTCAGCCGTTTGATGGTCATTCTGCCGGACCGCCGGGCTTTGTCCGAGCAGATAAAGGTGCCTGCCAGGCCCACGTCCGAAAGGGTATCAGAGGGTTTTTCCAAAATGGCGGAACCGGTATATCCGCAGGGGCACCGAAAGTTGATTTTGATATGCTTTTTGGTAAATAGGTGCCCCGACATCTGCAGCATTTTTTTCCGGCCGCAGTCCGGGCATGAGAGTCTGGCGATATCCAGGCGGTCAATCCGAATTTTCTGCTCCACACGTTTATGTTCCATGGCAACTCCTTTGGTCCGGATTATACCGGTGGTGGTGGTTTGTCTAAACCTGATCATTTCATTTTTTATGCCATCCTCTGAATATATTGTTTGATATTATTGATATTATTCGATATATTTTTCTTAATTAAAAAAAGCCGCGATTGGGCAATGGTTTTATTTAACACCCAATATTATTATTTAATTTAAATAGTTATATATCATTATTGCAGGAGACTTTATGCAGCCACCTGATTATGCCCTCTTCAAGGAACTGGATCCCCGGGCCCTCCAGAAAAAATTTCTCAACTCCCTGCTGGAAATCCAGAATGTCCGGCGGGGATCCATCTGGATCAGGCAGAAAAAATCCTATATCTGTGTAGAAGCTGCAGGCGATGAAAGCGAAAATATCCGGGGCGTTGTCCTGGACAGCAGCCAGCCCAGTATTGTGGGATGGGTGATGGAGAACCGGCAGATGACGGTGGCCGAGACAAGAAGCGACCGCCGCCATTTCAAGGAGGTGGAAAACAGCTTTGCGGTAAAAAGCAGCCAGATCCTGTGCTTTCCGTTGTTTTTACGGGACAATAAGGTGTATGGTGCTGTGCAGATCATCGACACCAGTCCGGGCGGCACCCGGCTCAATCTGGACAAAGACTACCTGGCCCATCTGCAGAACCTGGTGGATATCTGCTCCATCGCCCTGAGCAATGCCATTTTGTTTTCCACGGAAAAAAGCAAGGCCCGGCAGCTGAAAACCGCGTTGTCCCGCATCAAGCAGGAGCCTTTTATCATCGGCCAGAGCCGGGAATTCAAGCAGCGTATGGATCTTGTCAAAAGTTATGCAGGTACCGAATTTCATGTGCTGGTCACAGGAGAAAGCGGCACAGGAAAAGAACTGGTGGCAGAGCAAATCCACAAATTGAGTCCCCGCAAAAAAATGCCGTTCCTGGTGCAGAACTGCTCGGCAATCCCTGACACCCTGCTGGAAAGTGAGCTGTTTGGATATAAAAAAGGGGCTTTCACCGGTGCGGCCCGGGACAAGGCCGGTCTGTTCGAAGCGGCTGACAAAGGCACGGTATTTTTAGATGAGATCGGTGACATGCCCTTGAATGTGCAGGCTGGCCTGCTCAGGGTGCTCCAGAAAAATGAGATAAAACCCTTAGGAGAAACCCGGGTGCGGTATATTGATGTCAGAATCGTGGCTGCCACCAACAAGGACATCAAACAGATGGTTGCGGAAAACCGCTTCCGCCAGGACCTGTTTTACCGGTTGTCTGTTCTGCCGGTGGAACTGCCCCCCCTGCGCAGCCGGCGGGAAGACATCCCCCTGCTTGTCAGGCATTTTCTTTCAAAAGAAGCCATGACCGCCGGCACACCGGAAAAGAAAATGGCGCCAGGGGCCATGCAGCACCTGGTGGCCTATGCATGGCCGGGCAATGTCCGGGAGCTGGAAAACCTGGTCCGCTACCTGCTGGTGACAACCCCTGACGATACCATTGAAACCGTCCACCTGCCGGAGCATATCAGAAAACCTGCTGACATGGCTGATGGCGGGAACGGCTTTTCAGGCCCTGTTGGTGGTGACAGCGGCTTGCCGGCCGATCTGGCTGCCATGACATGGTCCGGACTTGAAAAAACCTATGTGAACGCACTTTTGGAAAAACACAACTGGAATGTCACCTGGGCGGCCAAAGCCTCGGGCCTCAACCGGTCCACATTTGCATCCAGAATGCGCAAACTCGACATCCACCGCAGGCGCCCGGACTGAACCATCCGCCACACAAAGGAGAAACCCCATGCACCTTGCACCACTTGACCCGTTCCGGTGGCAGATCCCCAAAACCGGTCAGATGCAGGTGCCGGGCATTATTTATACCGATGCATCCGGCATCAGGGCATTACACCGGGACGGCAGCCTGCAGCAGGTGGCCAACGTGGCCACCCTGCCCGGTATTGTCACAGCTGCCATGGCCATGCCCGACATCCACCTGGGATATGGATTTCCCATCGGCGGTGTGGCTGCCTTTGACTGGAAAACCGGGGTGATTCCCCCGGGGGGTGTGGGATATGATATCAACTGCGGGGTGCGCCTGGCCACAACGGCCTTGACAAAAAATGAGATCACCTCCCGCCTGCCGGCACTGGCCAATGCACTTTTCCAGGCAGTGCCCGCCGGGGTGGGGTCCACCGGCCCTGTGCGCCTGAAACCTGCAGACCTGAAAAAGGTATTGAAACAGGGAAGTGCCTGGGCTGTGGCGCAGGGATTTGGCAGGGATGCCGACATTGCCCATACCGAAGAAAACGGGTGCCTGGATCAGGCTGACCCGGATCTGATCAGCCCTAAGGCCTTTGAGCGTGGGAAAAACCAGCTGGGAACCCTGGGATCCGGCAACCATTTTCTGGAGATCGGGGTGGTGGATGAGATTTTTGATGCCCGTACAGCACACATTTTCGGTTTGTTTCCGGGCCAGATCACGGTGATGCTGCACTCCGGCTCCAGGGGACTGGGGCACCAGGTGTGTGACGACCACCTGGCCGCCATGAAAAAAACCGTGGCAAAGTCCGGCATGCACCTGCCGGACCGGCAACTGGCCTGTGCCATGATCCAGTCGCCCCAGGGGCAGCAATACTTGGCGGCCATGGCCTGTGCTGCCAACTATGCCTGGGCCAACCGCCAGATCATGCTGCACCGGACCCGACAGGTTTTCATGGAAACCCTGTCCATCAGTCCCCGGGGCCTGCACATGCACCTGCTGTATGATGTCTGCCACAATATCGCCAAAAAAGAGACCCATATGGTTGCCGGAAAAAAACAGGCGGTATGCGTGGTGCGCAAAGGTGCCACCCGGGCCCTGGGGCCGGGCATTGCCGGTATGCCGGAAAAATTTCAGACAGTGGGCCAGCCCATTCTCACCCCCGGGGATATGGGCAGGGCCTCTTATGTGCTGTGCGGCACAGACACTGCCATGGCAGAAACCTTCGGGTCCACCTGTCATGGCGCCGGCCGCCTGCTGAGCCGCAAAGCCGCAAAAAAAAGAGGCAAGGGCAGATCCATCCGGGATGAGCTGAAAAAAAAGGGCATTCTTGTACGGTCCACGGGCCGGTCTACCCTGGCTGAAGAGATGCCCGAAGCCTACAAAGATGTGTCTGATGTGGTACACATCGTTCACGGTGCCGGAATATCACGCATGGTGGCCAGGCTGCGGCCCCTGGCCGTGATCAAAGGATGAACCACATTTTTTTCAGGCATTAACCGGATTCTGTCCGGATCCTGACGCTGCGCTAACATGGCTGTGCCATAAGATCGTCACAAGACCAATTGATTTTTTTACAAATTGGTGTTATGATCTGGTAAATTTTAAACAAGGAGTGTTACGAAAATGCAGACAAAATATATCTGTACCCATGAACATTGCAGCTATCCCGGTTCAACCCGTTTTGAAATGTCCTTTAAGTCGGAATCCATCATGGATGACAACAATGTGGCCACCGCCTTCTGCCCTTTTTGCAAAAAAGAATTGATGCCCGCCCCTGCCCTGACCATGGATTGCGATCCCAGAACGTCACCTGACTGCAGCCCGATGGACTGATCCTTACCGGTTTTTCCCCTTTTGCCCTGTGCTGCTGCCTTCCGGCAAAGGCGCAGGGCAAAATAATCTGCACAAGCCTTTAAAATTCCTGTATTCAATGGTATACATATTATAATGTGATGGTCACGTTTTTTTGACCCAGTTTTCCAGACTGGTGTAATATAACCAGCGGCCCACAGCCAAAGGAACCCAAAATGCATGATGACACCCCGTTGACGGAGATGACCCCCTGTACCATCACCCGTTACAGAGATGAAAAGCTGACGGAAGAAGGGACCCATGTGGCAGCTGAGGTGCCCTTGACTTTTGAGGTCAACGGCAGGGAAATCGCCACCCTCATGTGCACCCCTTCCCATTTAAAAGCCTTTTCATACGGTTTTTTGTTCACATCTGGCTTTGTTTCCTCTCCAGAGGATATCGTATCTTTTTATCTGGACGAAAAAAAATGGCGGGCAGACATCCAGGTCACAGAATTGATTGATCCGGATCTGCTGGGGCAGCGGGTGTATACATCAGGATGCGGCAAAGGGGTGATGTACACCTCCATGATGGAGCTGTCATCCCGCCACCCCATTGACAGCCAGTGCCGGGTGCATGCCAAAGATATCATTCAGGTCATCGGCTGGCTTCAGCGCTGTTCCGACCTGCACAGAATCACCGGAGGGGTGCATTCAGCTGCTGCCAGTATCAGGGGCCGTCTCCCGGATTTATTTATCGATGATATCGGCCGGCACAATGCCGTGGACAAGGTGCTGGGCACCCTGCTGCTGGAAAAAACAGACGTCTCCGACGTCATGCTGGCCTGCACCGGGCGGATATCATCTGAAATCCTGCACAAGGCCCGGCGCCTGGAAATTCCCATTCTGGCATCCAGGGGTGCCCCCACCCACCAGAGCATCCTGCTGGCACGGGAAATGGGCATCACCCTGGTGGGATTTGTCAGACCGACCAATTTTGCCATATTTACCCATGCCCAACGAATCTTAGGAAATGGAGAAAAAAATGACCTCTGAAGAGATTTTCAGCACAGCCCTTGTGTATGAAAAAAAGATCCGGGACCTTTACCGCTCTGCCGTGGAAAACATTGACGATGACCAGGGAAAAGCTTTGTTCAAGGCATTGGCAGAGGATGAACAGGGACATGTAGAATTTCTGGAATACAGCCTGGGCGTTTTACGGGAACAAAAACAGCTGGACATAAAAAAACCGGACACCGCCATTCCCCTGCCTGCCCGGGACCTGGAAAAGATCCGGGAAATGGCAAAGAAAATTCCCCAAAATATTCTTGGAGACTTGAAACGGGTATTGAATGCGGCCCTGTCCCTGGAAATGGAAACCAGCCGGTTTTACCATGACGCCATCCAGAAAACCCAGAAAGGTCCTGTGCGGGATATCCTGAAAAAGTTCTATGAAATCGAGCAGCGCCATGTGGAAGTGGTACAGATCGAGCTGGATTTTGCCTCCAACAACGGGTACTGGTTCAATTTCATGGAAACAGACATGGAAGATTAGATGCCCTTTGATCAGCTGACGTTTCTGCCAGCCGGCATGACAGGAGAGATGCTGGCTGTCTATGGCTTTCTGACAGGGGTCATTCTCCTGTTCGCATTTGACGTGGTGCGGGTGGACATGGTGGGACTGCTGGTCATCGTGCTGCTGCCCCTGTCCGGGCTGATCACCCCTGGAGAGGCGATCAGCGGGCTGAGTTCCAATGCCGTGGTATCCATCATCGCCGTGATCATCATCGGGCACGGCCTGGACAGGACCGGGGTGATGAACCAGGTGGCAGCCTGGATCATAAAAATATCCGGCAGAAGCCAAAAGCGGATGATGACACTGGTGGCGGGCACGGTGGCCCTTATTTCCAGTTTCATGCAGAATATCGGGGCCGCGGCCCTGTTTCTGCCGGCTGTCAACCGCATGTGCCGGCAGCTGAACGTGCCCGTATCCCGGGTACTGATGCCCATGGGATATGCTGCAGTCATTGGCGGGTGCATCACCCTGGTAGGATCGAGCCCCCTGATTCTCCTCAACGACCTGGCAGGTGCGTGGTGGGGTGCAAACCCGGATCTGATCGCCCATCAACCCTATTCCCCCTTTTCTCTGTTTTCCGTGGCCCCGGTGGGCATCGCCCTGGTCCTGGCTGCCCTGGCCTATTTTGTTGTACTGGGAAAATGGGTGCTGCCCAAATGTGCCCCTGTTGCCGATGCCTGTACCCTGCTGAACCATGACCTGGAATGCACCTATGGCCGGGAGGTGAGCAAGGTGTTTGAGCTGCGGGTGCCGTCGGATTTTTATACCCGGCGCCTGGAAGAACTGGAACTGCGGCCCAAATACCATGCCACTGTGGTGTGTATCTCCAAGCACAGCGGCCGTTACCGGGTCACCGAACCCGGCCGGGCCGATGTGATCGAACCCGATGATGTGGTGGGTATCGTGGCCAACGAAGAACATGTCCGAAACCTGGCACAGGACATGGGCTGGATTCTGGAGCCCGGACTGAACCGGCTTTCCGGGGTATTGTCCGTGGACCATGCCGGTATCACCGAAGCCATTGTCACCCCCCGGTCTGAACTGGTGGGCAAAACCTTTCACCAGTACGGATTCCGCAAAAAACTGCGGGTGAACCCCCTGGCCCTGTACCGCCAGAACCAGGTCATTCTGGAAAATATATCTGAAATCAAAATCCAGCCTGGTGATGCCGTCCTTCTTCACGGGGAATGGGAAAAATTTCACCTTATCAGGCAAAAACCGATTCTGGCCTTTACCGAACATTTGCAAGGGGAAATCCTGTACCCGGAAAATGCCGGAAAAGCCCTGGCCTGCCTGGCCATGGCTCTTGTCATGGCCATGGGATTCAATATCCAGCTGTCCATTTCCCTGCTGGCCGGTGCTGTCGCCATGGTGCTCACCCGGGTGATGACCCTGGACCAGGCATACCAGAGCGTGGACTGGATGACGGTATTTCTGCTGGCCGGGCTCATTCCCTTAGGGCTTGCCTTTGAAAAAACCGGGGCCGCCGGATTTCTGGCAGCAAGCCTGACCCATCTGCTGCACGATTTGTTAAATCCTGTCACCCTTTTTCTGCTGGTGGGGGCCCTGACATCCGCGTTCACCCTGTTTGTTTCCAATATCGGGGCCACCGTGCTCATGATTCCGCTGGCCATGAACATGGCGGTGCAGTGCCAGGCAGATCCCAGAATGGCGGCTATGCTGGTGGCCATTGCCGCCTCCAACACTTTCATCCTTCCCACCCACCAGGTCAATGCCCTGATCATGCGGCCCGGGGAATACCGGGTCAAGGACTATGTCCGGGCAGGCACCGGCATGACCATTATTTTCATGGCCGTGGTCATGTTCATGCTCTGGGGATTCTACGGGATTGCCGCCTGAGTGACCGTTTGGTGTATCAGTAACCCGCCATTCTGAGGGGTAATCTGTTTTTGTCAGCCACCGTCTCCAATGAAGCCCTTTACTTTCAAGCCGGCATGACTATTGTTGCAATAACGGCACTTGTTGATATGGCATAAACACGCACTACAAGGAGAGATCATGAAAGCATTGAAGTTCTATTTTGAAAATACCAAAGGCACCGGTGTTCTGGCAACAGCTGACAGCAGCGGCAAAGTGGACAGCGCCATCTATTCCCGGCCGCATTTTCTGGAAGACGACAAACTGGCCTTTATCATGCGGGACCGGCTGACCCACCACAACCTGACATCCAATCCCCATGCATCCTTTCTTTTCATTGAAAACGGCCCCGGTTACAAGGGGAAACGGCTTTTTTTGAAAAAGGTCAGAGAGGAAGAAAATCCGGAACTGGTGGGCAAAATCAAACGCCGCAGGTACACCGATGAAAATCAGGAACCAAAATTTCTGGTATATTTCACCCTGGAAAAAGAACTGCCTTTGATCGGTGACGGCACAAAATAGATATCAGGGCAACCTCTGGCGGGCATGACTTTCTGTCACGTGGCTTTGACCGCCCCGGCCCGGGCCGGACAGGTAGTGCTGCCCCGAACCGCGATCCACGGCAGTGACGTGTTTCTGGTGGGACCGGACAACCGGCTGGAGAAGCAGCCGGTCACCGTGGCGTTTGCCCAGTCAGAGTTTGTGGTGATTGCTTCGGGCCTGTCCGGCACCGAGCGGGTGGTGGTGTCGGATCCCGCGTTTGCCATCACCGGCATGAAGGTACGGCCGGTCATGGATGATAATCTGGTGCAGCGTCTGAAACAACTGGCACAGGCGGAAGGCATGACACCATGATCCGTTTTTTTGCCGGCCACCCCACCGGAGCCAACCTGCTGATGCTGGCTTTTCTCATTGCCGGGTCCTTGAGCCTGCCCATATCCTCAAGGAAACCCAGCCGGATTTTGCCCCCAAGGAGGTGGAGATCCGGATTCCCTATCCCGGGGCCACGGCCTGATGAGGGTGCCCATCTCCATGCCGAGCCTGCTGGGATTCATCGCTTTAGGGGGCATTGTAGTCAATGATTCCATTTTGCTGGTACTGTTTTAAAAACCGCCAGAAAACAGGGGAAATCCATATATGATGCGGCGGTTCAAGCCAGTCAGGACCGGTTCCGGGCCGTGCTGCTCACCTCAACCACCACCATTGCCGGCCTGTTGCCCCTGCTGTTTGAAAAAAGCCTCCAGGCCCAGATTCTGATCCCCCTGGTCATCGGCACTTCATTCGGCCTGATGGCCAGCACCATCCTGGTGCTGCTGGTCATTCCGTGCATGTATATGATCCTGGGAAATCTGGGCATTGTGGAAAAGATCCGGGATTCCGGTGGCAACCAATTTACGTAGTGCAAAAAACCGATTATGCTTATATTTATGGTTTGCATGTGTTATTGTAATATTTTAAATAGTTACACCTTAGACTGCAGAAGTGCAGGATGAATCCGGCCAACGCTCCACAGGAGGACGGAAGATGAAAAAACTGCCCATCGGGGTCAGCAATCTTCGGGAGATTATCCAAAAGGGGTATGCCTACGTAGATAAATCCGAGCTTGTTTATCAACTGGCTGAAAGCGGAAAATACTATTTTCTTTCCCGGCCGCGCCGATTTGGCAAATCCCTGTTCATCGACACATTGAAAGAGGCATTCGAGGGGAACCGGGACCTGTTCCGGGGGTTGTGGCTCCATCATCAAGGACAGTGATGCCTGGGTCCGGTTCGCCTTTCTCACCGGGGTTTCCAAATTCTCAAAGGTGAGCCTGTTTTCAGGGCTCAACAACCTCAAAACAGATGACAGGATATATCCCACAACTGTTTTGTAAAAAAAATTCAAAATGACATTAACAAATTGATCCATATCAAGGACTTGGCTGTTCATCTGTACTATTCTGTCATCGAAATGAACAGCAGCCGGCTGAAAATACCGGATGACCGGCTGACACATACAGCAACATAAATGCAACATATAACAAGGAGGCAACACCATGTTTTGTTTTCAATGTCAGGAAACCGCCAAAAATACCGGATGCACTGTCAGAGGCGTGTGCGGCAAAGAAGACACCACCGCCAATCTCCAGGATCTCTTGATTTTCCATCTCAAGGGCATTGCCGTACTGGCCAAACAGGGCAAATCCGCCGGCGTGGATCTGACCACGGAGGCGGGCCGGTTTGTGACCCAGGCCCTGTTCACCACCATCACCAATACGAACTTCAATGATGCCAACCTGGTCAAATGGATCAAAAAAGCCCAGGAATTCAAAAAATCCGTCAAGGACAAAGTGGAAGGCAAAGCAGCCGGAGCCCTGCCCGACGCCGCCATCTGGTTCTCTGACAATGAGGCGGAATACCAGGAAAAAGCCAAAAAAGTCGGGGTCCTGGCCACGGAAAACGAAGATGTCCGCTCCCTGAGGGAGCTGCTCATTATCGGGGTCAAAGGGATCTCCGCCTATGCCGACCATGCCGCCATTCTGGGCGTGGAAAAAGATGAGATCTATGACTTCATCCTCACCGCCCTGGTTTCCACCACCGAAGACCTGTCCGTGGACGAGATGGTGGGCTTGGTATTGAAAGCCGGCGAATGCTCCGTGACCACCATGGCAGCCCTGGACCAGGCCAACACCTCTGCCTACGGCAATCCGGAAATCACCGAGGTCAACCTGGGGGTGGGCACAAACCCCGGCATCCTCATCTCCGGCCATGATCTGAAAGACATGGATGAACTGCTCAAACAGACCGAAGGCACAGGCGTGGATGTTTACACCCACGGCGAGATGCTGCCGGCCAACTACTATCCGGCCTTCAAGAAATATGACCACCTCAAGGGCAACTACGGTAGTTCCTGGTGGCACCAGAACACGGATTTCGAAACATTCAACGGTGCGATCCTCATGACCACCAACTGCATCATTCCCATCAAGAAGAAAAACACCTACCAGGACCGCATCTTCACCACGGGCGTGGTGTCCTATCCCGGCCTGACCCATATCCCGGACAGAGAAGACGGCAAAACCAAAGATTTTTCCGAGGTGATCGCATGCGCCAAAAAATGTCAGCCCCCCCAAGAGATCGAGACCGGTACCCTGGTGGGCGGATTTGCCCACAACCAGGTCCTGGCCCTGGCCGACAAGGTGGTGGATGCCGTGAAATCCGGGGCCATCAAACGCTTTATCGTCATGGCCGGATGCGACGGCCGCATGAAAAACCGGGAGTATTTCACGGAAGTGGCCAAAAAGCTGCCCAAAGACACCGTGATTCTCACAGCCGGATGCGCCAAATACCGGTACAACAAACTGGATCTGGGTGATATCGGCGGCATCCCCAGGGTCCTGGATGCCGGGCAGTGCAACGATTCCTACTCCCTGGCCGTCATCGCCCTGAAGCTCAAGGAGGTGTTCGGTGTGGGCCACATCAACGACCTGCCCATCTCCTTTGATATCGGTTGGTATGAACAGAAAGCCGTGGCCGTGCTCCTGGCCCTGCTGCACCTGGGGGTCAAAGGCATCCGCTTAGGGCCCACGCTCCCGGCTTTTGTATCCCCCACCGTGCTCAATGTGCTGGTGGAAAACTTTGACATCAAACCCACCGGAGAAGTGGAAGAAGACATTGCCGCCATGATGGCCGGCAACTAAGATCGGATCGCTTTTTCCCTGGTTCGGGCCATGATTTCCACATGGTCTGAACCACGGAAACACAGCAGGTTGTCAGGTGTCTTTGTTTCGGGCCGGCCCCAACAGGGTAATGTGAGGAAAAAAGCACGAGGTGTTCATGGAACAATTTTACAAAGAACGATTTTACGTTCAACGGAATTTCATAACAAAAACAGCCGCTTTGACAGAAGTGAACGACATTATCGAGAAGGCCCGGGAGTCCCTCCGTACCCTCATCCCCAATGCCATGGAAGTCTGTATTCTTCTGATCGATCCGGATGCATTGAAATATACACGACCGCTGCAGTGTGCCCTGTACAAAACACCCGTGGACTGTCAATCTTGTAAACGGCATCGGCCGGCCGTGCAAAAAGCGATCACACAGGGCAAAGCCGTTGTGGTACCAAAAAGTGAACCGGTCCGGCGACCCGATGGCACCATGGTCGCCATCGGGTCTGAATGTGCGGTGCCCGTGTCTGTGGAAAAACAGGTCGTGGCAGCGGTCAGCGTTGTCATCCAGCCGGTGACCCGTTTTTCACGGAAAGATTTTTTTCTCATCAAAGATATGGCCGACATTCTGGGCGCTATTATCTTGAATGCCAAACGCCAGTGGCAGATCACCCGGGAAAAAATACATATCAGCAAGACATTGAACCACCTTTCCCCTTTTGTACCGGATGCGGTCAGGCATATGGCGGACAAACAACCTGAATTGCTCACAAGGGAAAAGGAGCGAAAAGACATTACCGTGCTGTTCCTGGATTTGGAAAATTACACCAAGCTGTCGGCGAATCGCCCGGAGGCGGAAATCAACGCCATCATCGAGCGGATGTTTTCCACGTTTGTGGATCCCATCCACCGGTCTCATGGGGATATCAATGAAACCTCGGGGGATGCGCTCATGATTCTTTTCAAAAGCCATGACCCCCGGACAAACGCGATCAATTCCATCAAGGCTGCATTTGAAATAATGGCCCAGAACCGGATCATCAACCGCTCCCTGCCCGATGACATGCCCCCTGTTCCGGTGAACATCGGTATCAATTCAGGTAGTGCGCTTCTGGGAATGACCCGGCTCAAAGGCGATCTGGGGACCCGGATGACCTATACGGCCACGGGCACTGTCACCAATATTGCCGCCCGTTTGTCTGATTATGCCTCCGGCGGCGATATCCTTATCGGGGAAGAGACCCGCAAACTGATTCAAGACATCTGGACGGTCTACGACAGGGGAAACGTCACCTTGAAAGGGATCGATACCCCCATGCCGGTATATTCCATGTTGCGCCATCGGCCGGACAAACCGGAGGAACAGATCATCCGGAACACAATCCCATGAACAATCGAAGGAGTATAACATGACATTCAGTGCGTTAAATGAATAATGAAAGGGGGCAGTCAGAGCCCGCCGGGTGGAGCCACGGCCCTGATTGCGGTAATCGGCAGTGAAAAAATCCACAGTCTGGGCTATTTATATGTCTTGTTTCCCGTACTCACAGGAGTGGTCATCATGCTGATTGTGGCACTGGTTGTCAACACCATGGCCGGATCAAGAAAATACCCGGAGTTCTGGTGGTAAAAACAAAGGCATGATTCCATGCATGTTTTTTATCAGATCGGCGGTGCAATCGTGACGAGAATTCTCATCTGTGTATCCGATTCGACCCCATGGGGTTCCCTGATTTCTGAAATCAGGATATCCCCTTTTTCCGCAGGTATTTTTGCATCATTTTCTCCAAGGAACCATCCTTTTCCCTCCAGCACCTGAATGGACAGCTCTCCGTCCAGATCATGGGAATGAACCGGAAACACCACCCCGGCATCCAGGTTGAAATTGATGATTTTGAAATGTTCTGACGTTTCCACCAGAAAAAACCGTTTCATCACGCCGGGTTTGAATTCATTGGTTTCAGTGAGTTTGATTACGCGCATGGTTTTGTCTCCTTGATGTTTCATCGTTCATGACGATACCCTTTGTGGTCAGGATTATGAACGCAAACACCTTGTGTTGTCAACCCTGCCGGCAAAACACGCCATCACCATCCCGGGCAACCTCATGGTGCCCGTCACCTGAAACCGGCAGGCTGGTACCGGAAACTATGTTCAGTTACTCATTCCCGTTACAGACCCTTAGCCTGTTCCGACAGCAGCTTGTCCTGAACACCGAACGGGTCTGTAAATTCCTGTTCCGGCCTGAAATTCAATTTTGCCTCACCCCGGTTGTTCAGGGTTTCACCTAAATCCAGTGCCACTTCCAGGCCCGGATTTATGCCCGCGCCCGCCAGCAGTTGCCGCAGCAGGGCTTCGCTCTTACCGGCAAAGGCGATGGAATCCCCGAGCACCCGACCGGCTTCCGCCGCGTTGTGAAACCCCACCGAATTTTCCGCATTGATGAATACGATGCGCAGAAACGCCTGCATGTAAAAATCTTTGGCTTCCTGGTATACTGTCTTGTCCACGGCCGCACCCTTTGCCTGGGCTCGATGCAGGGTCTCAAACAGCCGGGCGCAGGTGGCGGTGCCGTACCCGGCCCGGAGAATCAGGGATGTTGTCCGGTCCTGGGTGTGGAAAATCTGTTCCGTCAGCCATTCTTTGGACTGGGTATGGCACTGGGCACACGCCCTGAGATCCGCTTTCAAGGGACTGGTAACATCATGGTCTGAAATCTTGTAACTGCCGGACCGGGTAAACGGCATGTGGCAGTCGGCACAGGCCACCCCGGCCTTGAAATGCACGCTGCCCCGGGAGAACAGCTCGAATTCCGGATGGCGGATGAACGGCATCTTGAACCCGGTAATCTTCTGGACCCATTCCAGCCGAAACTCGTCGGTCAAAAGCACATCGATGATCCCTTCAATGGAAATATTCCCCCAGGTGCCGTTCCGCCAGGGCATGGTGACATCACCGGCCACTTTGTTATTTTTGTCTTTGGGCACGGAATAGGTGATGTGACACTGGGCGCAGGCAAGAATCCGCAGTTCCTGCCGGGAGGGATCTTTTTTTCCGATCATTTCCAGCCCTTTTTCCAGGTGGGCTTTTTTAAATGTCAGCTCCAGGGGATCCGGCAGATGGCAGTCATAACAGGCCGGCCCTAATTCCCGCAGCTTTTCGGGCAGCATGTCCAGGGCTTCCAGATACGGTTTGCCCAGGTAATCCAGTCCGTGGGTATCGGTCATTTTCCGGTGAAACGGGGTTTTGCAGGCCAGGCACACCCCGCCGGAGGCCACCCGGGAGGAATCGATCTCGATCTGGTCGGTCACCGCATAAAAATGCCCCCTGGGTTCATTGTACTCGATGCCGAATCCCCATCCTTTATACAACACCCCGAGAAACGGGAATTCACTGAGTTTGTCATAAACGACTTTGTCCGTGTCCCATCCTCTTTTGTACCGGCTTTTGTCCACAGGTTTCGGCTCTTTGGTCTTTAACCAGGATTCATAGTGCAGCGGGTATGCATCCCCCCATTTTTCAGGATCATAGTCATTTTCATCGATCTGAGCCGCCAGATAGGTTTCCGGTTTGGAATCACACCCTGCCAGGCACAGGCACACCACCAGCAGGCCCGTTAACATCATCACAGCGTTTCTTACCATAGCAACAGAACTCCTTGGGAAAATCGGCTGGCCGGCGTCAATTGACAACCGCATTGAAAATGGCAGCCTTGTGGTTAATTCTTCTATGACAGGACCAGCACTCCTGGCCGTCGGTGGCTATCCGGGAAACAATGCCTTCATGACACCGGATACAATTCTGCTGAATGAATCCTTTGCCGCGATCCGTAATTTCGATGGGGTCCTCATAAATTCCCGTATGGAAGAACACCAGGTCCCGGGTACCGTCGATGCCTTTCCACAAAAAATGATTGGCGGCATTGTCATTGGGCAGATGGCAGTCAATACATTGAATGGTCCGGTGCACCCCGGTTTTGAACCAGGCTTCATACTGGTCGTTCATGACATGACAGGAATTACAGAACTGCGGGGTCGATGACCAGGCAATCAGCTTCGGTGCAGCCGCCCCCAGAAGAATGCCAGCCCCCACGACAGCCATCCCGGCGATCAACAGCATTTTTTTTCGTGTCACCCGATACATCCTTGTTTTGGTGCATTATTTATCAGCAGCGTGGTTACCCCGGCAATCAAGCCTAAAAAGGAATACTTTTTAATACCCAGAGGCACCTTTTTTTGTCAAGGATTTTCATGGGCTTCAGGAATAGATTGTCTGTGCCAATACCATTTTATTCAGATTGACCCATTTAACCAGGGAATCGACATCCGGTTATAAGTAACCACAGGCAGCCGGTTTCTGGAAGTGATCTGCATGGTATTCTCCGATGCGTTTGATCTGGTGATCAAGCCATCTGAAAAAGCCGGATCACAGCGCGCCTCAAATCGGCGACCCGTTCCCGGGTAGATACGCCGGATACACCGCAGGTCCTACTTATCTGTTGTCAATTCCCGATATGTTTGATAGCTTTCATCAATTAATTACACTTTTTGGGGGCGAGCCCCTTGAAATGATGAAAGCCATTTGATGTCATGTTTGTAACCGTAATGGAACATTATGTAACAGGGTGATGAAGAATGAATGATTTAGTGGACCCCGTATTTTTTACCCGGCTGGCGGAACAGGACCCGTTCGATACCTGCCGCAGGGCCATATGCACGTATGATGAGACCACCGAAACCTATGGGCTGACCGTTTGGGGGACAGACTATGCCGTGGATCTTCGGAAGGGCCGGATTTTTTGTGTCAGTTCAGATCGAGAGCCGCTGCATCCCTATTTTGATCTGTTTATCATGCATTACCTGCTGTCTGCCCAGGAGATCCAGCCGTCAGGTCAATGGATCTCGGAGAAAGATATCCCCGGCGGCTCGACCTTTTTCAGGGGCCCCCATGAAATCCCGACCCATCTGCTTGTTTCCCGGTTTGATAAAGATATCCCGGGGTTCACCCGACAGTGCGCGCAGTACGGCGGTACGGGACTGGCTTTGGCAGATGCTGCATTTTCTTTTTCCATCACGCCCCGGGTGCCCGTGGCCGTGCTTTTCTGGCAGGGGGATGAGGAATTTCCCACAGAATCAAAACTGCTGTTTGACGCCGCCATTGTCCGCCACCTGGCATCGGATATCGTGTATGCCCTGGCCGTGGGCATGTGTGAACAGCTGGTCGTGGATGTCCGGGTTGAAAAAAGATGTGATTTCAATCGATACTGAATGTGTTATTGTAATATTTTAACAGTTGCGCCGTAGCCCGCAGAGGCGCAGGATGAATCAAGCCAACGCTCCACAGGAGGACGGAAGATGAAAAAACTGCCCATCGGGGTCAGCAATC
>DATFJY010000326.1:0-27408 GCA_035268905.1 Desulfotignum sp.
CAGGGTTTCCGCCACCGGAAACAGTTCATCCGAATTTTCGATCACCATGATCCCTGCCCGTTCATAGGCGGATTTTGCCACCTGTCCCATGCCGGCCAGGGACCCGGTGTGTGATCCGGCAGATTTGCGGCCCTTGTCGGACCGGCCGCTCTTGAGCAGGATGATGGGTTTTTCAAGGCTGGTTTTGTAAGCCTCCTGAAGGAATTCTCTGCCCTGGCTCATGCCTTCCACATACATGAGAATGGCTTTGGTATCCGGATCATTTCTGAAAAAGGCCAGGTATTCGTGAAATTTGATGTCGGATTCGTTTCCCACCCCCACATAATAGGTAAAACCGCCGTGTTTGCGGAGAGTGGCTTCTGTGATCAGGGTCAGGGCCATGTTGCCGCTCTGGCACAGCAGCGCAATGTTCCCCCGGGGGACATCCTGGATCCCCACCAGGTTCATGTTGCTTTTCAAATTGATCATGCCCGAGGTGTTGGGGCCGATGAGCCGGACCTGGTTTGCTTTGGCGGCATCCACCATCTCCTGCTCCAGGATACGGCCTTTTTCTCCGAGTTCCCGGAAACCGCCGGCAATGATCACCGCCCCTGCCACCCCCTTGGCACCGCAGTTTGCCAATATTTTGGGAATGGTCCGGGCCGGGGTGGTGATCAGGGCCAGGTCCACTTTTTCCGGGATATCTGTGATATCTGTAAAGCATTTCAGCCCCAAAATGGTGTCTTCTTTTGGGTTCACCGGGTAAATTTCGCCTTCAAAACCGTCTGCCAGAAGGGTTTTAATAGCCTGATACCCCCGCTTGGTCTTGTTCCGGGACGCACCGATAATGGCAACCGATTTTGCGTTCAAAACATGTTCCAGCATGAATTTTTCCTTTATTTATTTTTGCGGCCTGCAAAGTCATCCAGAGATGTCTGCCGTTCCTTGGTGGATACACAGGCCAGACAGGCTTCAATCTCATAATCCATGAGCGCCTCCAGGCTGGTTTCTCCAGCTGCCATGCCCAGGCCCCTTTTAATGAGCTTCAGGGAAAAAGCGGAATTGGCACTGATTTTATCAGCCATGGCAAAGGCTTCATCCATGAGCTGTTCCAGGGGCACGGATTTGTTCACCAGGCCGATGCGGCAGGCTTCTTCTCCGGTGATATTTTCAGCGGTAAACAGCAATTCCTTGGCCTTGCCCGGCCCCACCAGATCCTGGATCAGGCGGAAGGCCCCGCCGGTGACCGAAGATGTCACTTTTGCCTCGGGCGACCCGATCAGGGCAGTGGCCGCGGCAATGCGGATATCACAGGCCAGGGCCAGTTCATATCCGGATCCCAGTGCATACCCGTTGATAGCGGCAATGGTGGGTTTTTCAAACCGCATGATTTTTCTGGATGCTTCCTGCAGAGACTCCAGGTACTGGCGGTAGGCCTCGATGGAGCGGCCCTTGGAATCTTTCAGATCTGCGCCGGTGGAAAAGGCACGGCCTTCACCGGTAATGATCAACGCCTTGATCTGGTCATCCCGGCCCAGTGTATCCAGGGCATCCATCATTTCGGTCCACAACTGCCGGTTCATGGCATTGAGCACCTTTGGCCTGTTCAGCTTGATCAGACCCACCTGGTTTCTGGTTTCCAATACAATTGTTTCATACGCCATAACATGTGCCTTTATAATGATAGTGTTTTCGTAATAACAAATTATGAAAGTTATGAGGAGGTGAGTTATGAGTATTGAGAGAAGCTAATTTGATATTTTTTTCTCACCACTCAAACCTCATATCTCACTACTTTCATATAAACCCCCCATGCCCTGACGGGCACAACAAATGATGAATGCTATTAGCTTTTAGCTATTAGCTATTAGCTGTTAGCTGATTACTGATGGCTTTCATATAAAAAACCACAGGACATTATTCTGTTTTAAGAACCGATAAAAATGCGGACTGGGGAATTTCCACCGAGCCCACCATTTTCATGCGTTTTTTGCCTTTTTTCTGTTTTTCCAGCAGCTTGCGTTTCCGGGAGATATCCCCTCCATAGCATTTGGCGGTGACATCCTTTCGAAAAGCGGATATGGTTTCCCTGGCAATGATTTTGCCGCCGATGGCCCCCTGGATGGGGATCTTGAACTGCTGCCTGGGAATCTCCTCTCTGAGTTTTTTACAGGCTGTCCTGGCACGGGCCTCTGCCTTGTCCCGGTGAATAAGAATGGACAGGGCATCCACCCGTTCCCCGTTGATGAGAAAATCCAGCTTCACCAGATTGGTTTCCTGGTACCCGGAAATGTCATAATCAAAGGACCCATACCCCTGGGTCACGGATTTAAGCCGGTCATAAAACTCATACACCACCTCTGCCAGGGGCAGTTCAAATTTCATTTCCATACGGTTGGAGGTCAGATACTGGTAGGTTTTGCTCACCCCCCGGAACTCATGGCATACCTGCATCACATTGCCCATATACCGGTCCGGAACGATAATGGTGGCATCGATAAACGGTTCCCTGGTCTTGACAATTTCGGCCGGATCCGGATAGTCCACCGGGTTGTCAATAATAAGGATGTCTCCATCCATGGTGGTAATCTCATATTGTACCGATGGGGAGGTCAGGATCAGGGATATGTCATACTCCCGCTCCAGGCGCTCCTGGACCACCTCCAGATGCAGCAGCCCCAGAAACCCACACCGGTATCCGAATCCCAGTGCAACGGAGTTGTCTTTTTCATAGATAAGAGAGGCATCGTTGAGCTTGAGCCGATCCAGGGCCTCGGTAAGTTCTGCATAATCATCTGATGCCACAGGGTACATGGAGGAAAACACCACCGGTGTGGGTTCCCGAAATCCGCCCACCGGTTTTTCACAGGGCCTGTCCGCCATGGTGATGGTATCGCCTATCTTGACATCGGCAATGTTTTTGATACCGGCAATGAGATACCCCACCTGGCCCCCGTACAGGCTTTTCCGGGGCACCCTTTTGATCTGGAACAACCCCACCTCCTCCACCTTGTACCGGGAATCATTCTGCATGAACAAAATGGTGTCCCCTTTTTGGATGGTGCCGTCAAATATCCGGAAATGCACAATAGTGCCCCGAAAAGTGTCATAGTGGGAATCAAAGATCAGGGCCTTGAACCGGTTGTCCGGATCCACTTTGGGCGGGGGGATGGCCGCCACAACAGCAGGAAATATCTGTTCCACCCCCAGGCCGGTCTTGGCGGATACCAGCAGGGCATTTTCCCTGTCCAGCCCCAGGTCTTCCTCGATTTGATTTTTCACCCATTCAATTTCAGCAGAGGGCAGATCGATTTTGTTGATCACAGGAACAATGGTCAGATCAAGTTCCATGGCCAGGTACAGGTTGGCCAGGGTCTGGGCCTCCACCCCCTGGGAAGCGTCCACAATTATCAACGCCCCTTCACATGATTTCAGGGCACGGGAGACTTCATAGGAAAAATCCACATGTCCCGGGGTATCGATGAGATTCAGCAGATACTCGGTGCCGTCCGGTGCTGTGTACGGCAAAGACACTGTCTGGGATTTTATGGTAATTCCCCGTTCCCGTTCAATGTCCATGGAATCCAAAATCTGTTCTTTCATATCCCGCTCGGACACAATCCCGGTCAATTGAATCAGCCGGTCCGACAGGGTGGATTTGCCATGATCTATATGGGCGATAATGGAAAAATTGCGGACCTGTTTTTGATGAATCTTCAATAGTGCTCCAAACTAAGCGTTGACAAATATTGTGTTTATACGTTAGGTTTCTGGTTCATATAAATTTCTGGTCAATACATGTATCAATTGCTGGAAAGCGTGTCAAGACAAGCCCATATGAGCAAACCAAATTTTCTGGAGAACATAAGAAAATGGCCCATGCGATCCTGATCGTTGATGATGATTCCGCCATCAAAGAGTCTGTGGAAGAATACCTATCCCTTCTCTCCTACCGGGTGCTAAGCGCTTCCAGTGCTGAAGAGGCCCTGGAAAAAATGGAAACCTTCCCGGCTGATGTGGTGCTCACCGATATTATGATGCATGGCATGGACGGCCTGGAACTGACCCGCATCATCAAAGATAAATATGAAGCTGATGTCATGGTCATGACCGGTTACAGTGCGGACTATTCTTATGAAGAGGCGGTAAAAACCGGGGCCAGTGACTTTATATTCAAACCCTTCCGGTTCGAGGAGCTGGATCTGCGTATCAAGCGGGTACTCCGGGAGGCGGAATTCAAAAAAGAGCGGACCAGGCTGCTCAAGGAACTGGAGCAACTTGCCATCACCGATGCCCTGACCAAACTGTTTAACTCCCGGCATTTTTTCCGGCAGATCAAAATGGAAATTGAGCGTAACGACCGGTATAACCATGCCCTGTCCCTGATGATTTTAGATATTGACCTTTTCAAGAACTACAACGACACCTGGGGCCATCTGGAAGGGGATAAGGTGCTCATGGCCATCGGCCGGATCATCAACTCCTGTATGCGGTCAATGGACACCGCCTACCGGTACGGCGGAGAAGAGTTTGCTGTTCTGCTGCCGGAAACCAGACTCAAAAAGGCCTGCGTGGTGGGAAACAGAATAAAGGATCTCATCAGTTCCGCCGTGTTTGAACCCCAGCCCGGTATCAGGCGCTCGGTGACGGTGAGTATCGGTGCCAGTGAACTGAAAGAGGGAGAAGATTTCACCTCTTTTATCCGGCGGACAGACCAGGCCCTGTATAAATCAAAAAAAGACGGGAGAAACAGGCTTACCTATTGCTGAGTTTTGTTTGGTCCCGGGAAAATCTGCATGCTCAGATCCACTGCCTGTGCCTGGTGGGTCAGGGCCCCGCAGGAAATCAGGTCCACCCCGGTTGCGGCAATATCGTTCAGCGTCTCAAGGCAGACATTGCCGGATGCTTCCACCACAGCCCGGCCATCGATAAAATCAACCGCTTGTTTCATGGCGGCACAGGACATATTGTCCAGCATGATAACATCAGCACCGACTGACAAGGCCTGTTTCACCTGGTCCATATCAGACACCTCCACCTCGATTTTCATCAAGTGGGAGGCCTTTTTTTGCACCGCCCCCACCGCAGCAGCTATGCCGCCTGCCACGGCAATGTGGTTGTCTTTTATCAGGATACCGTCAAACAGGGAAAACCGGTGGTTACTGCCTCCCCCTGCCCGTACCGCCTGCTTTTCCAGCAGGCGCCATCCCGGGGTGGTCTTCCTGGTATCGGTGAGCCGCACCCGGGGGTGTTCAAGGGCCTGCATATAGGTGTTTGTCAGCGTAGCAATGCCGGACAGGCGCTGCAGAAAATTCAAAGCCACCCGTTCCCCCTTGAGCAGACACAGCAGATCCCCTGCTGCCTCCAGCACCACACTGCCTTTCTGGACAAAATCTCCATCCAGGTACAGCATACGGATATCCATGGATGGATCCAGCATGTGAAAGGTTTTTCCAGCCACCCCGGCACCGGCCAGCACACAGTCCTGCTTGGCAATGATAACGCCGGTGCCCTGCCGGGATGCCGACAGAATGCTTTCCGATGTGATATCCCCCAGCCCTGCATCCTCGAACAGGGCCAGGGAGATAATCTGTTCCATCATGTTCATGGGTTATGCCAGATCCTGGATACGTTTGAGGTTGGCAGACAGTTTTTCCTGTTTCTCAGAAAGTTCCTCGTGTCGGCCGTTGACTTTATCAATGACTTCCCGGGGGGCTTTTTCCAGAAAACTGTCGTTGCTGAGCCGTTTCTGAACCCCTATCAGTTCTTTGGTGTTTTTGTCGAGTTCCTTTTCCAGCCGCAAAATCTCCTTTTCAAAATCGATCACCCCTTCCAGGGGCACAAAACAGGTGGTATTGGCTGTCACAGAGCTGGCACAGGAGGCTGGTGTATTATCCGGTTCACAAAAAGAAAGCCGTTCCAGGGTAGCCAGATTGGCAATAACCGCCTTGTTTTCGGCAATGAGCAGTTTTTCTTTTTCATCTGCTGTATTGGCCAGAACCTTGATTTTCATGGACGGTTGGATGTTCATCTCGCTTCTGATATTGCGGATGCCCGAGATCAGGTCAAAAAGAAACACCATCTCCCTTTCCACCGTCAGGTGTCTGTATCGGTCATAGGTGTCTTTTGCATAGGGAAAACGGGCCTGCATCACCGACCCTTTGGTGACGGGCAGTATATGATAAATCTCTTCTGTAACAAAGGGCATGAACGGGTGCAGCATGACCAGAATATCTTCCAGAACCCTTGCCAGAACCGCCCGGGCTGTATCCCGCCGCGTCCCGCCCTGTTTTTCATACATGGCGGGTTTTTCCATTTCAATGAACCAGTCGCAGAACTCATGCCACACAAACTGATACACGGCAGACGCCGCCTCATTGAAACGGTAAGTTTCAATACCCTCTTTCACCGCCAGGGAGGTGGCGGCAGACCGTGACAGAATCCAGCGTTCCCACAAGGACAGTTTATCATCATCAAAAGCCGTGTCTTTTGGCGTGATATGCATCAAAGCAAACCGTGCCGCATTCCACAGCTTGTTCACAAAATGGCGGTATCCTTCCACCCGGGACTCAGACATTTTCACATCCCGGCCCTGGGCGGCAAAGGCAGCCAGGGTGAACCGGAACGCATCTGCCCCGTAATCCTCTACAACCTGCAGCGGGTCGATGACATTGCCCTTGGATTTGCTCATCTTCTTGCCGTGCTCATCCCTCACAAGGGCATGGATATACACATCATCAAACGGCACTTGTTCTTTGAAATGGATACCCATCATCATCATTCTGGCCACCCAGAAAAACAGAATGTCAAATCCTGTGACCAGTACAGAGGTGGGGTAAAAGGTTTTAAGCAGCGGGGTCTTTTCTGGCCACCCCATGGTGGAAAACGGCCATAAGGCACTGGAAAACCAGGTATCCAGCACATCTGTCTCCTGCACAATGCCGGTAGACCCGCATCCGGGACAGGCAGCTGGATCGGTCTCCTCCACAATCACCTGGCCACAGTCCGGGCATTTCCATACCGGAATCCTGTGTCCCCACCAGATCTGCCGGGAAATGCACCAGTCTCTGATATTGTCCATCCATTCAAAATAGGTCCTGGACCAGGTATCCGGAATGATGCGGGTCTGGCCGGACCGCACGGCGTGGGTGGCTTTTTGCGCCAATGGTTTTACCTTGACAAACCATTGTTTGGACACAGAGGGCTCCACCACGGTCCTGCACCGGTAACAATTGCCCACACTGTGCTTCAACGGTTCTTTTTTTACCAGCAGTCCCTGATCAGCCAGGGCCTTGACCACCTGGCGCCGGCATTCGAACCGTTCCAGGCCCTGGAACTGCCCGGCACCTGCCAGCATGTTGCCGTCTTCATCGATTACCTTGACCCGTTCCAGTCCATGCTTTTCCCCCAGAGTGAAATCATTGGGATCATGGGCTGGTGTAACCTTGAGTGCGCCGGTGCCGAACCGGGTGTCGACATAATCATCTGTGATGATGGGTATGGTCCGGTCGGTGAGGGGCAACACCACGCGGGTTTCTGTAAGATCTGCAAACCGCTCGTCCGCCGGGTTCACTGCCACGGCTGTATCCCCGAACATGGTTTCCGGCCGGGTGGTGGCCACGGTAAGGCCTTTTTTATGCCCGTTGAAAGGATACCGGATATAGTACAGGTAGGCATCATGTTCTTCATATTCCACTTCCAGGTCAGCCAGCGCTGTCTTGCACCTGGGGCACCAGTTAATAATATACTGGCCTTCGTAAATCAGTCCTTCCTTATAGAGGCGGACAAACACCTTGCGCACGGCATCGGACAGGCCCTCATCCATGGTGAACCGTTCCCTGTCCCAGTCACAGGATGCCCCCAGCCGCTTGAGCTGGTTGATGATGGCACCCCCTGATTTTTCCTTCCATTTCCATACCGCTTTGATGAAATCATCTCTGCCCAGCTGATCCCGGGTTTGGCCTTTTGCTGCCAGGTCCCGTTCCACCACATTCTGGGTGGCTATGCCGGCATGGTCAGTGCCCGGCATCCACAAAACATTGTATCCCAGAAGCCGCCGGTACCGGCACATGATATCCTGGATAACATTGTTCAAAGCATGGCCCATGTGCAGCACACCTGTCACATTGGGCGGGGGAATCACAATGGAAAACGGTTTTTTATCACTGGTTTCCTCGGCCTTGAAAAACCCGTTGTCCAGCCAGAACCGGTACCATTTTTCTTCAATTCCCGACGGCTCATATCCTTTATCCAGAGAATCCGAACCCATAATCTGCTCCTCAATACCCATATTAATGAAAAAGGGGATCAGTAAATGAATCCCCAACAACCTGTTACCACAATTTGTATCCTGCAATCAGGACGTACCGATCTGGTCCAGATCCTTTTGCAGGTTTTCCCTTATTTCCCTGATCTCCCTGGAAATAACACGCTCCATCACATCAAAAAGAATGACATCAATCTTTTCGGAAAATTTTTTCTCGATAATGCGCTCCAGGGCCGCTTCCACCTGCTGCTGCGTCACAGCAGGTTCATCCGGCTTTATTTTGTGCCCGTCAGAATCATGCGGCGCAGTATCAATATCGATAAGTTCAATGATATCATCGTCTGGCATTTCATCATCTGAGACAGGATCCACATCATCTACAATATCGGTCAATTCAATAATCTGATCATCCTGCCCTGCATTGTCGGCCATATTCCCTCGCTTTTACTGACAATAAACCGTAACAGTTGCGTACCAGTTGTGATCCACAAACCGGTAAAAACCTATCAAAGTGGAAACAAAGTGTCAATACATTATGGCAACTATCCAGATATGAACAGTTTCATTGTTTTTTTCAAAAAGATTGCGTATTGTTTGAAAAATGCAATTACCAAAAGGAACCACTGATGAAACACCCCCACATCCCCTATGCCAGACAATGGATTGCAGATGATGATATCCAGCAGGTGGTCCAAACCCTTGCATCGGATTTTCTTACCACAGGCCCGCAGATTGAGCGCTTTGAAGCGGCCCTGTGTGATCTCACCGGGGCCGGTCATGCGGTGGCTTGTTCCAGCGGCACAGCTGCCCTGCACCTTGCCTGTATGGCCCTGGGCATTGCTTTTGGGGATACCGGCCTCACCTCACCCAATTCCTTTCTGGCATCAGCCAACTGCATTGAATTATGCGGAGGCCGGGCAGATTTTGTGGACATTGATCCCCACACCCTGTGTCTGGATCCTGCATCCCTGGCTGCTTACTGCCGCAGCCATCCCGCCCCCCGGGTGGTCATTCCGGTGGATTTTGCCGGCACCCCGGCAGACCTGCCTGCCATCCATACACTGGCACAGGAACATGGGTTCTTTGTGATTGAGGATGCAGCCCATGCCATTGGATCCACCTATTCCCATGAAGGCCGCACCTATCAATGCGGATGCTGTGCCCACACCGATCTGGCCATTTTCTCGTTTCATCCGGCCAAGACCATTACCTGTGCAGAAGGCGGTGCCATCATGACCAATGATGCGATTCTGGCAGACAGGCTGCGGATGCTGCGCAACCACGGCATGGTCAAATCTTTGGAACTGTCCTGTGATGCGGCAGACACAGAACTGCACGGCCCTTGGTATTATGAGATGCACGCCCTGGGTGGCAATTTCCGCATCACTGATCTGCAGTGTGCCCTGGGATGCTCCCAGCTCACCCGGCTTGACCGGTTTAAAGACCTGCGCAGAAAGATCGTTCACACCTACAACCAGGCATTTACAGATGATGACCGCCTGATCCTGCCCCCCGAACATTTGGCGAAAAATGCCTGCCCCCACCTGTATCCCATCCAGTTTGTCCAGGGCAGCCGGACCCGAAAAAGAATGTTTCAGACACTTGTAGACCACAACATTTTCTGCCAGGTGCATTATATTCCCATTCACCTGCAGCCTTATTACACAGAAAAATACGGTTATGCCCGGGGCAAATGCCCAAAAGCGGAAACCTATTATTCACGTGCCCTGAGCCTGCCCTTATTTGCCGCCCTAACCCGGGATGAGGCGGCATACGTTATCAAAACCATTAAACATTTTCTGTAAAAAAATGCAAAAATTCTTCATACCCCAAAACCAGATCACCCAAAACCAGGCAGAAATCCAGGGCCAGGATGCCCGGCATATTCACCGGGTGCTGCGCCTGGCCAAAGGCGACATGGTCAATTTTACAGACGGACAGGGAACCGATTTTACCGGCCGCATCAGTGATGCCGAATCCGACCAGGTGTGCCTGGAAATAATTAAAACACAGGTTTCCCGGAGCGAATCCCCCCTCCCCTTTACCGTGTGTACCGGTATGCTCAAGCACCAGAAGATGGATGAAATCATCAAGGGGTTGACCCAGATAGGCATTACCCAGTGGGTCCCCTTTTTTTGTGAACGGTCCATTCCTTTTCCAGATGCGAAGGCACTGGCCAGGCGCATGAAGCGATGGCAGACCATTGCCGCGGAAACCATCAAACAGTGTAGAAGAAGCAGGCTTGTTACAATAACATCCCCCAAAACCTTTGGTGAGGTCCTGGAACTTGCCACCGATTTTGATCACTGCATCGCATTCTGGGAAAAAAGCAGACACCCCCTGTCCCTTCTGTATCCTTTGGAAGGCGCCAAGAGAACCATCCTGCTGACCGGCCCGGAAGGCGGTTTCTCAGATGCTGAAATGGAAAAAGCCAGTGCCAGCGGATTTGTCTCCTACTCTCTGGGACCCCGGATACTGCGGGCCGAAACCGCAGCCCTGTGCGGTGCCGCCCTTATCCAGCACCGGCTGGGAGATATGTAACCGCCTTTGGACAAAACCTGCATTTTTTGCTTGACATCACCTGACAAAAACCTTATAAAGCCTTCTGTTTGCTGTTCACGCCCAGGTAGCTCAGTCGGTAGAGCAGGGGACTGAAAATCCCCGTGTCAGCAGTTCGATTCTGTTCCTGGGCACCAGATTTAAAAGGCTTTTCAGTGATTTTCATTGAAAGGCCTTTTTCTTTATGTTCCAAATATGATCACTTTGAAAAAAGATCAGCCGTGTAACCTGTTCAAAAAAATTATACGGCCCAGAAGGCTTTATGTGTGGCGTTTAGAAAACCTGCAAAGACAGCCGCAGGTCTAAAACCTTTATGCTCTTTTTTGTTATTCGATACCACACAAATTGAGACCATTCAATTCCAATTTTTTGACTGGTGTGGTAAGATATTTTTCAAATTTACAAAATGAACGGAACAATACATTAATTTGGAAGAAGGAACAGAAGATGAAAATATTGGTGCTCAACGGGAGCCCTCGATCAAACGGAACCGTCGTTTCACTTCTCAAATCGGTAACGGAATCACTACCGGCAGAGCATGATATCGAATGGATTGATGTATGCAAACTCAATATGAAATTTTGCACAGCTTGCATGGTCTGCCGAGATAAAGAAAAATGCATTTTGCCTGAAGATGATGCGCACATAGTGGGCAAAAAGATTCAGGATGCTGATGCTTTGGTTATTGGTACGCCGACACACTGGGGGAATATGTGTGCACCGCTGAAGCTCCTTTTTGATCGTAATGTGCCAGTATTTATGGGGGAAAGTCCTAAAGGAATGCCTGAACCAAGGCAAAAAGGGAAGAATGCCGTTGTTGTGACGGCTTGCACTACCCCGTGGCCTTTCAATTTCCTTCTTCCTGAGAGCAGGGGAGCTATCCGCTCCGTCAAAGAGGTTTTGCACTACGGCGGTTACAAGACGGTTGGTACTATAACGAAGGCAGGAACCAAGAAGTCAACAGAAATTACTACATCATTGACGGAAAAGGCAAACCGTCTGGCAAAGCGTTTGGGGAAAAGCGAATAATGAGTTGACCTTCCAACTCCCAAATGCTCCAGCGGGATCATTGAAGCGCGTTTATGATCCAAACTTTACCAAACAAATAAAGAAAAATTTGCTCATCCTCTTACCACGATCACCTGGACTTTTGGGTATCACTGCCGGCACAGATAATGGACATTAAAGGGATCATGGTTCATTTCAAGCACCTGTATCCGGGTGAAGCCGGCTTGTTGGAGCAACGACACGGCTCGGTCTCTTCCCCACATCATGCCAAGGCCCATCCCCCTGTCAGAAAGCCCCACAGGCATGCAGTGCATAAGGCTCACCGTATACAGGAAGGGTCCCATGGGATGGTTGAGATTGCCGGCAGGATCACTGGCTGCATCAATATCCACCATGGAAAAAATGCCGCCTGGTGCCAGCATGCGGCGGACTGCCTTGAGCGCTTCTAAAGGCCGGCTCTGGTCATGGATGGCGTCAAATGCAGTGATATAATCAAATGCCTGAAAAAATTGCGGATCATCTTGAACCAATGCCGCATCTTTTGCCAGGAATGTAATGTTTTTCAGGCCCAGCTCTGCAGCCCGGCTTTGGGCGGTTTCAATGGCAGGGAGATCATTGTCGATACCGAAAAAAAAGGAGGCAGGAAAATGTTCTGCCATCAGGTGCAGGGCAATACCCTGGCCGCAGCCCAGATCACAGACCCGGATGCCCTGTTCCATGCGGTTTACAAGCGTGCCTTGATCCACTTCGGGCAGAAAATGCCGAATCAGCACCTGTCTGTGCTTGGCATGGGACAGCTGTGCCATGAATGCCTGGAACCGGGGATAAGCGTCATAGGGAACGCCTTCCCCCCTGGAAAAATCTTCTGCCACCCTGGCCATGGCAATCTGTGTGAGCAAGGGGATCTCCTGGGTATACACCCCCATGTTGCTGGTGCCGCTGTTGCGGGTCAGCAGGGCCGCATGTTCCGGCGGCAGAAAATACGCAGCCGCGTCAGTTCCGATGTCCCGGATTTCAATAATGTGTCCCGTACACATGATGCCCAGCCATTCTTTGATATACCGCGGGTGAAGTCCGGCTTCCCGGGCCAAATCCATACAGGATACCGGCTGGTCCATGTCCGCCATCACATCAAAAATTTTGAGTTGATACCCCAACGCCAGCGCAAGGTTCAGCGCCCCGTGATTGAGAATATCGGTTAATCTGCTGCCGAAAGCCGCCTGTTTTTCTTGATCCATTTTTTTCCTCTATTTTTTTTGGGCTGATTTTTTCTTGCTGTAATATAACCGATCGCCCCTGAAATTCAACCCGAAATAATGTGCCCTGACATCCGGTATAAATTTCTTGATTTTTCCATGTGTTTCAGGTAGGTTATGCCTCTTATTTTTGCTTGGGTGAAGGGGTTTCACAATGCCGGTGGTGTCTTTAAACAATGTTTCCAAGTCGTTTGGCAGCCAGAAGGTGATCGACAACCTGTGCCTGGATATTCTCAAAGGGGAATTTTTGACCCTGCTTGGCCCGTCAGGGTGCGGAAAAACCACGGTTCTGCGCCTGATTGCAGGACTTGAAACCTGTGACAGCGGCACCATTCTCATCAACGGCAGAGACCAGACCCGCCTGCCTGCCTGCGACCGGGATGTCAATACCGTGTTTCAAAGCTATGCTTTGTTTCCCCACATGAACGTATTTGACAACATTGCCTTTGGTCTAAAGCTCAAAAAAATCCCGGCACAGCAGATACGGGAACGGGTCAGAGAGACCCTGGCACTGGTAAAACTCGAAGGCATGGACAACCGGCCCATCAGCCGGCTGTCCGGAGGCCAGCAGCAGCGGGTGGCCATAGCCAGGGCCATTGTGAACCAGCCGTTGATCCTTTTGCTGGACGAACCTTTGAGTGCCCTGGACTACAAACTGCGCAAGCAGATGCGCCTGGATCTGCGCCATTTGCACCAGAAACTCGGCATCACCTTTGTCTTTGTCACCCATGACCAGGAAGAAGCCCTCACCCTTTCGGACCGGATCGTGGTGATGCACAACGGGTGTATCCAGCAGACAGGCACCCCCAAAGAGATCTATGAGACCCCGGTGAACCTGTTTGTGGCGGATTTTGTGGGAGAAAGCAATATATTTGATGCCCGGGTGACCACCACCACGGGGCCGGACATGGAGATCCGGATCCAGGGGGTTTCAAAGATGGTCCAGAACCGGCGCAATTTCAAAAATGACCAGGCGGTCAAGGTGCTGTTACGTCCCGAGGACATGACCGTGGAACGGACCAACGATCAGTGTCCCAAAGGATTTCTGCCCGGTCAGGTAAAAGAGATGATTTACAAGGGAACCACCGTGGACCTGATCATCCGGCTGGAAAATGGACAGGACATTTTTGTTACCCAGTTTTTCAATGAAGATGACCAGGACATTTTTTATGATGTCAACGAAAGGGTCTGTATTTCCTGGATAAAAGGATGGGAGGTGACCCTGCCCCATGAATGAGAAACAGGGATTCAAACGCTTTGCCATTTTTTTGAACATGACCTGGTTTGCCCTTTTTGTTCTGGCACCGGGCCTCATGGTGGTGGGCATCAGTTTTCTGACCCGCGACATCAGCTCTTTTTTCACCTGGCCCCTTACCCTGGACCATTACCGGGAACTTGTGGATCCGGTGTATGCAAAGGTGCTGAAAAATTCTCTGGTATATTCCTTCAACACCACCCTTTTGTGCCTGGGTATCGGGTATCCCTTTGCCTGGTTTCTGTCCCGGGCTGCCAGACACCGGCGCCCCTTGCTGCTCATGATGGTGATCATCCCCTTCTGGACATCCTCATTGATCAGGACCTACGCCCTGGTGATCCTCATGAAAGCCAACGGCATCATCAACACGGTTCTTGCGGCTGCCGGCCTTATTAATGAGCCGCTTTCCCTGCTGTACACGGATCTTGCCGTGTATGTGGGACTGGTGTATTCTCTTTTGCCGTTCATGATCCTGCCCTTGTATGCCGTGCTGGAAAAAATGGACACCCGGCTGATGGAAGCGGCCCGGGATCTTGGGGCCAACAGTTTCCAGGTGTTTGTGCATGTGGTGCTGCCGTTGTCTTTACCCGGTGTCATGGCCGGGTGCATCATGGTGTTTTTACCGGCCATGGGCTTGTTTTACATCCCGGATCTTTTGGGAGGCGCCAAAACCATGCTGGTGGGAAACTTCATTAAAAATCAGTTTCTCACCGCCGGTAACTGGCCTTTTGGATCTGCTGCCAGTGTGTTTTTGCTGCTGCTCATGGTGGTGATGCTGGGGATCTATTTTTTCGTGTCCACCCGGTTCAATCGGAGCCAGACGTCATGAAACGCTGGATCGGCATATCCTGGGTATCATGCGTGTTTGCATTTTTGTATGGCCCGCTGCTGGTGCTGATGGTCTTTTCCTTTAACCAGGCCCGGTATACCTCAGCATGGCAGGGTTTCTCCCTGACCTGGTATGCCAGCCTCCTGGAAAACCAGTACCTTCTGGATGCATTTGTCAATTCTCTGACCGTGGCGTTTGTTTCCAGCCTGGCAGCAACCACCATGGGCACTCTGGGAGCCTTTGCCGTTGCCTGGTACCGGTTTGCCGGCAAAAAAATATTTTTCAGCCTGGTATATTCCGTGATGATGAGCCCGGATATTGTCATGGGCATCAGCCTGCTCATGCTCTTTGTAACCGCCGGCATCCATCCCGGTTTTTTTACCCTGCTGGTGGCCCATATCACATTTTGTCTGCCCTTTGTCATTGTACTGGTGCATGCCAGGATCGCAGGATTTGATCCGGCTGTCGTGGATGCGGCAAGGGACCTGGGGGCCAGAGAGCATGCGGTGTTTTTTAAAATCGTTTTTCCCATGATTCTGCCGGCAGTGCTGGCAGGATGGCTGCTGAGCTTTACCCTGTCCCTGGATGATGTGATCATCAGTTTTTTTGTCACAGGACCGGGATTTGAAATCCTTCCCTTAAAGATCTATTCCATGGTAAAATTGGGGGTAACCCCTGAAGTCAATGCTTTGTGCACCATTTTGTTTGTTTTAACCCTGGCAGCTGTTATGGTTGCCCATTTTTTGATAAAGGAGAAAAAAAAATGAAAAAATGGACCGTCATTTTGTGCCTGCTCCTGATACCTGGCCTGGCCTCTGCTGGAAACCGGACCCTTTTTGTGTACAACTGGACCGAATATATGCCGGATGAAGTGCTGACGGCGTTTGAGGAAAAAACCGGCATCAAGGTTGTCTATGCCACCTATGACAGCAATGAATCCATGTATGCCAAGGTGAAGCTCACCCGGGGAAAAGGGTATGATGTGGTGTTTCCCTCCACCTATTTTGTTCACAAAATGCGCAAGGAAGGACTGCTCAGCCCCATTGATCATGAACGTCTTGCCAATTTCAAACACCTGGACCCTGTACTTTTGGATAAACCCTATGATCCCGGGAACACCTATTCCATTCCCTATGTTTGGGGATCCACGGCCCTGGCCTTTAACAAAGACCAGGTAGCGCCTGAAAAAATGCGGTCCTGGAAAGATCTGTGGCGACCTGAATTCAAGAACCGCCTGGTGATGAATGATGATGTGCGGGAGGTGCTGGGGGTCGGCCTGATCATCAACGGGTTTTCCGTGAACGACACAGACCCTGACCACATCCGGATGGCATATGAATCCATCCGGTCGCTCATGCCCAATATCCGGGTGTTTTCAGGCGATTCCCCCAAACAGCCGCTGCTCAACCTGGAAGCATGGGCCGGCATGGTCTGGAACGGAGAAGCCTATATGGCGGCCCGGGAGTTTCCTGCCATCCAGTATGCCTATCCTGAAGAAGGGGCGATTTTCTGGGTGGATTCCATGGTGATCCCCAAAGAGGCCCGAAACAAAAAAGAAGCTTTGGCCTTTATCGATTTTATCCTGGCACCTGAAAACGCCCTGCTGGTGTGTGAATATATCGGATATGCCCCTGCCAACCGCACTGCTGTGGGTATGATGCCCCAAGCACTCAAAAACAATCCCACCATTTTTCCGGACCCTGAAGCGGTAGAAAAAGGGGAATTCCAGACCGATGTGGGGGATGCTATCCTGGTATATGAACGCTACTGGGAGCGGCTTAAAACCGGGTTGTAGGTGTGATGCATCAGCTGCGCCGCAAACGCAAGGTATGGGGAACCAGCAGTTTTTCCGGCTCATAGGACATTTTTGCCTGGCGCAGTCCCCTGATTCCCAGATCCTGCTCCCGGTTGATGTATTCACATTTGTCCCGTAAAAAAAGGGCGGTCTGCTGGTTGATGACCTGGGCCGCCCCTTTGAAATCAAAGTCTGATTTTTCAAACTGCACATTATAGGTGGAAGGGTTCAGCTGGCTGAAAATGGAAAAAGCCGCCATCTGGTTGTCCACCATGAGGGCCAGTCCCTCAAGGCCTAAGTCCTCAAAGTTGTCAAAGGCTTTTTCCATGGCCATGAATTCCGCCTCAAGGGTCTGGGACAGCCCCCCCTGCCCGTACAGCAGATCCCGTGAAAAAGCCCGGGCAGCATCCTGGTTTTTCTTTGACAGCACCTGGATTTCATATGCGGGATACAGGCGCTCAAACTGTGAAATCAGGTTTTTCTTTTTGTGAAGTTTCTCACTGTTCAACTGGCACAAACTGTCAACAGCGTAGATATATTCCGCATAATCACGTTCCGGGGTCACAGAAAAATAGTGGTCACTCTCAGGATACTGGTCCAGATATCTGTCAGTCACCAGCCCTATACCAGATTCCAGGCCGGTGAGCAGCAGTTCCCGGCACAGGCCTGCCAGTTCCTCCGGCGGCAGTGGTTCCCCTAAAGGCATGAATGCGCACTGGTTCACCCCGTCATATATCACCAGCCGTCCCTTGTAGAGCCGCCAGGTATATTGATATGCCTCCTGCCAGGAGAAAAGGTTGGCAAAATTGTATTCACAGGACATGGGCGCATATTTGTCGATATAGATCTGCACCATCTGCCGGTCAGGCAGTGCAAACCTGCCTGCCGTTGGAAAGGAGATGGTCTGATTGAGGTCAAGCGAACAATTTTCACTCCTGGTATACATATATATTCAATCCTTTAATCTGTACGGGATATGGCCTGACAGTTCCTCAAATCCCAGATTTTCATAAAATCTGCGGGTATTGGGTTCTCCAATCAGGCCGATCCAGTCTACACCATGGTCTTTAAGACCGGTGATCAGTTTTTTTATAATTTTTTTGCCGATACCTTTGCCGCGGTATTCCTGTAAAACAGTGACATCCTGAATATAAGCATCACTTGTCAGATCCGAAAGGGCCCGTCCCATGCCGATCATCTTTTTTTCACAAAAAGCACCCACAAACACAGCGGAATTTGCCACCACATGGTCCAAAAACCCAGGGTGGTTTTCACAGCTTTCATCCCACCATCCGGCATCCTTGTACAATGCCGTCAACGCATTTTTTTCAGCTGTCTTGACAAACGCCAGGGAAACAGAAAGTGCCGGGTCATCCCCCATGTTAAAATGCTTCCATCAGGGAGATGAACCGCTGTTTTTCGGTGTTGCAGGGAAAATTGCGCTGCTGCAGTTTTTTGATCATTGCCGGTGCATTGAACCGCAGAAAAGGGTTCACCAGCAGTTCCTCCGCCAGTGTGGACACCACCAGGTCAGGATCATATTTTTCCCGGTAGGGCCTGATATCCGGATTGTCAGGATCAATGGCTTCAGCAATTTCCAGAGATTCCGCCACATAATCATGGCCGGAAAAAATCTTTGTCTGACCGGCAAATGCCATCAGTTTTCTCAAAGAATGGTAAAACGCCTCCAGATCGCCTGAAAAACAATTTCCCACCGTGCCGTTGAACAGGGTGTCGCCGGTCACCAGAAAATCATCCGCTGCAAAACACACCGCATCATGGGTATGACCCGGTGTGGTCAAAACGGTTACTGCTTCTTGTCCCAGCTGAATCTGCTGGTTGTCTGAAAATTTCCTGCAGTCCAGAAAAACCGCCCCGGTTTTTTCCCGTACCTGGTCATTGCCGGTGATATGGTCATGGTGCAGATGGGTGTTTGTGACAAATGCTATGGTGATATGGTTTTTTTGGGCAAAATCTGTCATGTCTGCAACCGCACCGGCATCAATGGCAATACCTGTATCTTTTGAAAAAACCAGGTACCCCAGATTGTCTGCGCTGTATCTAAACTGCTGAATCTGCATCATCTTCCTCGTCTTCCCCATCAAAGCTTCCCATATCCATCCTGTGTGGCTTTATGCCGTCTTCAAATTTATCCACATAGATATCATCCAGCTCATCCTCATCCACGGCTGTATCCAGAAATTCATCTTCCGGCAGATCTCCCAGGTCGTATTCTTCAAAAATTACCCCAATGGCCTCCCGCAGGTTCCGCTCAAAACTGTCGGCATAATCCCCGTCCGGGTCTGCAGAAAATTCATACGCTTCATCGTGTTCTTCCAGCAGATCCAGCAATTCCGATGCAACAGAACTCTGGTCATCCATTTCCGCGCTGTATGAATCCACGATTTCAGTGAACAGGTCATACAGCCCGAATGCATCTACGGCATCACTTATTGTCATCCATTTTGCCATAATACCCCCCTCCCTTGCATGGGCTTCACATTGGTCATGTGAACATTGTCATAATCATAACAATAAAACCAATTGTGTCAAATGTCAGATGTTTTTTTGGGGATGGCAATGGCAACTTCAACCTGGCTGGCTGATGATAGCCCGTCTGTATGGTTAAAAATTGTCCGGGCGTTTCACAGTGACAACAGGACAGGCGGAACGTAGCACCACCTGTTCCACCGTGGAACCGAAAAGGGCTTCATCCGGAGCCAGCTCGCGTGTGTGATGGGCCATTACAATAAGGTCCCCGCTGATTTCTCTGGCATATTTGAGCAGCTCCACATAGGGGATCCCTTCCCATACCGTAATCTCAAAATTGTCAAAATTGTCCATCAAAGACACATACTGTTCCTGGATTTCGGCTTTGGCCTCTGCAATGCGGGTTTCAATGAATTTTTGCCCCGGCGGAATCCCGGCCTGGGATACCTGCATATCCAGGGCATGGAACAGATGCAGTTTGCACCCGATATGGCGCGCCATTTTATAGGCAAACTGGAATGCAGCCAGGGATGCTTTGGAAAAATCGGTACCGAATATGATCTGGTTAAAATACCAGAAACTGGTCTCACAAGGCCGGGAGATGATCATTACCGGGCATTTGGCCTGCTGGGCCACATTCTGCGTGGTGTTGCCCACAATGCCCCGGAACCGTTCAGCAGCGGTATCATCCTGCCTGGCATGGGTCCCCATGATGATACAGTCTGCGTCCATATCTCTGGCCAGGCCCAGGATTTCCGTGGACGGTATCCCGGCTTTGGCCGCATACACCGGCGTGGCGTATTTATCCGCCAGGTCCGCACAGGTGGTCTGCATCTTTTGTTTTATCCAGTCAACATAATCGGGACCAGGTTCTGCCTCCCGGCCTGTGGTATGAAATTTCACCAGCTGACTGGCACCCCGGGAGGGCACTTCGAACACATGCAACAAGGTCAGTTCTGCGGCATATTTCTGTGCCAGTTCAAAGGCGATTTTTGCTGCTGCATCACGTGCAGGGGATACATTGAAGGCAAAGAGTATTTTTGTAAACATAACTTTTCTCATCCGGATGGCCTGCTTTCAGGTCAATGTCCATCTGTTTTGCCTGATGGTACAGCAGGGATTTTCTTATGCTCACCTGCCCAACACCTGCCTGACCTTTTCCAGGACTTCATCTGCATCAAAAGGCTTGGCAAAAAAGCCTTCTGCCTTGGGTATGGAATGTTTGCGCCCGGAAAGACCGGATATGACGATCACCGGGGTTGTAAACCCTTTTTTGGAAATTTTTCTGAAAAACCGGGGTCCCCACTCTTCCGGCATTTCCAGATCCAGGGTGATCAGGTCGGGCTTCTGGGCCAAAAACACATCCATGGCCTGTTTGCCGTCATCTGCCATACAGGTCTCATATCCGTTGTCCGTAAACAGGGCCTCCAGATACCGGGTAACAGCAGGATCATCATCCACGATCATAATTTTTTTTGCCATGGTCCCTCCTTATTCTTTGATGTGGCATTCCCCACACAGAACAGGGCCTTTTCCCCTGTCAAAGTGGCAGTCCCTGCACAGGTTGTGATAGGCGGCTTCCAGGGGCATATTGTTGTCAAATGAAGCGGTCAGGCCGTGGCAGTCGGAACAGTAATAGTCCTCGCTGCTTTCACCGGGCACCAGTTCGCCGTCTTCATATACATGGTGACAGATGCTGCAGTCATCATCCAGGTCCATGATGTGGTCATCATGGCTGAACACAGCCCCCGGCCTTCTGGGAGTTTCAAATGCCCAATTGTCCAGCCGTTCCAGATATGGGTCCTCCTGGGCAAAGACAACCATCCACCCTGCTGCAGACAACAGCATCAGCACAATTGTAGATATGGTCCATTTTTTCATTTTATTCCCCTGGTGTATAGATTTTCTTTTCCATGGTTTCATAAATCAGATCTCCCAGGAATTTGATCTCCATTTTAAGGTCATAGTGCTGGATAATATCCTCCAGCCCGCTGTGGCAGTTATGGCAGGGGGCGATGAGCACCTCAGCCCCTGTAGCTGCCAGCTGTTCCGCTTTGTTTTTGTTGTTCTGCATACGCTCGCCTTTGTAGGGAGGGCCGCAGTTGATGACCCCGCCGCCGGCACCGCAGCAATAGTTGTGTTCCCGGTTGGGCACCATATCCACAAAATCTTCACACACCATGTTCACCACCTGTCTGGCCTTGTCATGCAGCCCCCTGCCCCTGGATACATTGCAGGGATCGTGCAGGGTCACTTTTTTCTTGTATTTTTCTGTAATGGTGATTCTGCCTTCCGTGAGCAGTTCATGGTAGAAAGCCAGGGCATGAACCACCTCAAAAGGCGGCATGACCCAGGAATTCCAGCGGTTTCCCATATCATACACCGACCGGAATGCATGGCCGCATTCTCCCATGACAATGCGCTTGACGCGCAGCTTTGCCGCGGTTTCAAAAAATGCCCGGGCGATCCTGCCGGAAATTTCATTGTCCCCGGTGTACATGGCCATGTTGCTGTTGTCCCATCCCGGGGTGGAGGGCATGGTCCAGTCTATCCCTGCTGCGTGCATCAAGGTGGCAGCCTGGTAAATCAGACCGGCCTGAAACTTGGGTTCCGGGGCAATCACCGAATACATGATATCCGCCCCCACCTTGTCCAGAGGGATCTGCAGATTTTCAAATTCATCTCTGGCATCCTCCTCCTGCCACTGCAGGGTATCGATCCACTCATCATCCTTGACCCACATCTGGTTCAGGGTAACGGAATGGGAATTCACCGTGTCCTGGATATACTGGGGGGTGATTTCCAGTTTGTGGCAGATGCGGCGCACCAGCAGCATCATATAGGCGATGTCAATGCCGAATGGGCAGTACATGGCACACCGTTTGCAGACATTGCATTCCAGATGGGATATGCGCACCGCCTGCCGCAAAAAATCTTTGGACACGTTTCCTTTTTTTGCCAGCATCTCCCAGATGGTGTTTTTCACCTTGGCAGCCGGCATAAAATAGGGATCTCGGTCATTGGACAAAAAATAGCTGCAAGCATCGGCACATAGCCCGCACCGCATACAGGTTTCCACATAGGCCTTGAACCTGGGACCGGTTTCCTGTTCCAGCACCTGGTTGATGGTTTTTTGAATCCGTTCCGGGGTCAGTCTTTCCAGGCCGGATTCAATGGCAGGATCTGTGGCTTTTTCCGGTTTCTTATCTGACGTTTCTCTGGGATTTTCTGTCATGGTATTGTCCTGTGTTTGCATTGGTTTTTCCTCCTACCAGTCCCGGGCATGTCTGACATTACCGAATTCTGATCCCATATAGGCCCGGGTCAGCGGTGCTGTGAGCATATGGGAAAACCGGGAAAACGGGATGATAATCAGCATCAGTTCCCCTGACAGCACATGGGCCACCGCCATCCATCTGTAGGCAAACCACTGGTGATAGGCGATAAAGCCTGTGACAAAGGGCAGAAGCACCAGTAGAATCAACAGATAATCAGTTGCCGAGGTCAGGTATGTGATCTCCGGCACCATCTGCCTGCGCACGGCAAAAAAGATCAGGGCCGCAATCACCAGCAGGGTCAGCCAGTCTGCCAGGCTGTCATTGAGTGCCGGCCATGATACCTGAAACGCTTCATTGATCAGAACGATGTGGGATGCCAGAAACAAAGGGACCACAAACAAGAGGATGTGAAACAGATAGGAGATCGTGTAATACACCGGCCGCAGCCGGGTGCTTTTGGGAAAAAACGGCACCAGCCAGGCCCCGATGGACCGCAGGCTGTGTTTCACGGTCATATAGGAAAAAATATGGGGTTCTTTCTGCCGCACAGACTGAATAATGCTGATACATTTGAACAACAGCCCCCCCACAAATATAATGGCCGATATCCAGACCATGGGCCCCATGATAAAGGCGATAAAACTGTTCATTGCACACTCCTTTGAAAAATATTTCCTTGCATGACAGGAAAAGGGTTACACACGGAAGATCTGCCGTTTATACACCCCGTTTTCCATTGCCTTGAGCATCACCTGTGCTCCATCCGGACTGATGACCGGATCTGCCATAAAGCTGAAGCCCGAGGCCATGACCCGGTTGTTGACCACCAGCTGACAGGTGCTGTTTTTTTCCACCACCACAGCCACCACACTGCCGTCCGGACTGATGCTGGGAACAAAAACCTTGTCGGCCCCCATCTGCCACGGTGTCTGATTGACCGCCAGGTCCCAGGCCCCTTTGTGTTTATACACAGCAGCCAGGCAGGACCCGTCCCGGGAAAAATGGATATCAGACACCATGGTGTCCCAGGAGTGCTGCCACATCCTGTCATTCACTGCAACGGTCCAGCGGCCGTAAGGGGTGGACACAATGGCGGCAATCTCTTCTCCTGCCGGGGACACCGCCAGGTGCCAGAGCTGGTCATAGGCACCTGCCCAGAAAGGGGTGTTGTTTTTGTACAATTGCCATTTGCCATTACTGCGCACCGGTGCCACCAGGGTTTTTTCATCAAGAAATGCCGCTTTCCATGCAGATTCAAAACGGTTATCCCATACCGTATCGTTCTGGACAATGGTATAGGCTTCTCTGTCCAGACGGACGGTACAGGCAATATTTTGCGCAGCTTTATCAAAACTGATATCCCAGGCATTTAAAAACCTGGCTGCCCGGGCTTTGCCGTTGCAGGCAATACTGAAAATCCCTTTTTTAAAGGCATCCACATCTGCGGCAGCCATGGATGCCATCTGGACAACAGCCGCGGATATCCCGTTGGGTGCCATTACAGCACCGCTTATGTTTTCATACCGGTCTTCCCAGGGCACATCATTTACAACCATTCCATATTCCGAATCGGTCTGAAAGGCAGCCCCTATAAAATCACCGTTCGGACTGATTTTCATGTCCCATAAAAAATCAAACCAGTTGGACCATTCTGTGCCGTCCACATTCATGGTCCACTCTTCATCTTTGGCCACAAATGCGGCAAATCCTTTGTCTGCATAAGGGGTAAGGCACCATACCTTTTCGTATTCATCTTCCCAGATATCCCCGTTCACACAGACATTAAACGCCATCTCATCCAGGTTCACAATAGCTGCGATGCGCTCTCCATCCCTGCTCACCCGGGGGGCCTGAACCCAGTTAAAGCGGGATTCCCATTCCTTAACCGGAACTTCTTTCAATTCTGTGTGCCAGTCCCATGATGTTTTTTCTCCCATATGTCTCTCCGCATCCTTACGTGTTTTTGTCTGTTTGTATTGTTTTATGGTCTTTGTACTATTCTGTTCCAGGTCTTTTATGACAGGTCAGTTCATCAATGATAGTATCCAGAGACGCTACGGTCAGCGGTTTTTCAATGACCCTGTCAATGCCGGCCTTCTGGATTTCTTTTCTGAGTTCATCACTTATCAGTGTGGCCATGAGCACCCGAAACACCCCGGAACGCTGTTTTCCCACCTGATCTAAAAACTGAATGCCATCCATATCCGGCAGAAAATAATCACACACCACCACATCGATTTTCTGGTATTTCAGGGAATTGAGCCCTTCTTCTCCTGATTTGAATATCAAAAAATTTGTGGGGCCATTGCCAAAAAAAAGCTTTAAAGAATCCCTGACAAGCGAATCATTATCCACAAACATGATCTGGGGTGATGAAACCCTGGTTTTTTTCATACGGCCTTTGCAAACCCCGCTGTAAAAAAAATTGACACCTGGTCCATACTCTTGGTTCATAGAGCAGAAACCATGCCAGACAAAGGCTGCAAAAAAAATATCTGCAAAAACAGCAATTTGAGTTCAACATGTCAAGAAAAAAAAGCAAATGTGGGGATTGTTCAAACACCCTGCTTTTGAACCATTGCAAAAATTCGCAAATTTTCTAATCCTCAGGGTATAACCAGCGGGCTATGCTGTTTTTTCCGTTTTTTTCCATTTTGCCTGATAATCTGACAATGCCAGATAAAATCCACCCACTGCCAGTTGTGCACAATGTTCATGATCTTCAGGCAGGGTTCTGAGATAATCTTTCACATCTTCCGGGGTAATTTCCCAGGCCTGGTCAATGGTTTTCCCCCGGGCAAGGGCCACCACCGTATTGCAGCAGGCAGTGGTGTTCAAACACCCCTGGGCAGTGAATGAAATATGCGCCAGTCGGTGGTCAGACAATTTGACAAAAAATTCCACCATATCACCGCAGTCGCCAACCCGCCTGCCATATCCATCTGGATGGTGAAGCACCTCCTTATATGCGGTTTCAAATGCCATTTCCAGATATTGGCTAGAATGGCGGTTCCAAAAATCCAAATTGCGCATACTGCATTCTCCATATGATGTACAACACCTTGCAGATGTCCTGAATACAAGCAAGGGAATTGCCATATTTTTGTAAAATAACAAACCTGTCAACCCATATATTTCATCCATTTATACAACCATTGCAAAGCCCAGGTCAACCAGGAAGCCAAAAATAACTGGGGTGCTGGGACACGACAAAGGCATTTTTGCAACTGCTGCATCCCCACAGCACTGCATAATGGCTTAGGCGCGTGCGCTTCTATGGGGACACCACCTGGCGCGGGACTTGAAACAGATTGCTGCACAGAGAGATCGAAAACCCGGCATGCGTAGGCAAATATCCAGACAAAGCAGACATGCCTTGATTTCCTGCCCCCCTGGTACTATCATTTCCACATGTGAATGCATTGATCATCAACCAGGAGATATATGGTAAAGCATTATGACATCACAGTGATCGGCGGTGGCATTGTAGGGGTATCCACGGCACTGGCACTCAAAAAACAATTTACCGATGCCGATATTTTGCTGCTGGAAAAAGAAAACCGGTTTGCGGCCCACCAGACCGGCCACAACTCCGGGGTCATCCATGCTGGTGTCTATTATCAGCCAGGCAGCCTCAAGGCGGATTTCTGCCGCCGGGGCTCCCGGGCCACCATCGATTTCTGCTCGGAACATAACCTGCCCTTTACACGATGCGGCAAGCTGCTGGTTGCCACCAATGCCGTGGAGGTGGAACGGATGCAGGCCCTGGAAAAGCGCTGTGTCAAAAACAAGATCCAGGTGCACCGGATTGACCGACAGGAACTGGCCCGACGGGAACCCCAAATACAGGGCCTTGGGGCGCTAATGGTGCCGGCAACCGCTATCTGTGACTTTGGTAAAATCACACAAAAAATGGCGGCCCTTTTCCAGGCCCTGGGGGGTGAAACCAAGACCGGACAGGACATCATCAATGTGAAAGAATCTTCTGACCAGGTGGTTCTGTCCACCCGACACCAGGCTTTTTTCACCAGATATGTGATAGCCTGCGGTGGGCTTATGGCCGACCGTCTGGCAAAAAAGATGCATATACCCATTAATTTTGCCATTATCCCTTTCCGGGGGGAATATTATCGGCTTCCCACCCTTCGGTCACACATTGTCTCCCATCTCATCTACCCCATTCCCGACCCGGATCTGCCGTTTCTCGGGGTACACCTGACCCCCATGATTGACGGCAGCATCACCGTGGGACCCAACGCAGTGATGGGTTTCAAGCGGGAAGGCTATGGCCGCATGAACATGGATACCACAGATATCGCAGACATGATTTCTTTTCCCGGATTCTGGAAAGTCATGGCAAAAAACCTGGGGTCAGGCATCAAAGAACAGATGGATTCTGTGTGGAAATCCGGATATCTGAAGCGAATCCGCAAATACTGTCCATCTTTAACCCTGAAAGATCTTCTGCCATGGCCTGCCGGCATCAGGGCCCAGGCTGTCATGAAGGACGGCAGCCTGGTGCACGATTTTCTATTTGCCAGAAGCCCGCGGTCTCTGCATGTATGCAATGCCCCGTCTCCGGCTGCCACTTCCGCCATTCCCATCGGGCAGTACCTGCGGGACCAGGCCATTGATCAGTTTCAGCTGAACCATTGACCGGCCGCAACCAGAGGGCAGCTGCCGGGTTTTGAAT
>DATFJY010000327.1:0-3714 GCA_035268905.1 Desulfotignum sp.
TCAGGTTTTTATCCAGGATATCGGGCGGGGTGTGGGCCGCCCCGTCGGTTTCATAACCGCCGGCAGCAAATTTTCCTGATTTCATGATGGATTTGAACTGGGTTTCAAGAATGGCCATATGTTCCTGTTCGTCTTTGGCAAGGCTGTCAAAAAAGGCTTTGACTGCATCATCCTCTGCCTTGTCCCGGGCGGTTTCATACAGGTTTTTGCCCTGACGTTCCATCAAGAAAGCATTTTTGAGAATATTGAGTGCATTTGACTTTTCCATGGGGTCTCCTTTATCTTGTCAGTATGTGGTGCTCCACTCAACCACGAAGGGCACGAAGCTCACGAAGGAACATAAGCATAGAATCACCTGGAATGAATCTCAATATCCCGAACTTTGTGCGGTTAGTGCCCATCTTGATATAATTTAAGCGATCACATTATAATGTCAACATCCCGACATTATATGTTGTACCATCCGGAGTCAAGTGCATACCGCCTTTAGTTGAGGGGTATCGCATGTAACCAAATGCTGTTCAGCTGTGCATACCCACAGGCGGCTATGCCAATATTTGTGACGGGGTTTCGACATGCGGTTACACTGACCTTTACTGTTACTGTGCAGGCTTGAGCCGTTTTTAGGCCCGTGGTTAAAGCCACCGCCTTTTAGCCGTATTTGCTTTCAGTCGGCGGTTAAGCCCGCCGAGCTTTACCCCACCGGCTTGCAGCTGGGTTCGGTTGGTTGCCTGTAGGGAAACTGCCGGCACCAGGGAGAATGCGCCAGTGTTTGACATACTGTGAACCGCTAACCCCTAACCGCTAATAGCTAACAGCTAACAGCTAATAGCTAATAGCTAACCGCAAAAAACGTTTTGCAATTCCTTGGCGGAGCCGATAGAATGCCCTATTTGACGGTGCAGAGGAGAGGAGCGGATTGGGAACAGCCGATATTTTACTGATCGCCTTAGGCATGGGCATGGATGCGGCAGCCGTGTGTCTGGCAGCCTCGGCTGCCGGATATGCCAATGAGGGCAGGGCCGTGTTCCGGCTGTCCTTCCATTTCGGGCTGTTCCAGTTTCTTTTTCCGTTACTGGGCTGGTTTATGGGGTTGGGGCTGCTGGTGTTCATCCAGGGTGTCAGCCACTGGGTGGCTTTCGGTCTGTTGCTGTTTGTGGGCGGCCGCATGGTGAAATCCGGCATGGACAGTGCTGAAGAGGCCCACCCCAGGGATCCCTCCCGGGGCATGACCATGGTGCTGCTGAGCGTTGCAGTGAGTATCGATGCCCTGGCTGTGGGGTTGAGCCTGGCCATGCTCCAGGTGAATATCTGGTACCCTGCCATTGTCATCGGCCTGGTAACTTCTGCCATGTCCCTCGTGGCCATCCGCATCGGCCGGCATCTGGGGGCGCTGCTGGGCAAACGCATGGAAATAGTGGGCGGGCTCGTGCTCATCGGCATTGGTACCCGGATTCTGCTGGTGCGGCTGCTGGCATGAACATAACGCGAAAAACATTCACCCAAGGGGCCTCTCCTCATTTTCTTGTTTTTTTGACAAGGACAGAGGGGCAAGGCATTACAGATAAAACCATGAATCCAAAGAAAAACCTATGCATGCAGTAGCAACCATCAGCCGGGAAGCCGGGGTGACTGAAAAACAGGTCACCGCTGTAAAGCAATTGCTGGACCAGGGTGCGACTATTCCGTTTATCGCCCGGTACAGAAAGGAAAAAACCGGTTCCCTGGATGAGGTGGCCATCACCCTGATCCGGGACCGGTACCAGGTCCTGGAAGATTTGGCTGCCCGGAAACAGGCCATTGTAAAATCCCTGACTGCGCGCGGGCTGCTGACACCGGACCTGGAACAGGCGATTCAGACAGCCGGCACCATGGCAGTGGTGGAAGATCTGTATGAAAAATACCGGCCCAGGCGAAAGACCAGGGCCATGGCAGCAAAAGAAAAAGGCCTGGCACCGTTGGCGGATTTTCTGATGGCCCAGTCAGGCAATGACCCTTTTACAGCAGCCGAAAAATTTGTGGATGCTGCCAACGGTGTGGATACCACTGAAGATGCCCTGGCAGGTGCGAAAGATATCATTGCTGAAACCGTGAATGAGGACCCGAAGGTCAGAGGAGCGGTGCGCAGCCTGTTTGAAAAACAGGGCATGCTTCAGTCCCGGGTGAAAAAAGGGCAGGATATTGCCGGTGCCAAATTCAAAGACTATTTTGACTGGTCAGAACCTGCTTTCAAGGCCCCTTCCCACCGGGTTCTGGCCATGTTCCGGGGCAGCAGTGAAGGCATTCTCACCCTGCATGTGCTGGTTGATCCGGACACGGCTGTCCGGATCATGGAACGGTTTTTTCTCAAAAAACAGCCCTCCCCCTGCCGGAACCAGGTGCAGGCAGCCATCCAGGATGCATACAAGCGGCTGCTGGGAAAATCCCTTGAAAAAGAATGCTTCCTGGCCTTGAAAACTGCTGCAGACCGCCAGGCTATTCAGGTATTTACCAAAAATCTCAAAGAACTGCTTCTGGCCCCGCCTTTGGGAGAAAAGCAGATACTGGCCATTGATCCGGGATTTAGGACCGGGTGCAAAGTTGTCTGCCTGGATGCCGGAGGAAATTTGCGCCACCATGGGGTGGTTTTTCCCCACAGCAGCAGCCAAGAACGCCAAAGGGCCGGCAAAACAATGGCTGATCTGATACGCCGGTATGAGATAGGGGCTGTGGCTGTGGGAAACGGCACTGCCGGCCGGGAGACCCAGGCTTTTGTCCAGGAACTGGACCTGCCTGCCAGTGTTGACATCGTGATGGTGGATGAAAGCGGGGCATCGGTGTATTCCGCCTCAGAGATCGCCAGGCAGGAATTTCCGGAGGAAGATATCACTGTGAGGGGGGCGGTTTCCATTGGCCGGCGCCTCATGGATCCTTTGGCGGAACTGGTGAAAATCGATCCCAAATCCATTGGCGTGGGCCAGTACCAGCATGATGTGGACCAGAAGCAATTGTACCAGGCCCTGGATGACACCATCAAACTGTGCGTCAACCAGGTGGGAGTGGAAGCCAATACCGCTTCCAGACAATTACTGGCCCGGGTGGCGGGTCTCAATGACACCATTGCCAACAACATGGTGCGGTTCAGGCAGGAAAATGGACCGTTTTTGACCCGGCAGGCCTTCCTGAAGGTACCCCGGCTGGGACCCAGGGCTTTTGAACAGGCAGCCGGTTTTTTGCGTATCCGCAGCGCCACAAACCCCCTGGATGCTTCCGGCATTCACCCAGAATCCTACGGCGTGGTGGAGCAGATGGCCCAAGACCAGGGCTGCAGGCCAGATGATCTGGTCAAGAACAGGGACCTGGTAAACAAAATTGCACCGGAAGATTACATCTCCGATACCCTGGGCATGCCCACCCTGAAAGATATTCTGTCTGAATTGAAACAGCCGGGACGCGATCCCAGAAAAGCGTTTCAGACATTTTCCTTTGATTCAAGTGTTCATGCCATCACAGATCTGGTACCGGGAATGCGCCTGCCCGGCATTGTGACCAATGTCACCGCATTCGGGGCATTTGTGGACATCGGGGTGCACCAGGATGGGCTGGTGCACATCAGCCAGCTGGCGGACCGGTTTGTCAAAGATCCCAATGAGATTGTCACGGTGCGCCAGCAGGTGCAGGTCCGGGTGCTGGAGGTGGATGTAAACAGAAAGCGCATCTCTCTTTCTTTGAAAA
>DATFJY010000328.1:0-3208 GCA_035268905.1 Desulfotignum sp.
GATAAGGCTGTTAGGTTTTAGCTTTTAGCTGTTAGCTGTTAGCTTTTAGCTGTTAGCTTTTAGCTTTTAGTAATCAGCAGGAAATAATTTGTATTTATTTACTGGAAGCTGATAACTGTGTATTGATGGCGGATATTATAGGGCCCGGCTTCAGGATATTACGGATAGGATGTACCTGATCCGAAGGTATCAGGCATGCTGGTTTTTGCCGCCACCCTGACAGCCGCTGTTCCCGCCACCGGGCAGACATTTTCACAAATGCCGCACCCGATGCACAGATCCTGGCGCACATAGGGCTGTTTCAATTCTGTATTCGGGTTCTGGCCATCCGCAACCGTTATGGTATGAAATTTTATGGCCTTGTCATGCACCGGGCAGTGCTCTTCGCATACGATGCAGGGGCGTTGCTCTGCATAGGGAATGCACCGGTTTTTGTCAAACCATGCCGTGCCCAGCACAAAGGTGTGTTTTTTTGCCAGATCCAGCGGCTGCAGGGCCCGGGTGGGACACACCTGGGTGCACAGGGTGCAGTTGAATTCACAGTATCCCAGCCGGGGCACCAGCACCGGGGTGAACACAGGCGCAAGGCCCTGCGCGAAAAACAGGGGCTGCAGCGCATTGTTGATACACACCTTCATGCATTCCCCGCACCGCACGCAGGCCGCCAGAAAATCTGTTTCCGCCAGGGCCCCGGGGGGCCGGATCACATCAGGTGCCGGGAGTTTGGACAGGGCATCGGTGCGGACCACCACCGGCAGGGCAATGCCCAGCAGTCCGGCTGTTAGCACCTGGCGCCGGCTGATATCCGGCAGATGCGGCTGCAACCCTTTTCTGAATCCGAAACTGGTGATGCCCCTGGGACAGTATGCCAGGCAGTCCATGCACAAGGTACATTCTTCGGTCATAATCTGTCTGTTGTCATCGACCGCATCCATGGGGCAGTCTGTCCGGCACATATCGCAGTCTTTACAGGCCCGGGCAGGGATGCGCCGGAAAGGGGAAATTTTGGACACCAGGCCCAGCAGGGCGCCTAAAGGACATATATTTCTACACCAGAACCGCCGGCCTGCCAGTTCCAGCACAAAAACAGCTGCCAGCAGAAAAAAGGAAAAAACGGACAGGAAAAAAAAGCTTTGTTTATAGGGCAGCAAAAAAGACTTGAAAACATCATACACCGGTTCCGTCAGATTTGACAGCCAGGTTGGACCGTTCAGGTAAATCCAGTCAAATCCGCCGGTTACCAGAAAATTGAACAAGGGATCGATGCTGAAGGTCATGCCCCTGACCAGCAGGGAAAGCGGATCGAAAAACCCCAGCAGCTGGACAGTAAAAAAAGCCGATACCAGCAGAACGATCAAAACACCATATTTGAGAAACCGGAGCTGCACCGGTTTTTTATTCACAGGATGAACAACCCGGCCAAAAAGGTCTATCAGGGTTCCCAGCGGGCACACCCAGCCGCAAAACACCCGGCCGAGCAAAAGGGTCACCCCGATCACCACAAGGCAGGGCCACAGCAATGGGATAATGGTTCCTGTTGCCAGGGTGACAACCGCCCCCACAAGGGGATCCAGCCGGAACCAGATATTTACGGCCCAGGGGATGGTGTCTGATCCGGTATAATCGGTGATCCGAAACAGCCAGAGAAAAAGGCCCAGGCAGATAAGCTGCACCCCTGTCCTCACCGTTTTCAGACGGGGCTTCAACCCCCGTCTGGATGCAGCATCTTCCAAAGATCCGGACAAGCCTTGTCCCTGCCCGGCTTTTCCGGCAGAGGAATGCCTGCCCGGGCCTGTTTTCCCGGCAGATGGGTCCATGCCCCTGCCGGCGGCGGTCTCCTTTTCAGATACAGCCATCAGGTATCAAACATCTGGATCCTGCATTTTGACAGGTCCATCTGGCCCAGTCCCCGGTCAAATCCCTCCTTTGTGGACTGCACATCAGCAGGTTCCAAACCGAACAAAGTGGTGGCATAGGCATCCACCGCCACCGGATCAATGCCCGCAATCAGGGTGTCCATGATTTTCACATCAGAAAGCCTGCCGCCGGAAGGTCCGTTGCGCAGCAATATTCTTGTGGCATCCACCAGCGTGAAATCCGGCTGGATCACCAGGTTCAAATCCGCGATCCTGGCACTCAGGTCCATATGCAGGCGGCCCCGCCGGCCCCCGATCACACCCATGGCATTTTTCAGCCCCAGGGTCAGGCCCGAGGAGCTGTGGTGTTTTGCCACCGGCACATTGATGTAGCAGTCTGCTGTCAATGCATCTTTGTAAAAAGGCCATTCCGTAAGCGAGCGGCCGTTTTTAATCTTTACGGGCACAAATTTGCGGTCATCGATATATTCGCAGGCAATCCGGCGGTCATCCATGGCATCCAGGGCCGGCTTTATCCCGCTGTTCTGATAGCAGCGCCGCTCTTCATTGCAGGTCCGGTCAAACACCAGGACCTTTTTAGCCCCGGCTGCCAGGGCCAGGCCGGCCAGGGCCGTCACCACCTGCGGATGGGTATTGGCCCCCTGGTCCACATTCCGGTCCCACCCGATATTGGGTTTGACCACCACGGTGTCGCCTTTGTTCACAAAACGTTCCATACCGCCCATGGCATCCACCAGCTGCTGGACCATGGCCGGGATATCTTTTCCCTTTGCTGCAAAAATATCCGGTTCAGCATCTGTTGTTGCCCCCAGCGCTTCCGGGCTTATATCCAATACCGGGGGCACCATCAGCATGCCGGCCGACCAGAGGGTAACCTGTTTGAGGAATTTTCGTCTGTTCATTGTCATATCTCCTTTGACAAGGGGTATGCCCTGAATGTTACGAACCTCTGGCATTTTGTCAAGTGCCGGCGATGGAAATACCACCCATGCCCTGGCGGGCTTGTTAGCTGTTAGCTGTTAGCTTTTGGCTTTCATATAAAACACCCATGCCCTGGCGGGCACATCAAAGTTTGAAAACGTTAGCCGGTGGTAAGGTCCTCGAAAATACATAATTGCGGACTAATAGCTAACGGCTAACAGCTTTCAAATCTGGATATTTGCTATAGCTGGGTACACACTACTATGGGGAGCCCCTGTTGGTGTCCTGTGAACGGACCGTCAGATCCGGAGGGGCCAGCAGACATACCGGAATACAGAACCGGATACAGGTGATCAGTTACTTGACTAAAAAAAGTTACGAAAACCGGCCCCGAAAGATCTCGGGCCGGG
>DATFJY010000329.1:0-5613 GCA_035268905.1 Desulfotignum sp.
CCTGATTCTCGGGGTGGACCGCCTGGATTACAGCAAAGGTATCCCGGAGAGACTGCTGGCGTTTCGCAATGCATTGCAGCGGTATCCGGAGTTGGAGAAAAAGATCAGCATGGTCCAGGTTGTGGTCCCCAGCCGGCAGCGCATCCCGGAATATGAAAACCTCAAACAAGAGATTGAGCAGTTGATCAGCGAAATCAACGGCACATTCACCCGGCCCGGGTGGGTGCCCATCCACTATCTGTACCAAAGCGTAGACAGAACCGAACTGACAGCTTTATACCGGGCAGCGGATATTGCCCTGGTTACACCGCTCAAGGACGGCATGAACCTGGTGGCCAAAGAATATTGCGCATCCAATATCCATTTGAACGGTGTACTGATATTAAGTGAGTTTGCCGGCGCATCCAGCCAGTTGTACAAACACGCCCTTCTGGTCAATCCCCACGATATTGCGGGTATTGCCGATGCCATTAATCAGGCCTGTCACATGGGCCTTGACGAGCGCAAAAAACGCATGCGGGCGTTGCGCAAAATTGTGAAAAAAACAGATATATACTGGTGGGTGGATACCTTTTTAAAAGCGGTTTTCTCCCATGATCTGGATACCCTGGGTCCGTTGGAAGACTATATTCCCTCCCAGGAAATTTCATGAATGAATGCTGTTAGCTGTTAGCTGTTAGCTGTTAGCTTTTAGCTTTTAGCTTTTAGCTGTTAGCTTGAAGCTGGATACTGACGAGTGAGGGATTACATATAAACAAAACGAACGATGCAAAGGAGGTTATGATGGGACTGTGCAATGGAAACAATGGATATTACCATAAATGCAGCTGGGTCATGGTTGCTGTTTTTATACTGACTATGGCTTTTCCCTGCTTTGGACTGGCCAGAGCGGAATTGACGGATGCCGCCATTGAAAATGCCGTGGAAAGGCAGTTGATGGCGGACCAGGCCATTCCGGCGTATCGGATCACCCCTGAATGTGCCAACGGGGTGGTTTCTTTGAAGGGAACGGTCAGCAATATCCTGGCAAAGGACCGGACTCTGGAAATTACGGAAACCGTCAAAGGGGTGCGGTCAGTGATCAATCTGATCACGGTGTCTGCTTTTCAGGACAAAAGTGATACCCGCCTGCAAAAAAATGCCATTGAGGCGTTGCGCATGAATCCGGCCACCAATGTATTTGACATCACCGTGGCAGTGGCCGATAAAAAGGCAGCCCTCACAGGCACAGTTACTTCCTACAGGGAAAAACAACTGGCAGAAACCGTGATCAAAGGGGTCAGCGGCATAGAATCCGTTGAAAACGATATCCTGATCTCATATCCGGCCCGGCAGTCCGACAGCCAGATACTGGCGGAAATTGAACAGGGACTGCTGTGGGATGCCCTGGTGGACCACCAACTGGTAGAGGTGAAGGTAAAAAACGGCATGGTTACCTTGACAGGCACCATCGGCAGTGCAGCAGAAAAAACCCGGGCCATCTCGGACAGCTGGGTTGCCGGGGTAAAAGCGGTGGATGCCTCTGATCTTACCGTGGCACGCTGGGCCCGTGATACAGATCTTCGGGCCAGCAAATATGTCCCCAAATCGGACGAAAAAATAAAAAAAGCCGTGATGCTGGCACTGGCAAAAGATCCCCGCATTTCTGACGATGCAAATGTGGCCGTGATGGTCCAGGCGGGGACGGTGACTTTGAAGGGATCCGTGGATTATCTCCAGGCCCGGCGTGCGGCAGCACAGGATGCCGGCAATACGGTGGGGGTTTTACGGGTCAGAAACCATCTGAAAGTTGCCCCGCTCCCGGTGACCATAAACGATACCGAGCTTGCCCAGAATATAAAAGATGCCCTGGACCGGGATGCATATGTCGATGTGTATGATATTCAGGTGAATGTGCGGTCCGGTGTGGCAGATCTTTATGGAAACGTAAACACCTATTTTGAAAAAATGCGGGCGGAAAACCTGGCATCCACCATTGCCGGCATATACTTTGTGAACAATAATATTGCGGTTGCCAGAAACTGGTCTCCCTACCTTTACAGCCCCTACATGAACCAGGAGCGTTTTCCCGGTGAGGCGTATGAATGGTACAATTTCACCGCACCGTCATCACAAAAAACCGACCGGGAGATCCTGGAAAACATCAAAGAAGAAATCTGGTGGAGCCCGTTTGTGGAGGAAGAAAATGTACAGGTGCGCGTGGAGAATGGACAGGCCACCCTCACCGGCACGGTGCATTCAAAACTCGAACATGATGCGGCAATCGACAACGCCCGGGAAGGCGGTGCAGAATCAGTCAATAACCAGCTTGCGATTTCCCCGCTGCTGCCCCCGAAAAAAAATTGACCCTTGTCCATCAATCCATGTACAGGCCTTTATGATACCCCATATGCCCGTCATAGAAAATCCTGGTTTCAAATGGTTGCATTTGCGGAAAAATATTGTTAGGAGTTAGAATCAAACAGTCGGCATTCCAACAAGGAGAAAAAACATCATTAGCCATCACACAGATAATTTTTTTGCAGACTCAGAAACCATTGCCAAAATATCCACAGGCAATGAGGATCTTGACAACATTCTTCACGGCGGCTTTCCTGAAAACCGCACCACCCTCATCAAAGGAGAAGCCGGCACCGGCAAGACCCTTATGGGACTGCAGTTTTTATATCATGCCGCAGTTGAGGGCAAGGCGGTTCTGTTTGTCTCTTTTGAAGAAAGCGCGGCAGCGGTGAGGCAAAATGCCCGTACCGTGGGAATGGATATCACGGCACTGGAACAGACCGGGCACTTTTTTGCCTGGCAGGCGGAGGTGGATCACACCCTTGTGAAAAACGGCGAATTCAGCATCGATGCCCTGCTCGCCATCATCCAGGGAAAGGCCCGGCAGCTGGATGCACAGATCATCATGATCGATGCCATGGATGTGCTGCTGCGTGTTTTCAATGACAAAGAACAAAAAGAAGACCAGCTGTACCGTCTGAACACCTGGCTGAAAGCGCAGCAGTATACCTGCATTCTGACCACAAAAGTGTTTCCCCCGCCAAAACAGAATCTGGGGTTTGACATTGCAGACTATATATCGGATTGTGTCATTCTACTGGATCTGCGTATCCAGCTCCAGGTGGCCACCCGGCGGATCCGGGTAATCAAATACCGGGGATCCGGTTTCATCCCCAATGAACATCCCTATCTGATCAACAGCCAGGGCATCAGCGTGCTGCCCGTCACCAGCATCGAGCTGACTGCCTATCCCCCGCCGGGTGCATTCATTTCCACCGGCATAGCCGGGCTGGATAAGGCATTGGGCGGTGGATACCGGCGCGGGGCCGCCATTGTGATATCCGGGGACAGCGGCATCGGAAAAACCACCTTTGCCGCCTCTTTTGCCGCCACCTGCTGCGATGCCGGACAAAAGGTATTGTTCACAAGCTTTGAAGAAGCATCCCCTGCCATCATCGACAGCATGAAATCCCCGGGTATCGATCTTCAGGCTGCGGCCGAAACAGACAAACTGCAGTTTCACATTGCACTGCCCGAAGCTTTAGGGCCTGAAGAGCATCTTTTTGGCCTGTTACAAAAAATCGCCCGGTTCAAACCCGACCACCTTGTTGTCGACAGCATATCCGCTTTCCGGCGCATGGGCAGTGAAACAGCTGCCTTTGATTTTCTGGTCCGGCTCATTTATACCTGCAAATTGCAAAAAATCACCTGCCTGATGATTGACCAGACGTTGCCGGAGTCACCATTTGCCACAACCGCAACCGCTGCCATATCTTCCATTTGTGACACCTTGATCGCCCTGACATTTATCGACACAGGCGACCACATCGACCGGGAGATGACAGTGATAAAGTCAAGGGGTACCCACCACTCCAGAAGACATGAACATTTTCACATTTCCGACAACGGGGTGCTGTTTCCATCGAAAACCACTGCAAAAGGAGACAGATGATGGACACGCCTGCCGGTTTCCCTGAATACAGGATGCGGTTGTTTGTTGCAGGCAAAGAACGCAATTCCGTCATAGCACGCAACAATATCACCAATATATGCCGCACCCATTTACAAGACAACCACGCCCTGGAAATTATCGATGTGTTTGAAAATCATGCCGCGGCCATGGCGGAAAATATTTTGCTGGCACCGACCCTGGTCATTGACACACCTTTTCGAGAAACCATTGTCGGCACCCTGGAAAATGAACGCCTGATCCTTACCGCACTGGGCATACGATGAAACCGGAAAAACCCACATACCAGGACCTTGAAAAACAGCTGGCCCATGCCCATAAACTGCTGAACGCCATTGAGAAAGGCCAGATCGACGTTATTGTGGGGGATGATCAGCGCATGCAGCTGCTGGGCCTGAAGCAAACCATTGATATGCTTCGCGAAAATGAGCGCAATTTCCGGGCTTTGGCTGATGCCAACCTGATCGGCATCGGATTCGGTGACAGCAGCGGCAATGTCACTTATATTAACGAAGAGATGCTGCGCATGACCGGATACACCCGTGCGGATGTACTGGCAGGGCGCATCAACTGGGAGACATGCCTGGCACCGGAAAACCGGCCGAAGACGGGAAAATGGTCGGAACGTCTGGCAAACCAGGAGGTGGTATCGGTGCGGGAGTGGGCATTTTTGCGTCCGGACGGGGGTCGGACCCCGGTCCTGGGGGCCGCCTCCCGGATCACATCCCCTGACGGTCTCCATGTGATCATCGCCCTGGATCTTACCCGGAAGCGCCAGGCGGAAACCCGTACCTGGAAAAGTGACCAGCGCCTGCGCATGGCTGCGAATTCCCTGAACATCGGCGTCTTTGAATGGAACCTTACCAAAGATACGGCGTTCTGGGAAAACGACCAGATGTACCGGATCTTCGGGCGGTCCCACGAGCAGCCGCCTTTGCCGTATACCGATTTTCTGGAACAGGCAGTGGACTCCCGGGACAAACACGCCTTTGCCCGAGCCTTTTCCAAGGCACAGCAGCCACGTAATGTGTTTGCGTCTGCCTGCCGCATTCTTCGCCCGGACAAAAGCGCTGTGTCCTGGGTAGAGATAACCGGCAAATTTTACCAGGACACGGATGATGTATCACTGTGCATGATCGGTATTGCAAAAGACATTTCAGAGCAGAAACAGTATGAACAAAACATCGAACAAATCAATGACCTGCTGGAGCAACGCGTCCGGGACCGCACAGCCAAAATCCAGAACCAGACGGAGCGGATGCGGGAGCTGGCCAACAAACTCGGCCAGGTGGAGCAAAAGGAACGCAACCGCCTGGCCGCTGTGCTCCATGACCATATTCAGCCGCTGGTTGTGGGCGCACGCATGCACATATGGGATATTTACCGCAAAAACGATATTACCGCTGCCCATAAAACCGCCCATAAAATTGAAGGTATTCTGGAAGAAACCCTGGCGGAACTGCGGTCCCTTACTTTGGATCTTTCTCCTTCCGCAATTTTAAACGACGGGCTGGCCGGGGGCGTGAACTGGCTGGTCAACTATATGAAAAAAAAGTTTGACTTTGTCCTGAAATCCCGGGTGGATGAGACCATTGATCCGATCTCAGAGAACACCTGTTTTCTGCTGTTCCAGTGCATAAAGG
>DATFJY010000330.1:0-26261 GCA_035268905.1 Desulfotignum sp.
TGGCGTCTATCTCATCCCCGAAAATGTTGTGTCCCTGCCGGGATTCTACCATGGGGGTTTTTTCAGCCAGAACGGTTCCAACCTGGACATAGGGAACACTGCCCCGCTGCTTGAAGTCAATATTTCCGTCGGCATCCAGACCGCCGGCCCCAAGATAATCGATGTTAAAAAAAAATTCAATTTTGGCATCTTTGCCCTGAATGGGGCGAATACCTTTGGCCACCCGGAACGCCTTGGTTTTAAATCCGCTGGACTCGATAAACCCCAGCATCATTTCATCAGATACGATGCCTGCCACAATCTTTTTTTCAGCCAGGGCATCCCTGATATCTGAAGGGGTGATATCTGAATTGAACTCCCTGGTTTTTGTTAAAAAGGCCCCCATATAATCCCCGGCCAGCTGCAGCCGTATGCCGTTGGCGATGATTTCAGGTTCCAGCATGTCAGGGGGGACATTTTTTGGGACAGCTGTTTTATCCAGGTCCTGTTCCGTTTCGGCCTGTTCCGGTGCACGTTCTTCCGGTCCTGCCGGTTCTGATGCAACCGTGCCTGCACCTGCGGGTTGTTCAGCAGATCTGCGTTTACGCTTTTGCATTTTCAGGATATAGTCCCGCTGGCGTTCGGTCATCATGCACGACTCCACGAGCATGTCTCCTATGAGGCGCGGCTTGATGCCGTTTTTCATATCAGCTTCCTGCTCTTCTAAAACCAGCTGCAGAACACTTTTGTTGATAATCCCTTTTTGTACGGCAATGGCACCAAAATGAAACTCTTTTTTGCGCACATCCAGCGCCCGGGCAGCCATGGTCAGGCGCTGGAGATTCTGTGTAGAAATCATTTCCCTGGATAGCAGATATTCCTTCAGACAGGCGGTTTTGTCTTTGGATTCTTTACAATCAGCCAGTGCTTTTTCTAGCTCCGCCTGGGTGATCAACTGGTTTTTTACAGCCAGAAGGCCGATGACGGGAATATCGGCGTGTTGATCAGGAAGGTTTGCCATATGCCATTTCTCCTTTATTTCAGGTCATTGATGCCAGCACCCCGGTCAAAAGAAAAGAAGATTCAATCAAAAACTCCACCTGATTTCCGGACATCTGCTGATGTTTTTCAAAAGAATAGATCAGCACGAGCATACAGACAGGAATCACTGCAAGCAGGGCCGGGGTAGAAAAGGGTATGCCCGCCAGCCAGGTGCACCCCGGCAGAACAACCGCAGCAGCCAATACATACCGGATCAGAACAAAGCTTTTTTTCTCTCCCAGGAGAATGGGAAGGGTTTCCCTGCCTGCTATGCGGTCGCCCTGGATGGCCAGGATATCAAAAAAGGCTGTGCGGGCAAACACCAGCCCTGCGGCAAAGCAAAATGCAGCTGCTGTCCATGCAGGGGGGCTATTGTTCCCCACAGCGGGCAGAATACTGGTAACAACTCCCCAGGCCATGGTAATGAGAATGGTTTTGGAGCCGGGAATATCCTTGATCCGCCTGATGCGTTTTTTACAGATGCCCGCAGGAATGATCTTCAGGTTATAGGCCAGCCCCAGCAAACTCATGACCAGGAGGATGAAAAAGGATGTCACCCCGGTGGTATAGGCCAGAAACAGGCCTGTTGTGCCGGAACCAAAGGCCAGTACTGCCATGGATATGCGGTGTTTCTTGTAGAATGCGGCCCGGTCCGGTCGGTTGTAAGTATCTGATTTTACAGTAAATATGTTGTTGAGTATCTGCATGGACAGCACATAGAGCGTGGCAATGGCTGCATGAACCAGGGTCTGGGGCAGTTTTTGCAGCACGGAACAGGCATAGGTGAGGCTTCCGGCACCCAGGGCCAGCAGCAGGTTGGTTTTCAGCAAAAAATCCTGGGCCCTGGCCAGACCGCCTGTCAGGGGGCGCTGGTGCTGAAGGTGCCGGGCAACCCTGGCGCAGGTGTCCGTGATAATCCAGTTGGGGGTCGATGCACCGGCGGTAATGGCAATGGACCGGGTGTCTGCCAGGGCATGAAAATCGATTTCAGACACATCTTCTATATGGGTGGTTCGGGCATGGGTCTGTACTGCCACCTGGGCCAGGCGTTTTGTATTGCCGCTCTGCCTGCCCCCCACCACGATCACGGTATCATGGGTTGCCGCCAGCTCCCGCACCTCGTGCTGCCGCCTTTCCGTTGACCCGCAGATGGTATCAAACAATTGGTAATGGGGCCTGTTTTCTATGCACCAGGCCTTTATCTTCTCATAAAATGCGGTATTCTGGGTGGTCTGGGCCACCACCACCGCGTTCTCAAACGCCTGCAACGCCTGCAGCTGGGCCATGGTGGTCACGGTATGGCCATTGCCCCCGGCATACCCGAGAAGCCCGACCACCTCGGGATGGTTTTTATCCCCGATGATAATGGTGGCATAGCCTTTTTTTGCATACGTTTTGATAATGGCCTGGACCCGGACCACCCTGGGACAGGTGGCGTTGATCACGGTGAAACCGGCCTGTTTGAGCGCGTTTTCATCCTCCGGCGGCACCCCGTGGGCCCGTATCAGGACAATGCCCTCTCCTTTTTCAGGAATGGCATCCATGCGGAAAATCCCTTTGGTTTCCAGCATCTCCAGCACTTGGGGATTGTGAATCAAAGGGCCATAGGTGAAAATGGGAACATAAGACCGGTTGGCTGCATCCAGAACCATGTCCACGGCCCGCCTGACCCCCATGCAAAAGCCCGCGGTTTTGGCTATGGTGATTCTCATAAACCGCTCATTCTCATGAAAGATTGCTCAGCAGGTCCACCAGGCGTGTAAATTCGGTTTGGGAAGTAAAATTGATCTCGATACGGCCTTTTTCACCATTTTTACGTATCTTCACCGGAGACTGTATCTGATGGGAAATCCGGCTGGAGGTGTTTTCCAGAAACGCCACCTCATGGTCTGACAGTTTCCGGGCCGGTTTTACGGCAGTCTGCCGGGCCTGGTTCACCAGCTGCTCGGTTTTTCTGACAGACAGTTTCCGTTTGATAACCTGGTCAAACAATGCCAGCTGATTTTCTTCTGATCCTCCGCCCAAAAGGGCCCGGGCATGGCCCATGGAAATTTCATCAGCCAGCAGGCTGTGTTTTATTCTGTCTGGCAGGCCCCGGAGCCGCAGCAGATTGGCAATGGTGGACCGGTTTTTCCCAATCTTTTGTGCCACCTTGTCCTGGGTATACCCAAACTCATCAATGAGCCTAAAATAGGCATCCGCCTCTTCCAGCACATTCAGGTTGGCCCGCTGGATATTTTCAATAATGGAGACTTCCAGCACCTGTTCATCGGTCAGTTCCTTGACCACCACCGGCACATGGGTCTGATTGGCTTCCCTGGCCGCCCGCAGGCGCCGCTCCCCGGCAACCAGTTCAAAGCCGCCATCCACATTGCGCACCAGCAAAGGCTGCAGCACCCCCTGCTGGGCAATGGAATCCCGCAGCCGGACCAGCTCCTCTTCTTTGAAAACCGTACGGGGCTGATACCGGTTGGGCGCAATATTCCCCACCGGGCACATAAAAAAATCAGCCCTGGCTTCGGGCGTGTCCATGTCCAGATCAGGAATGAGTGCGGAAATTCCCCTGCCCAGACCAGTTTTTTTCTTTTTTTTCTCCATCATCGCTTCAACAGCTCCCTGGCAAATGCCATATAACTTTTGGCTCCCTGTGACTGCTTATCGTACAACACAACCGGCAGACCGTAACTGGGGGCTTCCCCCAGTTTTACATTCCGGGGAATTTTGGTTTTGAACACCAGGTCCTTGAAATATTGTCTGGCATCTTCCACCACGTTCTGGGCCAGGTTGGTGCGCCGGTCAAACATGGTCAACACGATGCCGTTAATCTTGAGTTTGGAATTGAACGATGATTTGACCCGCTTGATGGTGTCCAGGAGCTGGCCCAGGCCTTCTAAAGCAAAAAACTCGCTCTGGAGGGGAATCAACACGGAATGGGATGCCACAAATGCATTCAGGGTCAACAGGCTCAATGCCGGGGGACAGTCGATGAAAATATAATCAAACCGGTCCGCTACAGGTGCCAGAAGCTGCTTCAGTCTGGCTTCCCGCTGTGGCGCAGACACCATTTCGACTTCAAACCCGATAAGATCCACACTGGAGGGAACAATGGTCAGTCCGGAAAGCATGGTGGGGGCCATAAGGTCAGCAACGCCGGCTTCACCGATGAGCCCATGGTAGAGGGATGCCTCCAGGGCAGGCTTCTCAATCCCTAAGCCGGTGGTGGCATTGGCCTGGGAATCACAGTCCACCAGTAACACTTTCTTTTTCAACATGGCAAGGGCTGCGGACAGGTTGACGGCCGTGGTGGTCTTGCCCACCCCGCCTTTTTGATTGGCTATGCTGATAATATGGGTCATCATCAGATTTTCATATCACAGTTACCGACTTGAGGCAAACAGATAAAATTGGCTCTGGATATTTGCCATAGGTGCATCAGATTTTGCATCGTTCCATGGGGTGTCCTCATCCCAAGCCCGAAATCCGCCCCTTGGCGGTATGCTGTGCCCGGCCCGAGATCTTCCGGGGCCGGTTTCATACCTTTTTCAGCAAAGGAACAGTTCACCCGTTTACAGTTCTGTCATACCGGCGTGTCTGCTGGCCCCTCCTGCTCTGACGGTCCTGTCACAGCATACCGCCAGGGGCTCCCTGAAAAGGTCCTTGTGATACACGATTCTTTATGGCAAATATCCAGAATTGGCTTTTGGCTGTCAGCATTTAGCGCGGGAAGAGATGTGCCGACAGAATGTACAAAAAAAATCGGCAGGACTTTTTACAGTCCTGCCGGTGTATGAACCTGGGTTAGGCTTGGCTTGTTGGAAAACCAATAAGCCAAGTCTGAGCCCAATTTCGTTTTCGCTACATGGCGGATTCCGGATGGAACACATCCACCTCTTTGAGGTCATCCCCCAAATATTCCCGTTCATTGGGACCCAGGATACCCAGGGAAAGGCACAGCAAGGTCCACAGATGCACGGTATCCCAGGCATGGTCATTCACATCTGCCATGTCATGCACCTGGGCATGGCAGTTGTGGCACGGGGTGATGCAGTAATCCGCCTTGGTGGCCAGGATCTGGTTGGCCTTGGTCTGGCCGTAGGCCCGGCGCTGCTCCTGGAATCCCGACTGGAGATATCCACCGCCACCGCCGCAGCAAAAGTTGTTGGACCGGTTGGGGGTCATGTCAATAAAATTTTCTTCGCCCACAACCGCCCGGACCACATACCGCAGGTCTTCTGCCACCGGATCTCCAAAGCTTTTTCGCACCAGCTGACACGGATCCTGGACCGTGAACTTGATCTGACGGTCCTTGTTCCAGTCCGAAGATGGTTTGAGCTTGCCTTCTTTGATCCACTGGGCATACAGCTGGATAATGGATTGAATTTCGAAATTGTAAGGGATGTCAAATTTTTTCAGTCCTGCCAGGACTGCAAAGAGTTCGTGCCCTCACTCGGTGTTGAGCCAGACTTTGCAGTCCAGATCCTCCACTGCTTTCACCTTGGTTCTGACAATTTTTTCCCAGCTTTCATCATCAGCGGCAAACATGCAGTAGTTTTCCGCGGCCCAGCCTTTGGTGCCGTAGGTCCAGTCCGCCCCTGCCAGGTGCATGATCTTCCACAACGGCACCATCTCATCCGGCTCGGTCACCGGTTCTCTGGAGTTCTGGTTCAGAAAATAATAAGCCCCTTCCCGGTTGACATCTGCTGTCATTTCCGCAAATTCCGGCTGTGCCTCCTGGTATTCCTCCAGCACATCCTCCACAACAAACTGGAAATCCTCCTCATTGGCCCCCATGGCGGAACAGGTATCATGCTTCAATGCCATATCACAGGAACCGATGATGCCTTTGGGCTTGTCTTCCTTTTTCCAGGTGGACCTGGCATTGAACACCAGCTGTGGAATATTGATCTGCATGGGGCAAACATACATGCACCGGGTACACATGGAGCACATCCATACCCAGTTGCTGCTCAGAATCTCTTCATCCATGCCCAGGGCAGCCATGCGCAGAAACTTTCTGGGATCCATTCCCTCAAGCCCTGTTGCCGGGCATCCTGATGCACATGCCCCGCATGTCAGGCAGGCGTTCAGATTGCCGCCCTCGGGCAGCAGTTTCATTACCTTATCTTTGAAGACGCTCTTTCTGGCGCCCCCGATCTTGATTGCCGTATCTGTCATATTGTTTTCCTTACCCCCTCTGTCTGTAAATTTATCATTTGTGCAATCGGTTCTGTTCTCTTACACCCTCTTTTAATACCCTCATTTTAAAGCAGTTTCTTTTTTCTCTTATTCCGGGAACCATGTCAAGAAAAATTGCCTGCCCGGTCTGGATATTTGCCATAAGCATGCCAGGTTTTCAATCGCTCTGAGCAGCACTCTGTCCCAAGAACCGCCCCTGGTGGGGTCTTGTGCCCGCCCGAAATCTGCGGGGGCCTGTTTGCATAAGAACAATGGAGAGTGGCAGCCCGTCCTCTGGTTGGAAACCGTCCCCGGCAAGTTTTACCAGGCCCCCTCCGGATCTGACGGCCCGTTCACAGGACCCCACCAGGGGCTCCCTCTAAGATCGCACGCTACTATGGCAAATATCCAGTGCCCGGTGTAAGAATTTGACATTTTGTGTCCCTGTGCTAGTATGGCACTGAAAAGGTATATCTACAGACAAAGAGACTATAAAACAAGATCCTATTCCCACCACCCATGCAAAAAACAACAAAAATCCGCAAAAAAGAACGGAAACCGTTAAAGGACAAAGGGTTCAGGTACAGTTGCAACCGGCCGGCACGCCTGAACTTTATGCCGGATCTGCCCGTCACTGCCAGAAAAGATGAAATAATTGATGCTGTAAAAAACAACCAGGTGGTGATCATATCCGGGGAAACCGGGTCCGGCAAAACCACCCAGATCCCCAAGTGCTGTCTGGCAGCCGGATGCGGCACCCGGGGCATGATCGGCTGTACCCAGCCCCGGCGCATCGCTGCAATCAATGTGGCCAGACGGATTGCCTTTGAACTGGGTGAACCCCTGGGACAGTCTGTGGGATACAAGATCCGGTTTGACGACAAAACCCCGGCCGGGGCCTGCATCAAGCTGATGACAGACGGCATCCTGCTGGCGGAAACCCAGCAGGACCGTTTGTTGAAAAAGTATGACACCATTATTGTGGATGAGGCCCATGAACGCAGCCTGAACATCGATTTTACCCTGGGGATCCTGCGCCGCCTGGTGAAAAAACGCAAACATTTGAAACTGGTCATCACCTCCGCCACCATAGATACCCAAAAATTTTCCGATGCCTTTGACCAGGCCCCCATCATCGCGGTGTCCGGCCGCATGTTTCCGGTGGAAACCCTGTATCAGCCCATCCTGGGAGAAACCGGGGACAAGCAGAACCCGGAAGACCAGGGATATGTGGAGGCAGCAGCAGATGCGGCCCACTTTCTTTTGTCCACCACCCGGTCAGGGGACATGCTCATCTTCATGCCCACGGAACAGGATATCGGGGAGACCATGGAACTGATCCGGGGCAAACGACATCCCGGTGTGACCGTGCTGCCCCTGTTTGCCAGGCTGTCGGCAAAAGAACAGGCCAAAGTGTTTTCCCGGACCCCGGGCAGAAAAATCATTGTATCCACCAACGTGGCAGAAACCTCTTTGACCATTCCCGGCATCACATATGTCATCGACACCGGGCTGGCGCGCATTCCCAGTTATTCCCCCAGAACCCGCACCACCTCTTTGCCGGTACAGCCCATCTCCCGGAGTTCCGCCAACCAGCGCCAGGGCCGGTGCGGACGGGTGGAAAACGGGGTGTGCATACGGCTGTATGATGCAGAGGATTTTACCGGGCGCCCGTTTTTCACGGCCCCGGAAATTCTGCGCAGCAACCTGGCGGAAGTAATTCTGCGCATGATCTCCCTGAACCTGGGCGATGTGCAGGGGTTTCCTTTTATTGATCCGCCTGCTGCCAAAAGCATCAAAGACGGATTTGACACCCTGGTGGAACTGGGGGCCATCCGGAAAAAAAACCGCTCCGGAAAACAAAAACAGCCCTTTGTGCTGACAAGGGTGGGACAGATCATGTCAAGAATCCCGGTGGATCCCAAACTGTCCCGGATACTCATTGCAGCAGAAAAGAACAACTGCCTGGCGGAAACCCTTGTGATTACCACCGCCCTGTCCATTGCCGATGTCCGGCAGCGACCGGCGGACAAAACAGCTGCCGCAGACCAGCAGCATGCAAAATTCAAAGACCCCACATCAGATTTTGTGACCTTGCTCAATATCTGGAATGCATACAAGGCCGAAGAAAAAAAATCCCGGTCCCGGAACAGGCTGCGCAAGTTCTGCGCAGACCATTTTCTGTCATTCAAACGCATCCGGGAATGGCAGGACCTCCACAGCCAGATCCAGCGCAATCTTGAAGAACACGGGTTTTCCAATTTCTCCTTGTTCTCCCCTCCGCCCGGTACTGACCAGCTGAAATCCAGGGACCATGACATTGGCGGTCCGTTGTACATTGCCCTGCACAAATCTTTGCTGGCCGGGTATCTGTCCCACATCGCCCACAAAAAGGAAAAAAACATCTACACCGCTGCCAAAGGGCAGCAGGCCATGATTTTTCCGGGATCCGGCCTGTTTGACAAGGCCGGACCCTGGATTGTGGCAGCCGAGTTTGTCAAAACCAGCCAGCTCTTTGCCAGGGGGGCGGCGAATATCGATCCTGCCTGGCTGGAAGAGATCGGCAAAGACCTTTGCACCCGCACCTATGCAGAGCCCCGTTGGGAAAAAAACCAGGGACAGGTCATGGCCACAGAACAGGTATCCTTGTTCGGCCTGGTCATTGTTGCCGGCAGACGTGTGGCCTATGGAAAAATCAACCCGGAGGAGGCAGGGGAAATTTTTATCCGCAAGGCACTGATGGAAGGAGAGATCCATCAGACATTCGCCTTTATGGAACATAACCGGGCTTTGATAGAGGATTTGGAAGCGTTGGAACATAAAACCCGGCAGCGGGACATACTGGTGAGCGAGGAGAACATCTTCCAGTTCTATCACACCCGCCTTCCCAAACCGTTTTTCAATATCAGCACCTTTGCCAGGTTTTTAAAGGACCGGGGAGACGACCATTTTCTGCGCATGACACGGCAGGATCTGGAAAAAAACATGGTGGATGCATCCCGGCTGGCCCTGTTTCCGGATGTCCTGGATACGGAACAGGGCAATTTTGCCCTGTCATACCAGTTCAATCCCGGGGATGAGGCAGACGGGGTCACGGTAAAGGTCCCGGCAGACGCGGCTGGCCGACTTAAACAAACCACCCTGGAAAAACTGGTGCCCGGCATGTTTGAAGAAAAAATTGCAGGGCTCATCAAGGGACTGCCCAAACAATACCGGGTAAGGCTCATGCCGGTCCAGAAAACCGCTGCCCGCATCGCCCGGGATCTTCCCAAAGACAATACCCCTTTGTTTTCCCAGCTGTCCGCCTTTGTCCAGAAACACTATGGTTTCACCATCCCTGCCACGGCCTGGTCTGAACAGAGCCTGGCCGATCATTTAAAGATGCGGATCTCCATCCGGGACCACCGGGACAAAGAGATCACCTCCCTTCGGGACCCTTCCATCCTGCAGCGGTTTCCAGCCACCCGCCCCCAAAAAGGGTCATCCGCATTTGATCAGGCCTGCAAACAATTTGAGCGCACCCATATCACAGACTGGACGTTTGGTGATCTTCCGGAAGAGGTGCCTGTTACCGAACCTGACAGCTGCATGCGCAGGGTGTATCCCGGGCTGAAAATCGAAGACAATACCCTGAGCCTGCGCCTGTTCACCGATCAACAGGCAGCAATCCGCTCCCATGTCCGGGGTGTCCGGTACCTGTACGAACACGCCTTTGCCAAAGAGTTTACAGCCATCAAAAAAGATATCCGCACCACGGCGGATTTCAAACAGACCGCTGCCTGTTTCAACGGCCCGGCAGCTTTCCAGAAAGCAATCTACGCCTGCATCACAAAAGCGCTGTTTGAAAAAAACATCCGGACCAAAACCGCATTTGATGCGCATATCCGGAAAATACGGCCCGCACTCTATCAGAAAACAAAGCAGATGCTGGCAGACATCATGGCCGTGGGAAAAGCATATGGGCAATGTTATTCTCTGCTGCAGTCATTGTCTCTCAAATACCAGAACAGGCCCCAGGCCAGCCGGATTCTCACCCGGCTGGCTGATGAACTCAAGAACCTGATCCCCCCACATTTTTTATCCTTGTACACCATGGAAAGGATCGGTCACCTGCCCAGGTATGTGGCCTGTATCACCATCCGGGCACAGCGGGGGGCGGACAACCCGGCCAAAGAAACTGCCAAAGCGGAAAAACTGACCCGGTTTGACCACCATCTTTCCCATCAGCTGGCATCCCTGTCTGAAAAAACCTCCCCTGAAAAAGCACACAGGGTGGAGGCGTTTTTCTGGCTCCTGGAAGAATACAAAATCTCTGTTTTTGCCCCGGAAATAAAAACCGCTGTCAAGGTTTCTGCCAAACGCCTGGACAAGGAACTGCAGGCTTTGGCCACCATGATCTGAACCATGGTCCTGCCCGGGTATTGCAAAAATTATCCGGATGGAGTGTTTTTCAACCGTTCTTTCACCTGATTTTCCAGGTGCTGGATCACCTGTGACAAGGCACGGGTTTCCCGGATGGGCCCGGAATGGTTCCACCCGGCTGCCAGGGCCTGATTTTTTTTGTCCCGGAACTGGTCCAAAGATGCCACCAGGGTGTTCCAGGCAAACAGTTTCTGGAGCACATGCCGCTCCTCAGGGCTCAGGTCTGCTGTGTCAATGGTGTTGCCGGTATCTGTTGTAATGATCATATTTTCTTTGTTCCTGTGAATGGTGCTTTTTATATGCCTGGTATTACCTGTTTTATAGGGTCGGGTCAATACCTGCATCCGGTCGGAGCTGCAGACCCGTGTCGTGGGGTTGCTGTGTGTCTCACCCGTCTGCCGTGTTTGACAGTGTGTAAGGCATGCTGCGCTAAACGTCAAAAACTGCGGGCAGGTGTGTCCTCAAACAGTTTGACGTTCTTGACGCTTCCCATGCCTAACACACTGTAACAAACACGGCAGAATGGGATTCGCCCCACAGCAACCCCACGACACTAGCCGCTGATGGCAGGAGAACCAATGGTGAATTCCCGGGCCAGTCTTCCATTTTCACGGCGGCATTTTTCGGTCAAAATTTGCTGCCGGGCTGTCAAATGGCCCAAGTATCTTTGCCAAGGGTAACACGCATGCGAATTTGGGCCATCAGGAAAAAATCAGGAGGAAAGCAGAATCCATCAACTGAAGACTAAAAGCGTGCACGTTATGGGGAGCCCCTGGTGGATCCCTGTGAACGGACCGTCAGATCCGGAGGGAGCTTGGTAAAATAACCAGGGATGGTTTACACACAAAGAGGGTTGCCGCACTTCATTGTTCCCCTGCAAACAGGCCCCCGCAGATCTCGGGCCGGGCACAGGGCTCCACCAGGGGTGGGGCCCGGGACAGGGTGCTGTGCAATGCGATCGAAAATCCGGCATTCTTATGACAAATATCCCGTCAGACATTGCAGGCCTTGAAACCCGGCTGCAAATGCAGTAGTTTAGCAGGTACATTGTTTCAAAACCCCTTTAAAAAAGGAACCACTGCGTGTTCACAGAAACCATTACCTTTCCGGCCGCGTTTGCCGCAGGCCTGCTGTCGTTTTTGTCTCCGTGTATCCTGCCCCTGATACCGGCCTATTTTTCCTTCATCACCGGGCTTTCCCTGGATGAACTCACTGCCGGCAGACAGGAAACCAGAAAGAAAGTGATCCTGTCAACCCTGGCCTATGTGGCGGGATTTTCCTTTGTTTTTATCATGTTCGGGGCATCCGCCTCATTTGTAGGGTCTGTTTTCACCGAATATGCCTTTGTGATCCGGTATCTGGGCGGGGGCATCATCGTGATTTTCGGACTGCACCTGCTGGGTGTCATCAATATCACAGCCCTGTCCTTTGAAAAACGAATTCATATGAAACAAAAGCCTGTGCACCTGTTGGGCACCTTTGCCATCGGTATGGCATTCGGGGCAGGCTGGAGCCCGTGTATCGGGCCTTTGCTGGGCAGCATCCTGATTGTGGCCGGCAACCAGGACACCCTTGCCAAAGGGGTATGGCTCCTGGCTGCTTACTCGGCAGGCTTGGCACTGCCCTTTATCCTCATGTCCTTTTTTATAACATCCCTGATGGAATTCATGAAAAAAGCCACCCGGTTCATTACCATCATCAACAAAGCAGCCGGTATTCTGCTGATTCTCATGGGGCTGCTGCTGATTTTTGACAAATTTCATTTGCTGGTTGCCACATAGACCGGATACCCTGCCATGACAAAAAACGATAGACAGTTTTACAGCCTGCTCCTTGTCACCACCCTGGCCAAACTCCTGCTGAACACGGCCAGGCGGATGGTCTATCCCTTTGCCCCGGCCTTTGCCAGGGGACTCGGGGTGGACCTGGCCGCCATCACCTCCGTGATCGCCCTGAACCAGGCCACCGCTGTCCTGGGGCCTGTGGGGGCATCCTTTGCCGACCGGTACGGCAACAAAAGGCTCATCCTCATTTCCCTGGTGCTGCTGTGCTTAGGGTGTTTTGCCGCAGGGTTTGTCCCCCTGTACGGGGTCCTGGTGGTGAGCCTGTTTCTGGCCGGCCTGGCAAAAAGCATTTTTGATCCCAGCTTCCAGGCCTTTATCGGCACCCATATTCCGTTTGAACAGCGGGGGAAATTCATCGGCATTACCGAACTGGCATGGGCCGGGGCCACGCTTTTGGGAATCCCCCTGGCCGGGCTGGTTATCCAGAAATTTTCCTTCCAGACCCCGTTTGCCGCCATCGGCCTGCTGGGAGCGGCCTGTTTTTTTCTGATCCTCCGGCTCATGCCGGCAGACAGACCGTCAGACCGGGAAAGTACGGGGTCCGGCAAAATACTGGCGGCAAACTGGAAGCAGATACTCAAAAACCGCCGGGTCCTGGGAATTCTGGGATTTGCCTTTTTCATGGCCCTGGGGTCTGACACCCTGTTTGTGGTGTACGGGGCCTGGCTGGAACAGTCCTATGGCCTGTCACTGGCTGCCATCGGTCTGGGCACCATCCTCATCGGGATTGCCGAGGTGGCGGGCGAAGCCATCACCGCATTTTTTTCCGACCGGGTGGGGATGCTGCGCACCATTTTCATCGGCATGGTGCTGACGGCAGGGGCCTATTTCCTGCTGCCGATTCTGGACCGGGGGGTCCTGTATGTGCTGGGGGGATTGTTTGTGGTATTTTTGTGCTTTGAATTCACCATTGTGACCGCCATGGGCCTGGCCACGGAACTGATGCCGGAACTGCGGGCCTCCACCATGTCCGCTTTTTATGCCATAGGCGGTCTGGGACGGGTGGCCGGGGCATTTTGCGGGGGACTGGCCTGGTCCCATACCGGCATATTTTTCATCAGTCTCATTGCCGGCGGGTGCACCCTTGCCGCCCTGGCATGCATGGCAGCCGGCTTTGCCCGGTTTTCAAAACCCTAACCCCGCTTTTAACGGATATACTTTCACAGGCAGTCCCGTAAACTGCAGCAGATATCTTTATGACAATGCCGCCCAAAAAATCCGGAAATCTGCTTCAGATAAGCCGGCCACAGCCGGAGGGCGCTCTTTGCTGTCATGGCAGTCGGATCCGCCCGTCACCAGCAGGTGATGTTTTTCAGCCCAGGAAATCAGCATTGCCTGGTGCTCTTGGGTGTGCCCGGGATAATATACCTCAATGCCTGTGATGCCGGCGGCCAGAAATTCAGGCAGCAGCCTTTCCACGGTGTCCACCGGGGGCAGCACCTCTTTGTAATGGCCTTTTCCGGTGAAAGAACCGGCAGCCGGATGGGCCAGAACCGCCAGCAGACCCTGCTTTTTGATAAAATCACCTGCTGCATCCAGTGCAATGCCTGAGGGCAGATAAGCAGGGCTGTCATTGCCGATAATCCGGTTGATGGTGTTTTTGTCGGTTATGCCCAGTCTCTGGGACAGGGCCAGGGCAAAATGCCGGCGGCTGACATTGGTACTGTAAGAAGCAATGTCTTCGAAAACAAGGTCCCGGTCCAGAACCGGATCGGTACCGGCAGGGCCGAAAACGGCATTTATCTTTGCAATCCGGGCCCGGACAAGGCCGTCCCCCCGGCCATCCGCCATCAGGGCTTCAAAGGCATTGACAAAATCCTTATCTGACAGGCGGCTGGGCTGAAAATAACACAACAGGTGCAGGGTACCGGTGAAAAAAGAGCGCTTGAAACGGATGGACAGCTCCACCCCGGGAACCACAAGGATACCGGCTGCATCTCCGGCTGCCAGGCCCCGGGCAAGCCCCTTGAGGGTATCATGGTCTGTGATGCCGATGGCACCAAGCCCGATTTTTTTTGCTGTGTTCACCAGCTCTTCCGGTGAAAAATCACCGTCCGATGCCAGGGTATGGTTGTGCAGATCTGCAAATACAGCTTTGTTCATGGCTGGTCTTTCCTGGTTCATCTTTATTTTTATTTTCGTGTCAGTATTATTGTTCAGAAAAAGATTATGCATAACTTTAATAATGATGCAGCCCACCATTTTTTATAAAAAAATGCAAGATATCATTTGATTTTTATCTGGTAAATGGTAGAAGAAAAAATCTAAATTTTGAATATTTTTAGGAAAAACACGCTCTAAACCATAGAATGGATACTGATATGGATATTTTAAATGCACTGGGGAAGGTCACATCAGCACAGGATGCCAGAAACATTTTCACACAGCGCATGGACAGCGTTCAACTGGACCGCATCCATAAAATTCAAAACCCGGAAATCTTGAAACGCATTGCCAATGCCATTGTCATCTGTAATCCGGATACGATTTTTATCAATACCGGCTCACAGGGAGACCAGGATTTTATCAGAAACCTGGCCCTGGAAACAGGAGAAGAAAGCCCCCTGGCCATGGAAAACCACACCATCCATTTTGATCTGCCCGGCGAGCAGGGCAGGATCGTGGACAGGACCTTTTACATCGCCAACCCGGAAGACCACATATCCTCTCTTGCCAACCGCATGAACCGGGAAAATGCCCTGGAAGATATCCAATCTAACATGACCGATATCATGAAGGGCAAGACCATGATGGTGGGATTTTACATGCGGGGACCGGTGGGATCGCCCGTGTCAAACCCGGCCCTGGAAATCACCAGCTCCGCCTATGTAAGCCACAGTGCCGAGCTTTTATACCGCAACGCCTACGCCGATTTTGACAGGGAAGTGACCGCCCTGGGGCATTTTTTCACCAATGTCCATTCCCAGGGACTGAACCAGCCCGAAGACCTGCCAAACGCCCGGGTGTTCATGGACCGGCAGTACCAGACCACCTACAGCTTCAAATGCACCTATGCCGGTAACACCCTGCTGCTCAAAAAAGGCAACCACCGGTTTGCCGTGGACAAGGCGGTGTACAAAAATCCGGGGGAAGAGCTGTCCGAACATATGTTCATTACGGGCATCAGGGGTCCGGGAAACCGGGTTACCTGGTGTGCCGGCGCAGCCCCGTCCGGATGCGGCAAGACCACCACCGCCATGGCCGGGAACCTGTTTGTGGGAGATGACCTGGCCCAGATGTGGATCGCCGAAGACGGCAGCATCCGGTCCGTCAATCCGGAAGCCGGCATTTTCGGGATTGTGGAGGATGTAAACCAGCAGGGCGATCCTTTGCTCATGCAAGTACTGCGCAAATCCGGGTATGAGGTGATCTGGTCCAATGTGCTCATTGATGAAAACAAAATCCCCCAGTGGGTGGGAAACAATGAACCTGTACCGGAAAAAGGCATCAATTTCCAGGGAGAATGGCATGCCGGCATGACAGATGACAAGGGCAGCCCTGTGCCCATGTCACATCCCAACTCCCGGTGTACCCTGCGCTCCACCTGCCTGGAAAATTATTCTGAAGAAGCGGAAAATCCCCAAGGCGTGCTGACCCGGGTGTTTACCTACAGCGGCAGGGATGCCGACACCATGCCCCCGGTATGGGCGGCACAGGATCCTGACCATGGGGTGGTCATCGGCGCCTGTATCGTATCAGCCGCCACAGCCACCGAGGTGGGGGCCTTCGGTGTGAAACGCGCCCCCTGGGCCAATGCCCCCTTCATACCCGGTGCCTTAGGTGATTATATGGAAGCCCAGTTCCAATTTTTCGGAAACAAAAAAATCCACAAACAGCACCAGCCGGTGATGGCAGGTCTGAATTATTTTCTCACGGACAAATCCCGGGGAGGTGATTCCGACCGCCTGCTGGGGGAAAAAAAAGATGTCAAGGTATGGCTGGCCTGGCTGGAACGGTATGCCCACAATGAAGCCGGCTGCATCAAAACCCCCATAGGCAATCTGCCGCTTTACCAGGATCTGGTCCAGTTGTTTGCGCAGATCATTGACAAAGCATACCCCAAAAATTTGTATGACCGGCAGTTTTCCCTGTATGTGGACAATATTGTCCAGCGCATCGTTTTGCAGGAAACCGCCTATGCCAAAGAAGCGAACATTCCAGCCAGGCTGTTCGATATTCTGGCCCGCCAGAAAGAAGCGCTGCTGGAATGGAAGCAGAAAAAAGGGGCTGTCATCCTGCCGGATGATTGCCGTTAGACAAAATATATAGATTTTATTTAAAGATAATCTTAAAAAATTTTCCATATATTTGCTTGATTTTTCAATTTTGCTTGATTTTATTTATCCGATTATATTAAAAGAAATATTTACCATAAAACCAAAAAGATATCGTTGCAGCCGCATGCTGCTGACAATATGTTTTATGACAACAGGAGGAAACAATGGCAAAAATTGTCGCCCGTGAGGAGATGGCCCAGGGGACCATTATAATGAATGAAATCGATGCCCCCCGCATATCCCGCAAAGCAAAACCCGGCCAGTTTGTAATTCTGCAGGCCGATGAAACCGGAGAACGCATTCCGCTGACAATGGCGGATACCAACACTGACAAGGGCACCATCACCATTATCTACATGGTGGTGGGCAAATCCACGGCCCGCTTCAAGGAACTGCAGGTGGGAGATGAATATTTTGCCCTTATCGGGCCTTTGGGAGCCCCCACCCATATTGAAAATTTCGGCAAAGTGGTATGTGTGGGCGGCGGCACAGGTATCGCCGTGCTCCATCCCATTGCACGGGCATTGAAACAAGCCGGCAACGAGGTGACCACCATTCTTGGTGCGCGAAGCTATGATCTGCTGATCATGGAAGAAAAGATGCGGGCCGTATCCGATCATTTTCACATCTGCACCGATGACGGGTCCCATGGCCACCACGGATTTGTGACCGATGTACTCAAGGATGTACTGGAAAAAGATGATATCGATCTGGCTGTGGCCATCGGCCCCATCCCCATGATGAAATTCTGCAGCCTGATCACCAAGGAAAAAAATGTCAAAACCTTTGTGAGCCTCAATCCCATCATGGTGGACGGCACCGGCATGTGCGGGTGTTGCCGTGTATCTGTGGGAGGAGACACCAAATTCGCCTGTGTGGACGGCCCGGAATTCGACGGCCACAAAGTGGATTTTGAGGAACTGGCCAAACGCCTGGCATCCTATCTGGACGAAGAGCGCACCAGCATGGAAACCTTTGAAGAATGCAAAGCACTATAACAACCCCCAACCGGGTTGGTAATACGGAGGAATTAATGGCAGATAAAAAGAAAAAAATTGACCGGGCCCGGATGCCTGAACAGGACCCGGACGTCAGACGGAGAAATTTTGAGGAAGTCCCCCTGGGACTGGACAATGACACCGCCCTGCTTGAGGCAAGCCGGTGTCTGCAGTGCAAAAAACCGGCCTGTGTGGATGGCTGCCCGGTATCTGTGGATATTCCCGGCTTCATTTCCAAGATTGCGAAAAATGATTTTTCCGGTGCTGCAAACAGGCTGTGGGAAAGAAACGCCCTGCCGGCTGTGTGCGGCAGGGTCTGTCCCCAGGAAGAGCAGTGCGAGGGCAAATGTATCCTGGGCAAAAAGGACAAACCGGTTGCCATTGGATATCTGGAACGGTTTGCCGCAGACTATGAACGCAAGAACGGCTCCGGCGGCATACCGGAAGTGGCTGAAAAAACCGGCAAAAAAGTGGCGGTCATCGGTTCCGGACCCTCAGGCCTCACCGTGGCTGGAGACCTGCTCATCAAGGGGCATGAGGTCACCATTTTCGAGGCATTCCATAAAGCCGGCGGGGTGCTGGTCTATGGTATCCCCGAATTCAGGCTGCCCAAGGAGATCGTGGCATCGGAAGTGGCCACCCTGGAAAAGATGGGTGCCAATATTGAATGCAATGCGGTGGTGGGGGCCTCGGTCACCATTGACGAGCTGTTCGAAGAAGGATATGACGCGGTGTACATCGGTGTGGGAGCAGGACTGCCCCGTTTCATGAACCTGCCCGGTGAAAACCTTATCGGCATCTATTCCGCCAATGAATACCTGACCCGCACCAACCTCATGAAAGGCTATCTTTTCCCCAAATATGACACCCCCATTGCCAAGGGAAAAAATGTGGTGGTCCTGGGGGCCGGCAACGTGGCCATGGACTCTGCCAGAACCGCCATGCGCCTGGGCGCGGAATCGGTAAAGGTGGTGTACAGGCGGTCCAGAGAAGAGATGCCGGCCAGGGAGGAGGAACTGCACCATGCCCAGGAGGAAAAGATCGAGTTTGTGCTGCTCACAAACCCCACCCAATTTTTCGGGGATGAAAACGGCCGGGTCACGGGCATGGAATGCCTGCAAATGGAACTGGGGGAGCCGGATGATTCCGGCAGAAGGCGGCCGGTACCCATCGAAGGATCGGAATACCGCATTGACTGTGATCTTGTGGTGGTATCAGTGGGCTCCAATGCCAATCCTTTGTTGACCAATGCCACCCCAAACATGGCATTGAACAAGTGGGGCAATATTGTGGCAGATCCGGTTACCGGCAAAACCACCAAAAAAGGGGTCTGGGCCGGCGGCGACATCGTCACCGGTGCAGCCACAGTGATCCTGGCCATGGGGGCCGGCAGGGGTGCGGCCAACTCCATGCATGACTACCTGACCATCGGCTGGTAATTACCAGGATATAAAGAAACACTGGCAATGGGGGCTGCTCTTTAACCAGCCCCCATTGCCTTTTTGGATGGTACCTGTCTGTTCAAACCGGCTCACACAGGGGCAATAAACACCTTATGGTCCACCAGGGACAATGAGTGGATATGCCCTTTGACAAATTTCTGCTCCCCGAAAATTGAGACCAGGCGGATGCCGTCTTCATCCGGCTCCACCTTGTCAACCGCTTCCATGATAAGGGTTTTGGTGCCGTTTTCCGTAAAATATGCATTTGCTTCACACATGACTGAATCTCCTTGCATTGGTGCCTTACGCCTCAGTCCCTCCCTGTTATAAAAACAAGGAGGGAAACCTGGGTTGCGGATTTCCCGTGTTTTATCATATAAAAGACAGGTGGGATGCCAAAAGCTCGTCCACCAGCATGGGCAGGGGCAATTCTGCCACACCCACAATGTCGATATTTTCCTGGCTCAGGGGCAGCAGCACTTTTCTGGCATCTGACAGGCTGACGGCCTCAGCGATCTTGCAGGTCACCTCCCCCATCATGGCGTGGGGCATAATGATGCCCACGGGCCCGATGATCACATCCGCCTTTTTCACGGTCTGAATAATGGCATTGGAACCGGATGCCCCCTTGTTGGCACGGGACTTGAGCATCTGGGCCGTGGCAATGGCATTGGTGCCCAGGGCGATTATCTCGATCTGTTCACCGAAACGCGCCTTGAGTTTTTTAATGATAACCGCACCGATACCGCCGCCCTGCCCATCCACAACACAGACTGTTTTTGTTTGTTTTGTATCCATTTCAGCCCGTTATCTTATGTCTGATTCTTTTCGAAAATTCACAAACAGCTTCAGGTGCTGCCAGATGCTTTTTTCCACGGCATCTTCTGCAGCATTTCCATCCACCTTCACCACCTTTTCCTTGTCCCTTAACCAGTCAAAGGCGGTAAAATAATTATGGCGCACCTGTTTGAGGATGTCAATTTTTTCATACATATCCAGGCGGTGCCGGCCGGCCCGGATCCGATCCAGACAGGTTTCAGGCGCCACATCGATGAAAAGGGTCAAATCCGGCCGAAGAATCTGCGCATTCACACTGTTGAGGGTAATGATCCATTCCAGGTCCATATCCCGGGCATGATAGGCATAAGAAGAAAAATAGTACCGGTCGCACAGCACCATCCGGCCATTTTCCACCAGGGCCTGGACCCCGGTTTCCGGTTTTACCAGATGGTCGGTCCTGTCTGCGGCAAACAGAGCTGCAATGGTCCGCGGATCAGTGGCCATCCGTCCCTCCAGCATCTTTCGGATCAAAGATCCCACAGGACCGTTTGTGGGTTCACAAGTGGTCACAACATCGATGCCCATACCGGTAAGCCGTTTTTGTATCCGGGTCATCTGGGTGGTTTTACCGGATCCGTCCAGCCCCTCGAACACCAAAAATCTGCCTGCTGTCATGTGCCCCCATAATTTTTTTTTGTCACAACAGTGTCACAACAGCGGCATTTATACCAGCATCCAGGCACTGTGGCAAGACCGGATTCTCATCCAGGCCGGACGGGACAAGCCTCATTGTTATGTATTTTTAATTCGGATCAACGATCTGTTTCTTTTGGCTCAAAACAGGCACAAAGCTTAAAAAAAACCAAACATTATCCATTTATCTGGTTTGCACAAAGCTGTGGGAAACATAAGCACTGCATAAGATATTATGTGGTGCGTTTTATCAGTTCCTGGTACCAATGATAATTTTTCCAGCGGCCAAAAAGCCAAAGTCGTTATGACCGCAAGCGTAAATATTGCGAAAGCAACCCAATTGGATTTTATAAATGCATGTACTCTGATCATTTATCGCCAAAACGCCATCACCAGCTTCGATCAATCATGGGAATGGGAATGGGGCTCTGCTTCATGTCCGGGATGATCATGGTTATGACTGCCACGCGCTTCCTGGTGATCATGTCCAGCATCACCTGATGTGTGGCTGTGATGGTGTTCATGGCCATGGGTATGGGTATGGGTATGGCTGTGGGGATGCGCATGGGTTTTGCCGTCATGGGTATGGGCATGGTCATGTTCGTGAACATGTTCATGGGCATGTTTGTGTCTGTCCATTTTTATCTCCATTAAAACCTCTTTTTTTGAATCAGTTTATCATTTCAGACTGCCAAAAAGCATCTTATCCATATACTATAATTATTTTTTCAGACAGGGGAAGAAGAAAAAACCACAAATTCATTCCAGGCCGTGTTTTTTTCTTGCACATGCTGCAGCAGATGGTTATGGTTACAGGCATTGTGAACCAAATGGACCAAAGTTGTAATTGCATGAAAAAATTGTACATTTATTGTGTTTTTGTCTGGTTTCCGGTCCCGGCTGCCATGGTACATGCCGATGGTGCTGGCACCACAGACATGTCTATCCTTGGCGGGGCGGATCCTGCTGATATTACGGCTCTTATACTGTATGTGCTGCTGGCACTGGTTTTTTCATTTCTGTGCTCAGTGGCGGAAGCAGTGCTTTTGAGCATCACCCCCTCATACATTGAAGGGAAAAAAGAAAAAAATCCCAGGCAGGCCGCGCTGTTACAGCGGTTGAAGCAGAACAACGTGGACCGGTCCCTGGCCGCCATATTGACCCTGAACACCATTGCCCATACCCTAGGTGCCATCGGTGCCGGGGCAAAGGCGACCGCTGTTTTCGGCAGTGCCTGGTTCGGGGTCTTTTCCGCTGCCATGACCCTGATGATCCTTTTTCTTTCTGAAATCCTTCCCAAAACCATCGGTGCTTTATACTGGTCAAAACTTGTGGGACCCACGGCATTTTTTATCCGGATTTTGATTGTAACGTTGTATCCCATTGTGTGGGTTTCAGAAAAACTGACCAAATCCATCTCCCGGGGAAAAGATCTGCATATTTTTTCCAGGGATGAATTCATTGCCATGGCATCGGTGGGAGAAACCACCGGCCAGATCCATGCCAAAGAATCCCGGATCATCCAGAACATGCTGCGCTTTGAATCTCTGAAAGCGACCGATATAATGACCCCGCGCACCGTCATTTCTGCACTTGCCGAAGACATGACCATCCAGGAATCACTCAAGCAGATTATCCAGACCCCTTTTTCCCGCCTGCCTTTGTACAGGTACCATATTGACGATACCACAGGGTTTGTTCTCAAGGATGATGTGCTGATTTTTGTTGCACAGAAACGGGGCAATGAAAAGCTCAAAATGCTGAAACGGGATATTCTTGCGGTTCCCAGTTCCATCTCGTTGACAACCCTGTTTGAACGGTTTCTCAAGGAGCGGCAGCACATTGCGGTTATTGTCAATGAACATGGGGGGATAGACGGGCTGGTAACACTGGAAGATCTCATGGAAACCCTCATGGGAATGGAGATCGTGGATGAGACAGACAATGTGGTGGACATGCGGAGCCTGGCGCGGAAACAGTGGATGGCCCGGGCAAAAGCCATGGGCCTTGAATTAGAAGATCTGGAAAAAATAGATGAAATATGATGTCATTATAGTCGGCGGCGGACCTGCAGGTCTTTTTGCTGCCTGGTATCTGATGGAAAATTCAGACCTGAACGTGGTCCTGATCGAAAAAGGCAAGGATTCTTTGCAGCGCAAATGCCCCAACCACAACCTGCAAAAATGTGCCCAGTGCGATCCGTGCAATATCCTGTCAGGCATCGGCGGGGCAGGTCTGCATTCGGATGGAAAACTCAACTTTATTCCCAGGCTGGGAAAAACAGACCTGACTCAGTTCATGTCCCTGGCCGAGGCCCAGGAGCTTATCGACGAAACAGAGGCTGTTTTCACCCGGTTTAATATGGATGGGCCGGTGTATCCCACCAACATGGATGACGCCCGGCAGATCAGGAAAGAGGCCAAACGGTTCGGCATCGATCTGATGCTCATCAGACAAAAGCACCTGGGGTCCGACAATCTGCCCGGGTATATTGCCGCCATGGCCGATCATATCCGATCCAGGGGACTGGTAGTCAGGCTCAAAGAAACCGCCTTGGACATCCTGGAACAGGATGACCGGGTAACCGGTGTGGTAACAGACAAAGCCACATATGAAGCCCACAGCGTCATTCTGGCCCCGGGCCGCATCGGGGCCAACTGGGTGGCATCTGTGGCTGCAAAACACGGCATCAACCTCAGCCAGCGGGGTATTGAAGTGGGGGTCAGGGTGGAAGTCCACAACGATATCATGGATGATGTATGCAATATCATCTATGATCCCACATTTTTTATCCAGACCAGCACCTATGATGACCAGACCCGGACTTTCTGCACCAACCAGGGGGGGTTCATCTCCCTTGAAAACTACAAGGATTTTGTCTGTGTCAACGGCCATGCCTATTCCGGGAAAAAATCCGCCAACACCAATTTTGCGTTTTTATCCAAAGTGATCCTCACGGAACCGGTGACCGACAACCAGGCCTATGGGGAGTCCATCGGCCGGCTGGCCACCATCATCGGCGGGGGAAAACCCATCCTCCAGCGGTTCGGGGACCTGAAACGGGGACGCAGATCCACCTGGCACAGGATCAGCAAAGGCTATATCGAGCCCACCATGACCAATGTGGTGTGCGGCGATATTGCAATGGCCCTGCCGGAAAGGATCATGTCCAACCTGATTGAAGGACTGGAAACCCTGAATCTTGTGGTGCCAGGGGTATCCAACGATGAAACCCTTCTCTATGCACCGGAAATTAAATTTTTTGCCACCCAGGTGGAAACCAGCCGCCATCTGGAAACAAACGTCAAAGGGTTGTATATGGCGGGAGATGGTCCGGGTGTGGCCGGCAATATTGTATCAGCGGCAGCCACAGGCCTTATCCCGGCAAAGCGGATCATTGCCGGTCAGGATAATAGATGGCACAGGCGTCATCAGATTCCCATGCCATGACACGGGATACCTGAAGGCTTTCATCCAGGGTATCATCCAGCCGGTTTTGGACCTGTTGTGCAATATACACGGCGATCCGCTCCGAGGTGGGCTGTCTGTCCTTAAACGCTGTCAGCTCATTGAGAAACTTGTGGTCCAGGTCCCTGTCCACCACCGTGCGCACCGCATTTTTGATATCGCCGAAATCGGCCAGCACACCGGCGGAATTTAGCTGTGTACCCTTGACACACACCTCCACATGCCAGTTGTGGCCATGGAGGTTCTCACATTTCTGCCCCACCATGGTCAACTGGTGGGCACCGGCGAACCGGGTTTTTATCTTGAGTTCAAACATGGTATCCGCCTGCTGCTATATATTTTTGAACAGATTTTTCAGCTTGTTGGAAATCTTGTTGGCATCCAGCTTGTCAAACTGTTTTAACAACTCTTTTTGCTTGCTGGTAAGCTTGGTGGGGGTCTTGATGATCACTTTTATGATCTGGTCCCCCCGGCGGCCGGTGCGCAGAGAAGCGATGCCCTCCCCCTGCAGCCGGAAACTGTCCCCGAACTGGGTGCCTTTGGGAATGGTGAATTTTTCCTCTCCCACCAGGGTGGGAACCGTGATTTCATCCCCTAAGGCAGCCTGGGCAAAAGAGATATCAATGGCACAGATAATATCACTGCCGTCCCGCTGGAAAAATTTGTGGGGTTTCACATTGATGACCACATACAGGTCACCGGCAGGCCCGTCTGTCGAAGGAGAGGCTTCTCCTTCTCCCGTCAGCCGCAGTTTGGATCCCACGTCCACACCGGCCGGAATCTTCACCTGGACCTTTCTGGTGACCTCCACCCTGCCGGCACCCACACATTTGGGGCAGGGATCGGCAATCACATTTCCCCGGCCTTTGCAATAGGGACAGGTGGTCTTGACCTTGAAAAATCCCTGGCTTTGGATAAATTGACCTGACCCGCGGCAATGGGTACATGTCTCCGCCTCGGTGCCGGGCCGAGCCCCGTTGCCACCGCATTCATCACAGGCGGTCAGTCTGGGAATGGAGACGGTTTTTTCCGTGCCGAATGCGGCTTCCATAAAATCGATGGTCATGTTGTACCGCAGGTCGGCTCCCCGCTGGACCCTGGTCCCCCGACCACCCCTGGCGCCACCGAACCCGAAAAAATCCTCGAAAATATCCCCGAAACTGGAAAAAATATCTTCAAATCCACTGGGACCTGAATGGCCTGCACCCTCGAGTCCCTGGTGGCCGAACTGGTCATAGATATGCCGCTTGTTGTCATTGGTCAGCACTTCATAGGCTTCAGACGCTTCTTTAAATTTTTCCACCGCTTCTTTATCATCCGGGTTTTTATCAGGATGATATTTGATGGCCAGTTTTCGGTATGCTTTTTTTAAAATTACTTTGTCTGCATCCCTGGCTACTCCCAGGATCTCATAATAGTCGCGTTTTTCTGTCATATCCTATCCAACCGTTCCAGTCATTTCCACGTGGTTTTGTTTGTAATCCTGCTTTTGGTATGGTACGTTTCCAACCTGTTTGCCATAAACAATATAAATTAATCCCAAAATTCAAGTTGTCAACGATGAACAAAGAACTTGGTTTTGTCAAGGAAATGTTTGACAAAATCGCCCATAGATATGATTTTCTGAACCGCCTGCTCAGCCTCCGGCAGGATGTGGCATGGCGCAAAAAAATGGTTGCGTCTGCTGCACCTGCCCCGGGGGCAAGGATACTGGATGTGGCCTGCGGCACCTGTGATGTGGCCCTGGAGGCCAGCCGCCACCTCAGGGGCCAAACCCGGATAACCGGTCTTGATTTTTCCCATGCCATGCTCAGGGCCGGACATAAAAAACTGGTGCGCAAACAAAACCAGACCATCTGCCTGGTAAATGCAGACGCGCTTTTTCTTCCCTTTGGCCCGAAGACATTTGATGCGGTATTAATCGCCTTTGGCATCCGTAACATCATGGACCGCCCCCGGGCACTGTCCCAGTTTCACACGGCACTCAAAAAAGGTGGCAAACTGGCGGTTCTCGAACTGACCACCCCCCGGTCCGGTTTTTTCAAAACCCTCTATCTGGCATATTTTAAAAAGATACTGCCCCTTATCGGCGGGCTTTTTTCAAAAGATGCCCATGCCTACCATTACCTGCCGGCATCGGTT
>DATFJY010000331.1:0-5432 GCA_035268905.1 Desulfotignum sp.
GCCCCACCGAATCCGGCATTCTCAGGGGGATAAAAGCATAATTGCAAACCATTCAGCTATCGGGGTTCCGGTTTGGCATAATAACGGGAATTATATTTCTCTTGTTTTTTCTATAGATTCGAAAGCGGCAGTGACTGCTCCCGGGGGCTTCCCCATCGTGTTTATCGGCACATCCGCCGTCGGCCTGGCGGCTTTCGAAGCCTTTTCTTGCTTTTTCAGCAGGATGCATATATATAATAACCATTGAATAAATTTATTCAATGGCTGGAGAACGGCATGGATATTCGCTTTGCACCCCACAACCTGCATCTGGAAAGCCCGGATCAATTTTTTTCCCTGGACCCGCATTTACAGGTTTTGAACCGGCAGCCCCTGGTATGGGAATTTCCGCTGATCCTTCGGCTGCCGGTTCAATTGCCCGGCATTTACACGGTCAGCGGCGGCCGCCAGGTCGGCAAAACCACGCTGCTCAAGCAGTGGATGGCCCATCTTCTGAAAAGCGGGGTCCATCCCTATGCCATTGCCTTTTTCAGCGGAGAATTGATCGATGACCAGCATGCCCTGGTTCGCATGATTGGTGACCATTTGCAGCCGGCAGGACCCGCCCAGATGCGGTTTGTCATTCTGGATGAGGTCACCTATATCCGCGGATGGGATAAGGGGGTGAAATACCTGGCCGACAGTGGGGCTCTGGAAGACGTCGTATTGGTGCTGTCCGGCTCGGATATGGTGATCATCAGGGAAGCCCGCATGTGTTTTCCGGGAAGAAGAGGAATGGCCGACCAGGTGGATTTTCAGGTTTTTCCCCTTGGTTTCAGCGAGGTGGTCTCCCTGACCCGGACCCTGACCGCTGCGGAACATGAGACTCTTATGGCGCCTGTCCCGCAAGTGGATGCCGGGGTTATGGCGCGGCTGTTTGCAGCCTTTGACAATTTTCTGATTCACGGCGGTTTTTTGACGGCCATCAACGCCCTGGCCCGGGAAAACCATATCCCGCCGGCTATCTTTGCGGTTTACAGTGACTGGATCCGCGGGGATATGATCAAGCGCAACAAGCAGGAACATTACCTGCGCCAGGTCCTGCAGGCCGTTTTGAAACGAATGGGTTCCCAGGTGACCTGGAATGCGCTGTGTCAGGATCTTGCCATCGACCATCCCCAAACCGTGGCTGATTACATCGGCCTGCTGGAATCCATGGACGTAGTTTATGTCCAGCCGGCCCTGCAGGAAGACAAACTGATGGCGGCACCCAAAAAAGCCCGCAAAGTGATGTTCACTGATCCGTTTATCCTGCACGCGGTCCATGCCTGGCTGAATCCGGCAAAAGACCCGTTCACCGAGCAGCTGCGTCCCTTTCTGGACAACCCCGAAAAGTGCGGCAAGCTGGTCGAAGCCTGTGTGGCCGGCCATTACCGCCGGCGTTTTCCCACGTATTACATCAAGGCCAAAGGCGAGGTGGATGTTGCCTATGTGGACGGGCAGGTCTTCCATCCGATAGAAATCAAATGGACCGGCCAACTGCGGCCGGGCGATCTCAAACAGATCGGCAAATACACCAACAGCCTGATCCTGACCAAAACCCGAACACCGGGCAAAATCCAGCAGACCGCCACCGAACCGGTGCCCCTGCACCTGTTCAGACTGGGTCCGGATCAACCCTGAACATCGCCGGCGGCTGTTAGATCCGATTCCGGGATACCGCAGCCATTATCCGATACAGACAGCTGCACATAAGCTCCCGGGGCCGGCACTGTGATGGTTATGAAAGGGGCAGCACCACATCCAGAAGGATCATGTCCGGCCAGTGTTTCTTTGCCATCCGGATACAGTCCGCGCCTGTGGCGGCTTCTAGAACGCGATACCCGGCGGAGCGGATGATTCGGACCGCGGCATTCCGCACATCCGGTTCATCATCGGCAACCAGTATGGTGATCTTCTGATTCATGGGTCATACAGGTGCAAGTCCGGGTAATGTTTTTCAGCACATTCCCTGCAGATGCTGTGGCTGAACTCCGTGTCCGTGTTTTCACGGATATAGGCCTCGAGCTCACTCCAGTATCCTTTGTCATCACGGATTTTTTTGCAGTACATGCAGATGGGCAAAAGCCCGCTCAGCTGTCTGATCTTTGCCAGGGCCTGTTTGAGTTCTTCGATCACCTGGTCCCGCTCCCGTTCCGCCATCAGGATCCGCACCATGGCATCGATCCGGGCGATCAGTTCCCGGTTGGATACGGGCCGGGCAATATAGCCGTCCGCGCCGGCATCCAGCCCGTCGGCCTGATGGTCCGAGGCTGTCTTCATGCCGGAGGTCAGAATGACGAACCCCCCGTCAATCATCGGGTCCGCCTTGATCTGCCGGCAAAGGGCCGTGCCCATGATATCCGGCAGCACCACGTCCAAAAGGATGAGGTCCGGTTTTTCCTCTCGGGCAATTTTTATGGCCGCTTCCCCGGTGGAAGCTTCGATTACCATGTATCCGGCCTTTTTGACAAGCCGGGTGGTGGCGAACAGCACCTCCGGGTCATCATCCACAATCAAAATTTTAATCTGCTGTGTCATGGCAGGTTTATTCCTTTGGGGTTTTAAAAGGTGTGATGAAAATCGCTGAGGATATCCTGAAACGGCTTTCCCGCAGTATCCGGGCCCAGCAGCCGGGATCCAAACCGGTTGACCTGGCAAATGATGCCATTTCGATCCAGAACCAGAAACAACACCGGTGCCTGATGGACAAAATAATGAAGCACGGGCTCCTGTCTGGTTTCCTGCATCATTGTCAAGCCGCAATCAGGGAGGTGAGCCGGTCAAGGGACGGGACATACGCGGTTCCGGCATACGCCTTGATGATCTCGGTACCGCCCCAGTTGAATGCCTGCCCCCCCACCATGATATCCAGGTGGTGGAAATTCCCCCGGATGGCCCCCAGCCCGGCTTTGAGTGCCGGCATGTTGAAATAGACGCTCACGGACAGCCCCACCAGGTCGGGTTTTTCATCCTGAATATAGGCCAGCATGTGGTCCACCGGGGTGTTGGCCCCCAGAAAATGGCTGTCCCAGCCGTTGCGTTCAAAGATATCCGCCACCATCTTCCCTCCCACCTGATGAAATTCATTGGCTGCACAGGAGATGACCACTTTTTTTTCGTTTTGGGAATCCACGGGCACTTTTTCGAACAGCCTGGGATAGACCAGGTTCAGCAGCCCTTCGGTGATGGCGGTCACCAGGTGTTCTTTGGCCACGGATATTTTGTTGAACTCCCACAGACGGCCCACCTCGTACATGCTTTTCTGGAACAGGTCGACATACAGGGTCTGGATGTCGATATCATCGTCCAGCAGCTGCTGGACGATTTTGGCACATTCCCGGCGGTTTCCGTCCAAAAGCAGGGCCAGGTATTGTTGGTACAACGTCTCGGTGATCATCTCTGTGTTCCTGCACCATGAAGGTGATCCGGGCTGTTTGAAGCGGAGTCTGCCAGATCGGTGTCAGTGATGGCGGTAAACTTTGGAATGTTGACGATCAGCCAGTTGTAAAAGGGATAGATCTGCTGCCACGCATCTGCGGACAGTTCTTTTTTTAAAAGATCCACCCAGATGTTGAGATTGGCTGCCCAGTAGGTGGTGTGAAATCCGTGGGACCGGTAGGCCCGGAACACCCAGAACACGGTTGCCACAAACACGGCCGGCTGGTAATCGGAAAACAGGGACAACATGAACCGGGGAAAATTGCGGTTGTTGTCTTCGGCCATCTGTTCATTGCCCGTGCCCACCAGTTTCTCAAGGTCCGCCCTGGCCATGAGCAGCCGGGTGCCTTGGGCGGCGATCTGTTCCCATTTGTGTTCAAATTCCTGAATGGCTGTTTCAGCCGGCGGTGACAGTTTTTCGGCAGAACCCAACAGTACGTCTTTCATGGTTGTTACCCCCCCCCCTTTGAATTTATGGGTCACAGGTGTTTTCGCCGGAATGTCTTTCTATACCGTTTTTTTTCATCAGATGCAATGCCGGATCCACGACAACATCATCTTATTGTGTCCGGCGCTTGAAAATGGTATGTATCCGGCGGTTGCAATAAAAATCGGACCCGTGTTATTTCAAGGAGACAGAACACCATGCACAAAGATCCCGAGATATCGGAAAACGGAAACCCAGACAGCAAACTGATAAAGGATACCCGGGGCCATGTGCTGGTCATGGGACTGAACCGGCCTGAAAAACGCAATGCATTCGACCTGGATCTGTACCGCCAGCTGAGCCTTGCCTTTGGCGAGCTGCACCGCAATCCGGAGTTGCGGTGCGGGGTGCTGTATGCCCGGGGTGACCATTTTACCGCCGGTCTGGACCTGCCGGAATGGGCGGAATGCTTTTCCAAAGGCCAATTCCCGGAACTGCCGGAGTCGGGGATGGACCCCCTGGGACTGGACCCGGAAAAACAGGTGGGCAAACCCGTGGTCATGGCGGCCCAGGGGATCTGCCTGACCATCGGGCTGGAGCTGCTGCTGGCCTGTGATATACGGGTGGCGGCAGACACGGCCCGGTTCGGCCAGATCGAGATCAAGCGGGGCATCTACCCGGTTGGCGGTGCCACGGTCCGCCTCTTCCAGGAAGTGGGGTGGGGCAATGCCATGCGGTATCTGTTGACCGGCGATGAGATCACGGCAGAAGAAGCATTCCGCCTGGGCTTGGTCCAGGAGGTAACCCCGGCACAAGCCTGCCTGGATACGGCCCTTGCCATTGCCGATACCATTGCAAAGCAGGCCCCTCTGGGCGTTGCCGCTTCCCTGCGGTCCAGCCGCCTGGCCCGGTCCCAGGGAGACCAGGCCGCCATTGACCGTCTTTTGCCGGATCTGATGCCCCTGATGAAAACCCGGGATGTCCAGGAGGGCCTGGCCTCTTTTCTGGAACGGCGGGAGGCACGGTTCAAGGGGATCTAACTGATGTGGTGGTCAAAGGGATTGACATAGCACAAAACGTTTACAGCACCGTTTTCATGGCGGTCAGTAACCGGTCCACGTTTTCCGGGCGGGCGGTATGGCCCATGAGGCCGATGCGCCAGATTTTGCCGGCCAACGGTCCCAGGCCTGCGCCGATCTCGATTTTGTGTTCCTTGAGCAGGGCGGACCGCACCCGGGCATCGTCCGCTTTTTCCGGGATATGGACGGAGTTGAGCATGGGCAGACGGCAGGCAGGCGCCACCAGCATCTCCATTCCAAGTGCCTTGAGCCCGTCCACCAGGCGCATGTGGTTGTCCAGGTGGCGCTGGTAGACAGCGGCCTCTCCCTCTTCCAGGATAAGCTGAAGGGCCTGGTACAGGCCGTAGAGCATGTTGACCGGTGCGGTGTGGTGGTAGGCCCGGGTGGCCCCTTCCCAGTAGTTGATGATCATGGTCAGGTCCAGGTACCAGTTGGGTACTTTGGTTTTCCGGGCCTTGACCGCTGCC
>DATFJY010000332.1:0-2848 GCA_035268905.1 Desulfotignum sp.
CCAATGCACTGCTGCATCGGCTTGCCCCCCTGGTGACGGTTCCCACCACTGCCGGCACCGGATCCGAGGTTACACAGGTGGCGGTGATATCAGATCCGGACAACCTGCGCAAACTGCTGTTCACCTCGGGTTTTCTCATGCCGGATGCTGCCGTGCTCGATCCGAGAATGACCCTGACCCTGCCCGCCCCTGTCACGGCGGCAACTGCCATGGATGCCCTGTCCCATGCGGTTGAAGCCTGCCTGTGCCTGGGCAGAAACCCTTTGAGCACTGCCCATGCCCATGAGGCCATTGCACTGATATCACACCACCTTGTGCCGGTGATCCAGCAGCCGGACCATACACCTGGCCGCCTGGCCCTTGCCACAGGGGCTGCCCTGGCTGGCATGGCGTTTTCCAATTCCATGGTGGGCATGGTCCATACCCTGGGCCATGCAGTGGGATCTGTGTGCCATGCCCCCCACGGCACCTGTATGGCGGTTCTGCTGCCCTACGGCATGGCATACAACCTGCACAAAACACAGTCCCTGCAGGCTGATCTGCTGCTGCCCATGGCCGGGGCAGATGTATATGCCAGAACCCGGCCACAAGACAGGGCCGAAAAAGCCATTGACTGGGTAAACCGGATGAACCGGCGGCTGCACCAGGCCACGTCCGGCGCACATGCGGTCTGCCTCAGGGATATAAAAACCCCGGACGGCAAAAGCCTCGTTCCCGCGCATCTGCTGCCCGGAATTGCCCGCACCGCCTTAGGGGACGGCAGTATTTTTTACAACCCGGAAGACCTGGATCATGACGACTGCCTCATGGTACTGACGGCTGCCTTTGACGGCACGCCCCTGGACCTGTCCCGGGTGAAGAAAGGATAAAAAGCAATTAGCTGTTAGCTGTTAGCTGAGTATTGAGTACTGATGGGTGACGGCTTTGATATAAACGCCCATGCCTTGGCGGGCACAACAACGTATGAAAGCGTTAGCCGGTGGTAACAGCAGGGAAAATGTTGTTTACTGGAAGCGAATAATTGCGTACTTACAGCTAACAGCTAACGGCTAAAAGCTGACAGCTAACAGCTAACAGCTTTCATATAAACAAAAGGGCCGCAGCCAGCAGGTTTTCCAGGTGTCATTGTTCGCCTGTACAACAAGAATTATTTGGAGATGTATTATGACCATATTCGGCCGGAGCAAAGGGTTCATGGGAGGTATCATGGTGGTGGACCTGTCTGCGCATACCATTGAAAGGCAGACGGTATCGCCGAAGGTGTACCGCACCTTTTTATCCGGCATGGGGCTGGCCGCCCATGTGCTGTATCACCGGATTCCCGAAGGTGCCGACCCTTTAGGGCCTGACAACATGCTGGGATTTGTGTCCGGCCTGCTCACCGGCACCGGCTCCCTGTTCACCGGCCGGTGGATGGTCACTGCAAAATCCCCATTGACCGGCGGGTGGGGCGAGGCCAACTGCGGGGGCCAGTTTTCTCCTGCCATCAAGCGCTGCGGTGTGGACGGCATATTTTTTGCCGGCACAAGCCCAAAACCGGTGTATCTGTATGTGGATGACACCACTGCCCAGCTGCGGGATGCCGGCGGCATCTGGGGAATGGATACCGTGGAAACCGAAACCTTTCTCATCGCACAGCACCCCGGTGCCAGGGTGGCCTGTATCGGACCGGCAGGCGAACGCCTGTCCCTGATGGCAGGGGTATCCACAGACCAGGGCCGTATGGCTGCCAGATCCGGCCTGGGGGCGGTCATGGGGGCCAAACGTTTAAAAGCGGTGGTCCTGGCAGGCAAAAAGCGCATCCCTGTCCATAACAAAGAGGCCATGAAAAACATTTCCCGCGTCTGCAACAAATGGGTCCAGTTCCAGCCCCCTTTTCTGCCGGGATTTCTCACTGGGCCGGTGGGGGCTTTGCTGCGGATCATGCCCTGGGCAATCACCCAGGACGGGCTGTTGTACAAGATACTGCTCAAAAAATGGGGCACAGTGTCCATGAACCAGATGTCCGTTGAAATGGGGGATGCCCCTGTCCAGAACTGGAAAGGCAGCAACCGCAACTGGGGTTTTTTCAAAAGCCTGTCCGCCAACCCGCACCGGTTTACAAAAAAAGAGATCCGCAAGTATCACTGCTACTCCTGTCCGCTTGGGTGCGGGGGCATCTGCCGTACCAACGGAAAATATGCGCACACCCACAAGCCGGAATATGAAACCGTGCTTTCCTTTGGGGGATTTGTGCTGAACCGGGATGTGGACACCATCTTTGCAGTCAACGAAACCCTGAACCGGGCCGGCATGGACACGATTTCCGCCGGACATGCCGTGGCTTTTGCCATGGAATGCTTTGAAAAAAAGATCATCACCCGAAAAGACACCGCAGGCATGGCCCTGGAATGGGGCAATCCCGATGCGGTTACATGGCTGGTGGCGCAAATGGTCAACCGGCAGGGCATCGGCCACATCCTGGCGGACGGGGTGGCCCGGGCAGCCGCCCGCTTAGACAACGGTGCAAAAAAATTCGCCTTTCATGCCGGGGGCCAGGAACTGGCCATGCATGATGGCCGCAATGATCCGGGATTTGTCCTGCACTACAGTGTGGAACCTGCACCGGGCCGCCATACCAACGGGGCCTGGCTCTATTATGAGATGTATCAGCTGTGGAAAAAAGTGAACACAGCGCCCAGGATGCCCCTGGTGTATGCCAAGGCCCGCAGGTATGAAACCGGACCGGACAAGGCTGCCATTGGCAGTGCCAACTCCCGGTTTTTGAATGTCCTGAACGGGTGCGGGGTCTGCCTGTTCGGCGCTTTTATGGGAATTCACCGTATCAGGATATTTGACTGGCTCAATG
>DATFJY010000333.1:0-4175 GCA_035268905.1 Desulfotignum sp.
ATACATTTGAAACCAATGCAAGGTTTCTAACGTTATGCTTTTTCACGGTCTCTGTCAATACAAATGTGACACCATAGATATTTCCATTATTTACCTTGTTATTTCGGAATGAATATCCTATATTACAAGGTATGATTTCGCGATGGATTACAACTGAAATAAAAAGGAAAATTGGACAGATACCTGCGGTGGCATTGCTTGGCGCCCGTCAGGTGGGAAAAACCACCCTTGCCAAAACCATAGCAAAAGGGGTGGATTCCATCTACCTGGATCTGGAAGCACCGGATGATCTGTTCAAACTGAGTGATCCAGCCGTTTTTTTAAACGCCCACAGTGATAAACTGGTGATCCTGGATGAGATACAACGTGTACCGGACCTGTTTCCCGTGTTACGGGGTCTCATTGATAAAAACAGGGAGCAGGGACGAAAATCCGGGCAATTTCTTTTTCTTGGTTCCGCTTCCATGGATTTGATGCGCCAATCATCTGAAAGTTTAGCGGGTCGGATCAGTTACCTGTACTTGAGCGGGCTGAACATCATTGAAACAGGCGGCGAAAGCAAAACAATACATAAACTTTGGGTTAGAGGCGGTTTTCCGGAGAGCTATCTGGCTGCTGATGACTTCACAGCCATGGATTGGCTTGAGGATTTGATCCGCACCTATCTTGAAAGGGACCTTCCGCAGTTGGGTTTTCGCGTACCGGCGACCAGGATGCGGCGCCTCTGGACCATGCTGGCGCATTTGCAGGGTGAGCCGGTGAACTATTCAAAGCTGGGGGCAAACCTTGAAATTGATAGCAAAACGGTGAGCCATTATATTGATATACTTTCGGATCTGCTACTGGTGAGACGTCTGGAACCATGGCATGCCAATGTCAAAAAACGGCTGATCAAAACGCCACGGTACTACGTCCGGGACAGCGGCATTTTGCACCGGCTGCTTGGCATCAACCATTATGATGCCCTACTGTCCAATCCGATACTGGGCAAAAGCTGGGAAGGCTTTGTCATGGAAAATATCCATTCGGTATTGCCCCTTCGTGCGGAAACATATTTTTACCGCACCGCTGCAGGGGCGGAAATTGACATGGTCATCCGGATGCCGTCATCAGAAATCTGGGCCGTAGAAATAAAATATGGCAGTGCTCCCAAACTGGGCAGGCATTACAGCGCCATCTGCGATGATGTGGGCGCCACCCGGAAATACGTTGTTTACGGGGGCAATGACGAATTTCCCGCCAGCAGCGATGTAACCGTCATTTCTTTACCGCGGTTCATGAAAAAGCTTGAGTCGTGTTAAAAAGGCGCACAGGGGTTTGAGTACCTGAAAATCCATTTAAAGTTGCATTGCACAACGCTTTATAGTATCTGTTCAAGGCAAAGCAGCAGATGCGCCGTTATTGAGAAAGGACATTGCATTTGACCCAGCTCGAACATATGGATGCCATTGAAAAAAGGCTCTGGAGTGCGGCAGACACCCTGCGGGCCAACTCCAACTATGCCAGCAACGAGTATTTCCTGCCGGTCATGGGCCTGATTTTTCTGCGGCATGCCTTCAGCCGGTTTCTGGATGTGAAGGCAGATATCCAGGACAGCCTGCCCCGGCGGGGCGGGAAGAAACGGGCCCTGACCAAGGCGGATTTTTCCCGCAAAAGTGCCATTTTCCTGAAGCCAAAGGCCCGGTTCGATCATCTGGTTGCTTTGACCGACAGGGATGACCGGGCCAGGGCCATCATCGGTGCCATGGAATCCATTGAAGCGGATTACGAAAGCCTTCGCAGTGTTCTGCCCAAAAGTGAATACCAGGAACTGGACAACCAGGTGCTGGGTCAGCTGCTGCGCACCCTGAATCCGGATGAACTCAAACAGGTGTCCGGAGATGTATTCGGCCGGATCTATGAATATTTCCTCACCCAGTTTGCCGATCAGAACGCCCATGACGGGGGGGAATTTTTCACGCCGGTCTCCCTGGTCTCCCTCATTGCCAATGTCCTGGAACCGGTCAAAGGGGCTTTGCTGGATCCGGCCAACGGCAGCGGCGGCATGTTTGTCCAGAGCGCCCGATTTGTTGAACGCCGGGAGGAAAATCCCGTGGAAAAGCTCACCTTTTACGGCCTGGAAAAGAACGCCACCACCATCCGACTGGCCAAAATGAACCTGGCGGTCCACGGGCTGGAAGGAAATATTCAAAAAGCCATCACCTATTATGAAGACCCACATGAACTTGCGGGCAAAGCCGATTTTGTGATGGCCAATCCCCCGTTCAATGTGGATGATATCGATGCGGAAAAGGTCAAGACCGATCCGCGCCTGCCCTTTGGCCTGCCCGGGATCAACAAAAAAGGCAGGGTGTCCAACGGCAACTACATCTGGATCAGTTATTTTTACAGCTACCTGAACAGCCAGGGCCGGGCCGGATTTGTCATGTCTTCCCAGGCTTCCAGTGCCGGCCGGGACGAAGCAAAGCTCCGCCGGAAACTGGTGGAAACCGGGGATGTGGACATCATGATCGCCATCCGGTCCAACTTTTTCTACACCCGCACCGTTCCGTGTGAACTGTGGTTTTTCAACCGCAGCAAACCTGCGGCCCAGCGCGACACAGTGCTGATGATCGATGCCAGGAACATTTTTCGCAAAGTCACCCGAAAAATTTATGACTTCAGCCCGGAGCAGGAACAGAATATCCTGGCCATTGTCTGGCTGTATCGCGGCCGGACCGGTGAATATCTGGATCTGGTGGCCCGTTACTGCCGCTGCTGCCTGCATGAGGCAAACGCCTGTTTTACAGGTCACCAGGAAAATGGAGACCCGATAGAGCCCCTGCCTGATTTTCTGACTTCCCTGGCCCAGCTGCGCAGTACCCTGGTTCCTTTTCTGGAAACCCTCCGGCCTGACGGTCCCCAGGCGGAAACAGTCAGGGAACTGGACAGGGCTGTTCCAGCGTTTAAAGCGGATATGGATATCTTTCATAAAATCCTGGCCGATCAAAAAGGCGCATGGCAGCAGCCGCCCATGGGCAACGGAACGCTGAAAAAAGCAGTGGAACAGCTGACCGGGCTGTCTGATACCGGCCGCAGCCTGATCAAGCAGAGTGATCTGCTCTATAAACTGGCCTGCCGGCTTATCGGCACCTGTGAAACCGATGGCAACGCCCGGGAAAGCGATGTCTGGGCCGGGCGGGAAATCGTCCAGGCCCGCAAAGCCGCTGACATTGCCCGGCAGGCTGCGGTGCAGCAGCTCAAGCAGGCCCGCTATTTCTGGAAACAGGCCCATTGGCTGACCCAGCGGTTTCCTGAAGCACGGTTTTGCGATGTGCCGGGACTGGTCAGACAGGTGGACCGGGCAGAGATCGCCGCCAATGACTGGAGTCTCACCCCGGGCCGCTATGTGGGCGTGACCCCGGAAGAACCGGATGAAAACTTTGATTTTGAAGAAACCCTGCGTGAGATCCATGTCGAACTGGAAGATCTAAACGCCGAAGCAGTGACGCTGGCCGCAGCCATAAAGAAAAACTTTGCTGAGCTGGGAATATGACTGACAAAGACCGCAAATTCATCGGCCGTGCCAGACAGGAGGCCGGATTTCCGGCTCCGGTGGGTAAAGGTGAGTTGCCGGCGGATTATGCAGCGGTCCTGGAAGGATTGAAAAAACGAATTCAATCTGAGCGGCTGCGTGTTGTCCTGTCGGCCAGTGCCGCCATGATCCTGCTTTACTGGGATATCGGCAGAATTATTCTGGAACGTCAGGAACAGCAGGGATGGGGAGCCAGGGTCATCGACCGTCTCTCCCATGATTTGAAACAGGCGTTTCCAGACATGAAGGGTCTCAGCCCGAGGAATCTTTTGTTCATGCGGTCATTTGCAGCTGCGTATCCTGAAGCGGAAATAGTGAAACAGGTTGTTTCAAAAATTCCCTGGGGGCATAATATACGTATCCTGCAGAAGGTCAAGCATCCTGAAAACAGACTCTGGTATATCCGTCAAACTATGGCGCATGGATGGAGCCGAAACATTCTGACGATGCAGATCGCGTCCCGGGCACACCAGCGCCAGGGCCGCACCACCCACAATTTTGACCTGACCCTGCCGCCGTCCGATTCGGACATGGCTGCCCAGGTATTCAAAGACCCCTATCTTTTCGATTTCCTCGGCACGGCTGAACCACGGAATGAACG
>DATFJY010000334.1:0-10433 GCA_035268905.1 Desulfotignum sp.
GCCTGGTAAAATTTGCCGGGATGATGCCAAACAGAGGGCGGGTTTCTGCACTTCATTGTTCTTATGCTAACAGGCCCCCGCAGATCTCGGGTCGGGCACAGGATACCACCAGGGGCGGAGCCCAAGAAAGCGTGCTGCACAAAACAATGAAAAACCTGGCATGCCTATGGCAAATTTCCAGTAAAGACGGTTAATAATTGCACATTCATATCTTCTGTGGTATGGCATGGGCATCAAATACCAAAAAATTGGCAGTGCATGCCTGAACAACTGTTCACAACTGTTGACCAAATCACCAAAAAAGGAGAAAGACCATGGGACGCAAAGAAGAACTGGAAGAAAAAGCAGAGGAATGTGATGCACCGGAAGAGTATATTGCCGTAGCCAAAGAGATCGTGGACGGCCTGTCTGACAAGGAATGGGCCGCCGAACTGCTGGAAGAGGGAGCAGAATGGGCGGAAACCTGGGAAGATGCCGTCACCTATGCCAAGGCCTGCCTGGACATCCTGGGAGACGAAGAAGCGGCTGCTGCCCATCTTGATGCAGGCAAAAACCTGTGCACCACAGTGGAGGATTTTCTGGGCCTGGCTGCAGCCGCCCTGGAGATAGACCAGAAGGAAGCAGCCACGGAAATTTACAATGCTGCCGGCACCAAATGTGTTAAAACCGCTGATTTTCTGGAACTGAGCAAAAGTATCTCCAAGGTACTCAATGATGCAGATCTTGCGGAAAAAACCGTTGAAAAAGCCTTTGCCAAATGCAGCAAAACCCAGGATTTTGTGGAATTTGCCAAGTCTGTTCTGGATATGTTTGATGACAAGGACCGTGCCAGGGCTGTCTACACCAAAGCCATGGAAAAGGCATCCAAAGCGGATGATTTTGACATTCTTGCCGCCGGTGCGGTCAAGGACCTCGAAGACAAAGCTTTGGCCCGGCAGATCTATGAAAAAGCCCTGGAATCCCTTACATCGGGAAATGAGCTGTTAAAATTCGCCCGGACCGTCAATGAAAAACTCGATGATTCGGAATTTGTCAAATCCATCTACAAAAAGGCGGAATCGGTTTATACGGAGTTTCCCGATTACCTGAAGCTGGGAAAAGATGCATTCGAGGTCACCGGGGACGCGTCGTTCGCCTCCGGAATTTTCCAGACCGCCGCCGCCACCAACCCGGCATGCGGCCATCTGGTGGAGCTGGCTGAGGCCATGGCCAAAGACCTCAATGATTATACAGCTGCGGTGCAGGTGCTCAAACAGGCCCAGTCAGCTGTCAAGAGCAATGCGGATTTCATCAAGACCGCCAAAGCCATCCAGGAAATCGTTACTGATGACAAGGAATGGACCGATGCCATCACGTTCCAGCTGGAAAAACGCGAAGAATTCAAAGAATTGTATGCAGATTTCATCAACAGAGAACAGGAAACCGGAACCTGTGCCGCCAAGCGGGCCCTGGCCCATGAAATTGTTGAGAAAACCGGGGATACCTTTTACGGGGCCAAAATTTACAGACAGGCCCAGGAGCTGACCCGCAACTTCAATGATTTCATCAAACTGGCGGTGTGTATCCACGATGACCTGAAAGATGATGCGTGGGTAAAAGAGATTTATACCATGCTTCTGGACAAATGTGTGAGTTTGAGCCACTACACGGAACTCACCGATGCCATTGCCGCCACCCTCAAGGATGAAAAATGGATCCGCGATATCTATAAGGAGATCGAAACAAAAAGCACCGAAAACAGGGATTTTGTGAAACTGGCTGCCATTGCTGTGAAAAAACTCAATGACAAAACCTGGGCCGCGGATCTGCTGCAAAAGGCTGAAGCCGGCTGCAAAACCATGTATGATTATACCTTTTTGGCAGGGGCCTTTCTCCGGCTGCTGGAAGACCGGGAAAAAGCAGAGTACCTGTTCGAAGCGGCAGAAGCCACATGCACCGATCGGCAATCCTATTCCCGGCTGATAACCCTGGTACAGGGCCAGACCACTGACACCGCCTTTCTTACCCGTATTCTGATTTCAGCCAAACAGAAGCTCACCGGATTTGAAGATATGCTGTTTCTGGCCCAGACCGCCCTGATTCAGCTCAAAGACACAGAGCTGGCAGCCCAGCTGTACACCCTGGCCGAAGAAAAAGCCGGAGATACCCGCCGGTTATCCCGTTTGGCAACCAGCCTGGAAAACCAGATGGATGACAGTGCCTGGGCATCCAGGGTATTGCGAAAGATATCCTGATTGGCGTAGAACAAGAAAGCTGAACCGCATGGAAACCCCGAAAAGACACGGGGTTTCCTTTACCTCCCAGCCGGACACAGCCCGGGCCAAAAACAGTCTGCTGGAGCGTAGATGCTTTTTCTCAAAATGAAGACTCAAGACCCGTTCATAACCATATAGGTCATTACCCCTGCAACTGCCAGCCAGATATTGGTGATATTGCTCACCGTGATATTGAGCATGGCTGCCAGATATTTACCACGGCTTAACAGGGCCAGACAGCTTTTAAACTCCGGCCAGCTCGACAAAGTGGCCAGTACAAAAAATCCGATTACCCCTTTGGGGGCATGGCTTTGTTCAGATGCAAAGCTTACCACAGGGTCAAGAAAATACCCGGCAAAAATCAACACAGCCACCGCTGGCATTATGGACCATCGGGCAATAACGATATCTTCCAGAAATTGTTCGACCGGCTCCGGGGGCCGTTTAAAAAACAGGATGCCTGTTATACCCATCCCTGCCGCCACCCAGAAGATATGATGCGCAATGGAGATGGTATAAAATGAAATGGCAAGCCCTGCGGTCAGCAGAATACATGTCAGGCTGTACTGCCAGTTTGTTTTCATGGTTTGTAAAAACACCCGGCACACCAGTGCGGCAGCGATGAGCAGAACCGGGTTCATGAAATTTGATCCCAAAGGCGTGCTTGCCGCAAACAGCACATCCCCTACAACCAGGCCCACAACTAGACAGACAAGCTCGGGGCCGTTGGTGATGAACCCGGTTATCGTACCCAGCCCTTTGACCATTTTGAGCGTTTCTATGATAATCTCTATGGACAATCCGATAAAAATCATCACCAGCACCACCCCGCCGGCTGCAATAAAGGATTTGTTGAAATCTCCATTGTTCAGCAAAGAGCAGGTGCAGAAAAACACTACAACCAAAAGCCAGCATATCATGTCTACCCAGCCTATGGAATTTACCAGAAAATGTTTCACTTATCTCCTTTTATGCCGCTTTTATGGCGCATTCCAGTGCAGCCAAATAGTACATGATTTGTCTTTTGCCGGGCGCATTATATTATAAAAGATCATGCCATTCATGGCAAACACTAAAATGGAAACGGTATATTTGCCATAAGCATGCCGGGTTTTCGATGATTTTGTTCAGCACGCTTCCCTGGATCCCGCAGAGGGGCTTTTCCATAAAGTCCACGCAATAGCAAATATCCAGATGGAAATTCATACTGCCTGGGGTAAGATTGTTGAATAAATCATGTTATCAGGATAAGATCTGTGTTACAGGTTTTTACCCTTGCAACACATAAATTTTCAGGAGTATGTTTGAACACATTTGCCATAAACTCCCTGTTTTTCGATCAGCGGGATCATGAACTGATCCGGATTGTCAATTCTGTATATGATGCAGATGCCAGACTGGGGTATATACGCAAACTGTATTACCCGTTTTTCCACCCGCTGGGGATCAAAGAACTGGCTGAATCAAAAGGCCTTCACACAGCCTATGCCATTGTCAACCTGCTGGAATCCATGGAAAGGGGGGTCATTGAAAACCGTCTGGCAGCACTCAAAGCGTTAAAAAACGAAGTGCTTGATACAGCTGACGGCCCCATGCCCAAAAACACCGCCCGTGTGCTTTTGCAGATCATGAAGGAACTGGTGCGGGCCAAAGGCAAGGATACCCGCCAACTGCAGCTGGCCCATAATTTCAGACTGGCTGCATTCGGCAAACCCAGGGTTATCCGCAAACTGCTTTTATACTATCACCTTTTAGAAATGCCTGAAGAATGGAACCAGGTGACATTTGATGACCATGTACATGATGCCAATACTTCCGGCAGAAAATCCCCCACCCATCTGATCATGGATGCCTGGATAAAAGGCATCCGCAGGCTGCGGGTGATTTATTACCATTATATTGAACCCAGGTTTGCCATTGAACTCATTGAAGCGGCCAAAATAATGGAAATAGACCTGCGCATCGGCATTGAATTTAAAGCCAGATACCGGGACCGCTATATTTCGTTCATCTGGGTCGCCCGGGGTTTTGCTGATACGGAAGCCTTTTTATGCTTCCTTGCGGAACCCCATGTGGTGACATTCATGGAACACGGAAAGGCAATCCTGCAATTTCAGGAAAAGCAGGTTCTCAGGCTTTTGAAAACATTCAATGAAGTGCATCTGGATGACATGTGCCAAAATCTGGATATTACAATGGCGCCACTCAGCCCGGATGGATTTTTACAATTTTCATCTCCGGGCCAGCCCTCTGTTCCCCTTCTTGCAGAATATATCCACAAAATGGCTGTTCTGGCCATGAAACAGCGCATCGATGAACTTCATGAAATTTTCAGCCGGACAGATACACAAGAACAGGAGCAGATCAAAAACCAAATACTAAAAATGGATTGTTTCAGCGTTCGGGATATCATTGAAACCTATTTCCCCCCTGAACAGCACCCTGACATTTTTGCGCTGCCTGCTGACAATAGCCGGTCAAAAATTCCTGACCGCATGAAATTGACCCATACCCAATTTCTGCGAACCATTGGACAGCTCCACCATGATTTCCGCCTCACCCTGAAAGTGAACAATCTGCAGCCCGAAGATGTGCTCGAAATTCTATATGAATCAAAGGGACTGATCACCCGTCTTGAAATCATCAATTTAAAAAATTTTGTTTCCGGAAAAACAGACCTTATTTTTTCCATCAATGCGCTGCAAAAAGCGATCAACGGCGGCAGCGTCTTAAAATTGAAACGATCCGTCCGCCAGATAATCTCCTGTGTGGAACAAGCAGACTATCCGGATAGATCAGACCGGCTGCAAAAACTGTTCAATATCCTTTATGATATCGATGCCCTCAAAAACATGTACGCAGCTTATCCCATCAAATCCAGAATCGGAAGTGACGCTACGGGAAAGGCGCACCAGGCGCACGGCATGGGATTCGGTATTGTGACAACCCTTCCCTACCGGTCCCGGAAAAAAATTGATACAACTACCGGAGAGCGACTGATACTGCCGGCAAATATCAGTGTGAACCAGCGCATGACCGCTCTATCCAGGGAAAACATGTATCCGGTTTTCACACGGCTGCTGGCTGTTTTACAATGGCTGCCCGGCCTTGATCAGATCATGTTTGTGAAAAAAAAAGAGTGGGTATTTGAATCCTTTGTACTGGACATGAAAAAAAAGGGCAATATCGTTACCCTCGGCGGTATCAGAAGGCGTATCAGAAATGGCCTTGGCCTTGATCTTTCTGACGCAGAAAAAAAGGATATCCCGACATCATGGAAAAACCTCAACACCAAGGTTAAAAACAGTCTGAAAATATTCATGGGGTTTGTTCCGGCATTTGTCTGCTTTTTTCTCACCAAAGAATGGTGGCTTCTGGCATATTTCGGTGCATTCATCTGGTTCGGCATTACCGGTTTCAGGGTTATCCTGCAATCGGTTCTCGGGGGTGGAGGGATCAAGCGCTCTTCTTTGACCAAATGGAACAATTATGTCAGCTGGGACAGGTTGACGGATGCCCTTTTTTTTACTGGATTTTCCGTACCCCTTCTGGATTATCTGATCAAAACCCTACTGCTTGACAACACCTTTGGCATCAACATGCAGACCAGCCCGTTTGCATTGTATACGGCAATGGCTTTTGCCAACGGCGTATACCTCTCAACCCACAATGCCTTTCGCGGTCTTCCCAAAGCCATGGTAACCGGAAACTTTTTCAGAAGTATCCTTTCCATACCGGTTGCACTGGTATTTAACTTGGGCATCGGTATGGTATTGTCTTTTTTCAACGTCCCGTCTGTCAATACGGTTTTGCAGACATGGGCGGCCATTATTTCCAAGGCAGCGTCAGATACCGTTGCCGGCATGATAGAAGGCACCGTGGACCGGTTCCAGAACCTGAAACTGCGCAAGCGGGATGTCAACAAGAAGTTTACCGATCTGTTCGACACCTATGCGAAACTGGAAATGCTGTTTCCGGAAACCGAAGAACTCAAAATTCTGGAAAAACCGGAAACCCTTTTTGCCGGCAGAAACGCGGAGGCAAAAGACCTTGCTGTCATGGTCATTATCCATTCTCTGGACCTGTTTTACTTCTGGATGTATTTGCCAAGGGGGAGAATGTCCATTGTGGAGATGGTTTCACAGCTCACCCCTGAAGAAAAGACCATTTTTTTCCAGGCACAAAAAATGCTTGCGCATGAACAGTTTATCAGCCGGTTGTTTGTGGACGGCATCCTGGGAATACATTTTTCCCGGCCATTGTCATTTTACCTGACAACATACCAGAAATATATCCGATCCATTGAAAAAATCGATTTTCCCTATCAGAACAATCACACCATAACCTGCAAAGACACCATGATAACCTAACGCGGGAAACCCGCAACCTGGTTTCCCCTTCTCTTTTTCATGTTTTTTGACAGAAAGTTAGATGCACAAGGCACTCCGCTGTAAGGGCACACGGATACATGCCTGTTGGGTAACAGCCGTATTTTTTATCACAGGGGGGCGGTTTTCTCTTTAAGCCAGGATTCTACAGCAGGTTCCAGATGGGGGGAAAGTAGGTCAAACACCTGCTGGTGATACTGATTTATCCACTGCTTTTCCGCCGGCGTGAGCAAGGCAGTGTCCACAAGGCCACGTTCAAAATGACACCAGGTGAGGTTTTCAAAGGCCAGAAAGGCACCGAATGGCGTTTTTTGGGCCTTTGTCACCAGCACCATGTTCTCCAGGCGGATGCCGTATGCCCCTTCCCGGTACACCCCGGGCTCATTGGTCAGCAGCATGCCGGGCGCCAGGGCCACATCCACGGGGTGTGGGCTGATCCTGGCAGGGCCTTCATGGACGCACAGAAAAAACCCCACCCCATGGCCGGTGCCATGGCCAAAATTCATGCCCTGCTGCCACAAAAACTGCCGGGCCAGGGTGTCGATCTGGAACCCTTTTGTGCCTTGGGGAAAAAAGGCTTCTGCCACGGCGATATGCCCTTTGAGTACCAGGGTATAGTCCCGGATCTGCCGGGGGGTCGGGCTGCCCATGCAGATGGTGCGGGTGATATCGGTTGTGCCGGTCAGGTAATTGCCGCCGGAATCGGTCAGGAACATGCCCTTATCCTGAATCTGAACATCGGTTTCATAGGTAGCCCTATAGTGGCACATGGCCGAATGCGGACCATATGCCATGATGGGATCAAAGCTGTTTTCCACAAAATCGGACTGCCGGCTGCGCAGATCAAACAGTTTTTCTTCCGCACTGATTTCCGAAACAGCTGCTTTGGCATCCCGGAAGGCCAGCCAGTGCAGAAACCTTGTAACCGCCACCCCGTCCTTGACAGCGGTATCCCGCAGATGCTGTATCTGTACCGCGTTTTTCACCGCTTTGAGCCGGGTTGCAGGGCCTGTTTTTTCTATAATGCAGCAGCCCGGGTTGACAGCGGAGAATACGGCTGCTGAAACCATGTCCGGATCCAGCAGCACACTGGTATTGTCCGGCAGATTTCCCAGTGCGCAAAAGAGGTCCTGATATGCTGACAACCTTACACCGTCTCCAGCCAGAACAGCTGCAAGGGATTTATCCACCTTGCCCGGATGGATAAACAGATGCGTATGTTCCAGGCCCATGAGGGCAAAGGCGATATTGACAGGGTTGTTGGGGACATCCGATCCCCGCAGGTTACAGGTCCAGGCAATATCCTCCAGGCCGGTCATGACATACCAGCCGGCACCGGCTGCAGCCATATCATCTCTGATATGCTGTATTTTCTGTGACCGGGATTCTCCTGCAAACCGGACAGGAAAATCCCAGGCTTTTGTGGCCGGCATGGGCGGCCGGTTCTGCCAGACCCGTGACACCAGATCCAGGTCTGTTCTCAACCGGATGTTGCGCCTGTCCCACAGGTTCCTGTATTTTTTTTCCTGGTTTCTGGAAATCACCTGTCCGTCAATGGCCACCACATCATTTTGGGCCAGGTTTTCAAAAATCCAGTCGTGAAATTCAGGCACATCAGGCTCGCCGGATTTGAACAGCACAAATTCCGATGCCTCCAGCTGGGCGCCGGCCTGGATCCAGTACCGGAAATCCGTCCAGAGAACGGCTGTGTCTGCCGTGACCACGGCAACCCCGGCAGAGCCGGTAAAACCGCTAAGCCAGGCCCTTGCCTGCCAGTAGCCGGTGACATATTCACTCTGGTGGGGATCTGCGCTGGGTACCACCAGGGCGGCAATCTTTTCGGCTGCCATTATCTGTCTTACGGCAGCCAGTTTTTGAGAACTGTTCACTGTGGTTTCCTATTCACCCTCAAATTCAGGGGTCACATCATCTATTTGATAAATTTTCATGACGTTGCCCAATGGCATACACTGTTTACCCATCTTTCTCAATCTTTTTTGTTATATCCCTCCCCCTCTTTCACATTCCGTTTTTTGTTGTACGTTTTGGCAGATGCGCACCAGAACGCATTTCTACTGGATGGGACAAATATGGCTGAACCTTATTTTTTTCTTGACTAACAATTGCCATCTTCATATATTGATTCAATTTACAATATTAATTGTAGGCATGACGTACCAAACAGAATTAACCTAAACAAAGGGAGTAGAACATGAGATCGTTTTTCAAGAGTTTCGCAGTTGGGGTATTGTCCATGATGGTATTTGCCGCACCCGGATTTGCTGCAGATACAGTCAAAGTCGCCAGTGCCGGTGTTATTTCCGGTGACCTGGCACCCTATGGCATTTCCGCCCTCAGGGGCGCTGAAATCGCGGTTGAGGACCTCAATGCCAAGGGCGGCATTTTAGGCAAAAAAATCGAACTGCTGGTGGGCGATGACGTATGCAAGCCGGAAGTGGCTGTGAACATCGCCACCAAACTGGTGTCAGACGGTGCCCAGATGATCGTGGGCCATGTATGCTCCGGTGCCACCATCGCTGCCAACAAAATTTACAAGGATGCCAATCTCCTCATTGCATCAGCCGCCTCCACCAGTGATGCCCTGACCTTTACCGGCGAGCATCCCAATTTTTTCAGAACCATTGCCAATGATGGTGCCCAGGCCATCCTGATGACCGAGTTTGTGAAAAATGAACTCAAACCCAAAAAAGTGGCCCTGATCCATGACAAAGGCGATTACGGCAAAGGCCAGATGGAATTGGTCAGAGACAACTTTGAAAAACTGGGCGGGGTTGAAATTGTCCTGTTTGAAGGGGTGACCACCGGTGCTATGGATTATTCCGCTATTGTCCAGAAAATCAAACGGTCTGATGCCGAGGTTACCATGTGGGGCGGATATCACTCAGATGCGTCCAAAATCGTCCAGCTGCTCAAAAAGAAAAGAGTGGACACCACCTTCTTCGGTGCTGACGGCATCATCGGAGACAACTTCACCAACCTGGCCGGCAAATATGCGGAAGGCGTATATGCCACAGGCCCTAATGACACATCCGGCAACGCCCTGTACCAGGAGTTGTCTGCCAAACACCAGAAAAAATACGGCGAAGATCCCGGTACCTTTTTTCACAACGGGTATGCCTGTGTGCAGGCCTTGGCTGCTGCTGCTGAAAAAGCGGGAACACTTGACTATGATGCCATGCGGGCCGCCATGTTTGAAATCACGATAGACTCTCCTCTGGGTCCCATCGGATTTGATGAAAAAGGGGATGTTGTGGGCGCAGGTTTCTCCGTATATAAGGTTATTGACGGACAATACCAGCAGGTTAACTAACACCTGATACATTTAAAAAAAACAGGGGCGTAATCCATGATGGATCTGCGCTCCTGTTTTTGTACACAGCAATTTTGCCTTAATTTACAAAAAATCAGGATGAATCACCATGCGCTGGATGAGTATATTACTGGGTGTGTCTGTCGCCGGCATTATCGGTTTCTTTGCCGTGCGCGAGCTGCTCATAGACCCTATGTATTTTTTTGAACTGTTTCTGGGGGGGCTGACCAGGGGGAGCATCTACGCCCTGATCGCTTTAGGATACACCATGGTGTATGGTATCATCCAGCTCATCAATTTTGCCCATGGAGAGATCTATATGATCGGGGCCATGACCGCCCTGATCGTTGCCAGCGTACTGGGTTTATGGGGTTGGAATACCGTTGTGATAGCCATTCTGGCTATTGTCTTTGCCATTGTCTATTCCTGTGCCTACGGATTCACGGTGGAAAAAATTGC
>DATFJY010000335.1:0-7209 GCA_035268905.1 Desulfotignum sp.
TCTGCAGGAACTGGGGATCACCGCACTGTGGCTGCTCCCGTTTTACCCTTCTCCCCTGAAAGATGATGGATACGACATAGCCGATTTCAAGGCCATCAACCCGGCATACGGCACCCTGGCGGATTTCAAGGCGTTTATGCGGGCGGCACGCAAACGCAACATGAAGGTGATCACAGAACTGGTGATCAACCACACATCAGACCAGCATCCGTGGTTTCAGCGGGCCCGCCGGTCAAAACCGGGCAGTGCCTGGCGCAATTTTTACGTGTGGAGCGATACCCCGGAAAAATACACGGATGCCCGCATTATTTTTCAGGATTTTGAGAGCAGCAACTGGACCTGGGACCCGGTGGCCAAAGCCTATTTCTGGCACCGGTTTTACTCCCACCAGCCTGATCTCAATTATGATAATCCAAAGGTGCATGACGCCATTTTCAAGGCCTTGGATTTCTGGATGGACATGGGGGTGGATGGTTTGCGTCTTGATGCCATTCCCTATCTGTACCAGCGGGAGGGGACCAACTGTGAAAACCTGCCTGAAACCCACGCATTTCTCAAAAAACTGCGGCAGCGCATGGATGAAAAATACCAGGGAAGGATGTTTCTGGCCGAAGCCAACCAGTGGCCCGAGGATGCGGTGCAGTATTTCGGAGTGGGTGACGAGTGTCATATGAGCTTTCATTTTCCCCTGATGCCCCGGCTCTACATGGCGGTACACATGGAAAGCCGGTTTCCGGTAACGGAAATCCTTGACACCACGCCCGCGATCCCGGAATCCTGTCAATGGGCCATCTTTTTGCGGAACCATGATGAGCTGACCCTGGAAATGGTTACAGATGAAGAACGGGATTACATGTACCGGGCCTATGCCAGGGATGCCCGCATGCGCCTGAACCTGGGGATAAGGCGGCGCCTTGCCCCGCTCATGGGCAACCACCGCCGCAGAATCGAATTGATGTACGCTTTACTGCTCTGCCTGCCCGGCACCCCCATCCTGTATTACGGGGATGAGATCGGTATGGGGGACAATATCTACCTGGGTGACAGAAACGGGGTCCGCACCCCCATGCAGTGGAGTCCGGACCGCAATGCCGGCTTTTCCCGGTGCAATCCCCACCAGCTCTATCTGCCGGTGATCACCGATCCTGAATACCACTTCGGGGTGCTCAATGTGGAGGCCCAGAAACAGAACCGCCATTCCCTTTTCTGGTGGATACGGCGGCTGCTCACCCTGCGCAGCCGCATACCCGCTTTCAGCAGGGGGGATCTGGTTTTTCTGGAACCGGAAAATCCCAAAATACTGGCCTTTATCCGCCGACATGAAGACCAGTCTGTTCTGGTGGTGGTCAATCTTTCGCGGTTTGTGCAGTATGCGGAACTGGATATGCAGGGGCATGAAGGAAAGATTCCGGTGGAAATATTCGGTAACACCCCTTTTCCGGGCATTACAGATGCCCCGTATTTTCTCACCCTTGGGCCCCATGGTTTTTTCTGGTTTCTGCTCACGGCCCCCACAGAGGCGGATACAGCGGCTGACAGAGATACCGAACTGCCGGTATTTGAGGTGCGCACTTGCTGGGAGGAGGTGATGCAGGGGACCCTGCGCAGACGGTTTGAGAAACATCTGCGGACCTATATTGTGAAATGCCGGTGGTTTGGCGCCAAGAACAGCCGCATCAAGTCCCTTGCACTGGGTGACCAGCTGTGTGTGGGCAACCATGTACCGGCAGGTTATCTGCTTTTGGTTACCCTGGGCTTTACAGACGGGAATGATGAAACCTATATCCTGCCGGTAGCATATCTGAGCGCAGCAGACGGCGCAGCTGTCCTGGAGAAACATCCCCGGGCGGTCATGGCACAGATAAAAATGACATCACAAGATCAGGAAGGGTTTCTTGTGGATGGCCTTTTTCATCCAAAGTTCTGCCATGTGCTTTTGGAAATGGTCCTTCGCAGGCAATCTGCAAAAGGCGGCAAAGGCAGGTTAACGGCAACGCCGGCCACCGGGTTTAAAAGGATGTACAGCGCCCTGAGCCGGCCGGAGGAAACCAGGGTGATCAGCACGGAACAGAGCAACACCTCCATCATTTACGGGCACCAGTTCATTCTCAAGCTGTTCCGCCGCCTGCAGGAAGGGACCAATCCCGACCTGGAAATATCACGGTTTCTGGCTGGCAGGGGGTTTGTTGGTCTGCCCGGTCTTGCCGGGTTTCTGGAATACACCCGCCAGGATGAGGAACCCTGTACGGTGGGTATTCTCCAGGAATATGTGGCCAACCAGGGAGATGCCTGGGCCTATACCGTGAGCAGCCTGTCCGGATTTTTTGAGCGGGTGATGGAGAGCCGGGAAAAAATCTTGGTTTCTGAGCCCCGCAAAAGCCTGCTGGCATTGAGCAGAATGCCTGTTCCCCCTGACATTGAAGCGCAGATCGGATTTTATCTGGAATCTGCTGTGCTCCTGGCCCGGCGGACATCCCAGATGCATGCGGCACTGGCATCGGCATCACAGGATCCGCTGTTCACACCGGAACCCTTTTCCAAACTGTACCAGCGTTCCCTTTTCCAGTCCATGAGTTCCATGGCTGCCCGGATCCTGGGACAGCTTGAAAAACGCATCAATGCAAGAAAAAATCCTTTGCCGGAAACCATCCGGGCAGTCGGAAAAAGAATACTGGACCGCAGACAGGAAATCATGGGGCGTTTTAGGGCACTCACAAACCACAAAATGAATGCCATGCGCCTGCGGTGCCACGGGGACTTTCATCTGGGTCAGATTTTACACACGGGCAGGGATTTTGTGATTATCGACTTTGAAGGAGAACCGGTGCGGCCTGTAAGTGAGCGGCGCATCAAACGGTCTCCTTTACGGGATGTGGCAGGGCTTTTGCGGTCATTTCACTATGCCTGTTATGTGGCCCTCCAGGCCGAGGAAGCAAGGGGGATGTTCCCTCCTGAACTGCGCGGGACCATGGCGGCCAAAGCAGAGGAATGGCGGATGTGGGTGAGTGCCCAATACCTGGGAGAATATCTGGCCAGGAGCGCTGATGCGGGTTTTCTGCCTGATACCCAGGAGGAGATGGAAATACTGCTGCATGCCTGTCTCATGGAAAAAGCGGTGTATGAACTCGGCTATGAAATGAACAACCGGCCGGACTGGATCAATATTCCCCTTGCGGGCATTGCACAATTATTACAGGAAACCTGATATATATGGAGGCCAATATGCCTGATCAAGACCACAGCACCCTGAACCGGAAAAAAACAAAATCCGGCGATATCAGCCTGATGAGCGAAGATGATCTGTTTTTGTTCAATGAAGGCAGCCATTTTTGCCTGTATGACAAACTGGGTGCCCATCCCATGGAAGTTGACGGGCAGAATGGATTCTATTTTGCCGTGTGGGCCCCCAATGCCAAAGCGGTTTTTGTCATGGGAACTTTCAACGACTGGGACACTACCCAACACCCGCTGACACCCCGGGCTAATTCAGGTATATGGGAGGGATTTATCCCCGGTATCAAAAACGGGACGTTGTATAAGTACCATATCCGTTCCACACAGAAACAGTACAAGGTGGACAAAACCGACCCGTTCGCGTTTTTCACCGAGTTGTCCCCCCAGACCGCATCTGTGACCTGGGATCTGGCCCATGAATGGTCAGATGATACCTGGATGGAAAACCGCGGCCATGTCAATGTGAAATCTGCGCCCATGGCGGTTTATGAAATGCACCTGGGTTCCTGGATCCGGATACCGGAAGAAAATGACCGGTTTGCCACTTACCGGGAACTGGCTGAAAAACTGCCGGATTATCTTTTGAAGATGGGATTCACCCATGTGGAATTTCTGCCGGTCATGGAACATCCCTTTTACGGCTCCTGGGGATATCAGTGTCTGGGCTATTTTGCACCCAGCAGCCGTTTTGGTACGCCCCGGGATTTCATGGTGCTGGTGGACCGGCTGCACCAGAAAGATATCGGTGTGATTCTGGACTGGGTGCCGTCCCATTTTCCCAGTGATGAGCACGGCCTGGGGTATTTTGACGGCACCCATCTGTTTGAGCACGAAGACCCGCGCAAAGGGTTTCACCCTGACTGGAAGAGCCTGATTTTCAACTACGGCCGCAACGAAGTCGTGAGCTATCTTATCAGCAGTGCCATGTTCTGGCTGGAAAAATATCACATAGACGGATTCCGGGTGGATGCGGTTGCTTCGATGCTGTATCTGGATTATTCCCGGAAAGCAGATGAATGGGAGCCCAACATATACGGGGGACGAGAAAATTTGGAAGCGGTTGCCTTTTTAAAGCGCTTCAACGAGGAGATCCATGACAATTTTCCCGGGGCAGTCACCATTGCCGAGGAATCCACTGACTGGCCCATGGTATCCAGACCGTCTCACCTGGGGGGGCTGGGGTTTGACATGAAATGGGACATGGGATGGATGCACGACACCCTGGCGTATATGTCCATGGATCCCATTCACCGCAGCTTTCATCACGACAAACTCACCTTCCGGATGATATATGCATTCAATGAAAACTATGTGCTGCCGTTGTCCCACGATGAGGTGGTCCACGGCAAAGGATCTTTGCTGGGAAAAATGCCCGGAGATGAATGGCAGAAGTTTGCCAATCTGCGACTGCTTTTTGGATACATGTATGGACAGCCGGCCAAAAAACTCATTTTCATGGGGGGCGAGATCGGCCAGAGCCGGGAATGGAACCATGACATCAGCCTGGACTGGCATCTGCTGGAAAATCCGTTCAACAAGGGGCTTCAGCGCTGGATCGAAGATCTAAACCAGTTTTACCGGCATACCCCGGCCATGCATGCAGATGATTTTTCCCGGCAGGGATTTGAGTGGATCGACTGCAATGATGTGCAGCAGTCCACCCTCACTTTTTTGCGCAAGGGCGGGACAGCAAAGGAAGAGATCATTGCGGTGTGTAATTTTACGCCCATACCCCGGCCCAATTACCGGGTGGGGGTTTCTGAAGACGGGTGCTGGAAAGAGTGTCTCAACAGTGATGCAAAAGAATACGGGGGCAGCAACCAGGGCAGCCTGGGACAAATGGAAGCCTCCCCGGTGCCGGCCCACGGGTTCTCTTTTTCCCTGAACATCGTGCTGCCGCCCCTGGGCATTGTCTTTCTGCAGAAAATGGCACCTGAACCGGCTTCCACAAAACACAATGCAACCAAGGAGTGAGAACCGAAAACCAATGAAAACATTAATTTTGACCAATGAGTATCCCCCCTATATTTACGGGGGGGCCGGGGTGCATGTGGACCATCTTGTCCGGGAAATGAGCGCCCTGTCTTCCGGCACAGACCTCCTTGATGTCCTGTGTTTCGGGGACCAGAAACAGTCCGACCCCCATCTGCGGGTATCCGGTGTGCCAGAGATACCTTCTGTGGTATCAGGACTGCAGCGGCCCAAACTGGGTGACACCCTGGTGCGCAATACCGTCATGACCGGTACTGCAAATAAGGCTGATGTGATCCACTGCCACACCTGGTACACCTATATGGCCGGGTGCCTGCTCAAAGAAATTCTTGGGGCCCCCCTGGTTGTCACCACCCATTCCCTGGAACCCCACCGCCCCTGGAAAAAAGACCAGCTCGGTGACAGCTACCATGCCACCTGCTGGCTGGAAAAAACAGCCATGGAAAATGCAGACGGTATTATTGCCGTATCTGAAACAATGAAGCAGAATGTGATGGACCTGTACCAGGTTGATCCTGAAAAGATACAGGTCATTTACAACGGGGTGGATACCCGGTTTTTTCGTGACACATCCAGGCCTGATATTATCAAAAGCTATGGCATAGATCCCACCCGGCCCTATATCCTTTTTGTGGGCAGGATCACACGGCAGAAAGGCATCATGCATCTCATCTCCGCCATTTCCCTGCTGGATCCGGGTGTGCAGGTGGTGCTGTGTGCCAGTGCCCCTGATACAAGAGACATTGCACAGGAGATGGAAACCCGGGTGGAAACAGCCCGGCAGGAATTGGGCCGGGACATATTCTGGCTTTCAGAAACAATCCCGTTGCAGGACCTGCCGGTTCTTTACAGCCATGCCGATGTGTTTGTATGCCCGTCGGTATACGAACCATTCGGCATCATCAACCTGGAGGCCGGGGCATGCGGTACACCGGTAGTGGCGGCAGCTGTCGGGGGAATTCCGGAAGTGGTGGTCCACGAAGAAACCGGGCTGCTGGTTCCTTTTGAAGCGCAGGAAGATGCGGAACCTCTAGACCCGGATAAATATGCGGCCGATCTGGCTGCTGCCGTCAATGCTTTGCTGCGGTCTGCCGAAAAAAGAGCGCAAATGGGTGCGGCAGCCCGCAAAAGAATTGAACAACAGTTTTCCTGGACCAGCATTGCCCGGCAGACCCTGGATTTTTATCAGCACCTGATCAAAAAAAGGATTTCCGGGCAGCCGGACAAAAAGCACATTGACCAAACATACAGAAGTCATTATAATGGTCATAATTAATTTTTCCCCCATTTTTTCAAGGAACCGCTATGCAGATCGATACCTATATTCCGGTCACTCGGGCAAAAACGAAACTTCTGGACATGATTCGAATGCTCGATGCCGAGGGCAGCACCGTTGCCATCACCCGGAACGGGGTTCCCAAGGCAGTGCTGATGTCCATGGATCAATATGAAGCCATGCAGGAAACCATGACCATTCTGGGGGACCGGGACATGATGGATCAGATTCACCATTCCCTGGATGACATCCGTTCTGACAGACCGCTCACGGATCTGGAAGATCTGTAGTGACATTTCAGGTCAAATTGACGGCTTCTGCAGCTGACATGTTCGCCCGCCTGCACCCAAAAATCCGAAACAATATCAAAACCGGACGCAAAGGGCTTAATGAAAATCCATATCAGGGCAAGCCGCTGCAAAACGAACTGGCCCTGTTCCGATCCCTGAAGCTGAAACGGTTCCGGGTGGTTTATCGGATCGATGATCTCAACACAAGGGTGGTGGTGTATGCTATCGGGCACCGTAAGGATATTTACGAGGTCATCCTCCAGATACTGGGATAAGACAAAAGGGCTGCCGATGCCTCCCGAAGCAGGTTTCCCGGCATCCGGATGATGTGGCCGCCTTTGGAAATGGTGGAAAGGATGATCGGTATCTGGGCGACACCCTGTTGTCGGTCATGGCTTCAGGTATGCTGGTGATGGC
>DATFJY010000336.1:0-27060 GCA_035268905.1 Desulfotignum sp.
CCCCCACAAACAAAGGGAAATTCCCTTCTGTGACCACCTGATGTCCCAGCGTGTATATGGATTCACAAATCCGGGTGATCTCTTCCAGGTATTTTTTTCCCTGCACCACCTCCTGCACGGCATCATCCCGGATGGGAATGCTGATATCCCCCCGGTCCCTGACGGTGTGGCCCAGGTGCCGGAGCCGGGGAATCAGGCCGGTGTACCGGACAGCAGCCGGGCCCATATCCACCCCCCGCAGGTCCTGGCCGAAATCCATGGGCACCCCGATAAGATTGATTTGACTAGCCATCCATCCCCCCTGATTCTGCATATGTAAAAAAAGTTGCGGTTGACAGCTTCTATAGCATGGCGTAAGAAATGGATGCAATATATATCATTTGTTTCAGAAAATTTCAAAGGAGAGACCACCGGCAGCCATGAACCGAGAATACCCCGTCCGATCCGATCAGACCCTCACCGTGATCCAGCAGCTGCTGCACCAGGGCATCACAAAAATTGCCGCCATCATCCGCCATTCCGCCCGGTATTACAGCACCACTCCCGGCAGCGAACCCTTCATGGGCCTGACCCCGGAAGGCATGGAATACGCCCTGGCGATGGGCCGGAACCTGCCGGCAACGCCTTTGCCCCGGCTCTGCTCATCCCCCTTCGGCCGGTGCATTGAAACCGCTTATCTTATTGACAAGGGTTTCACCCGGCAGCACCGCCTGAAGCTGCCCCACAATCAGGTTCGGGACCTGCTGGCCCCGTTTTATATCAAGGATATCAAAAAAGCACTGACCCTGCTCAAGGAACAGGGCACCCGCACATACATCCGCAACTGGTTCGACAACCGCCTGGACGAAACCGTCATGGAAAACCCGGAAAAAACCTGTGCCACCCTCACCCGGTTCATGCTAGAATGCGTGCAGGACCTGGCGGAAAATGAAACCGCCCTCTGCGTGTCCCATGACTGGAACATCTTTCCCCTCAAGGAGTTTGCCCTGGACCTTTCCCACGAAGATGCCGGAGACATCGGCTATCTGGACGGAGTGGTGTTCTTTGAAAATGGCGGACAGACCTTTATCACCTCCTATCAGACCGATCCGCAGCCGGTGAAAGCCGCACCGGCCTTCAGGGATGCCTCTGACTAACGGTTTCAAGAAAAAAGGCGGGATCATGGATTCATTGCAAAACTTCCTGACCACTTTCAACCAGCTGGACAAAAAGAATCTGTCCCTGCTGGAGACCATTTATCACCCGGACATCCGCTTTATTGATCCCGCCCATTCCCTGCAGGGGCTGCCCGCCCTGAAACAGTACTTCTTTTCTCTGTATGAAAATGTCCGGTCTATCCGGTTTGCATTTGACACCCCCATGCAGTCAGACAGCCAGGCATTTGTGACCTGGACCCTGCACATGCATCATCCCCGGCTGGCAAAGGGCCGGCCCGTTGCCGTAAAAGGGTGCAGCTGCCTGACCTTTGCCTCGGACGGCCGGGTCATACGGCACCGTGACTATTTTGACCTGGGGGCCATGATATATGAACACCTCCCGCTGGTGGGAGGCATCATCAAAACCATCAAAAAAAGGCTGGGGTCATGAAGAAAATTGCGGTCATCGGATCAGGCATTGCCGGATTGACAGCAGCCCATTATCTGTCTTCCCAATACCAGGTGCACCTGTTTGAAGCCAATGACTACATCGGCGGACATACCCACACCGTGGACGTGACCGTGGAAGCGGTTCCCTGCGCCGTGGACACCGGATTCATCGTGTTCAACGACCGGACCTATCCCAACTTCATGCGCCTGCTCAATGAACTGGCAGTCCCGTTCCAGAAGACCGAAATGAGTTTTTCCGTGCGCAACGATGCCATGGGACTGGAATACAACGGCCATACCCTGGATACTTTGTTCGCCCAGCGCAAAAATTTGGTATCCCCTCGGTTTCTGCGCATGCTCATGGATATTGTCCGGTTCAACCGGCAGGTAAAAAAAGGCGCTGCCGCCCAGACCTGGCAGACCATCGGGGAGTATCTGGATGCCCACCGGTTCGGGCCATTTTTCCGGGACAACTACCTGTTTCCCATGGTAGCGGCCATCTGGTCCATGGGGTTGGATGACATCCGGCAGTTCCCTTTGCCCTTTTTTGTCCGGTTTTTTGACAACCACGGCCTGCTCAACCTGAAGGACCGGCCGCAGTGGTATACCATCACCGGCGGTTCCCGGTCCTATATCCCGAAGATCACGGCCCGTTACGCCGAACGGATTCATCTGTCCTCCCCGGTGAAAAAACTGACCAGAGACCCCACCGGCATCTGTGTTGCCACCGACACAGATGAACAGATGTTTGATCATGTGATTGCGGCCTGCCATGCCGACCAGGCCCTGTCAATGCTGGATTCCCCCACACAAGTGGAAACACAGGTCCTGGAAAGCCTGCCCTTTATTGACAACCAGGTGGTTCTGCACACCGATACCCGCATTCTGCCCCGGACTCCCAAAGCCTGGGCCAGCTGGAATTATAACATCTCAGCAGACCACACCACCCAAACCACCCTGACCTATAACATGAACATCCTGCAGCGGCTGGATCTGCCCGCCACCTGCCTGGTCACCCTGAACCAGAAGATAATGGCCCCAAATGTGCTGCAGCAATTCTCCTATGCCCACCCGGCCTACACCCCGGCCACAATAAACGCCCAGCAGCAGTGGGAACATATCTCCGGTCCCGGCGGCCTGCATTTCTGCGGGGCATACTGGTTCAACGGGTTCCACGAAGACGGGGTGAAAAGCGCCCTGCGGGTGTGTGAGGCCCTGGGGGTAACCCCGTGAAATCCGCACTCTACAAAGGGCGGGTATTCCACCACCGCCACATCCCCCGTCACCACCGGTTCAGCTACCCTTTTTTCATGTGGTTTCTGAACCTGGAGGAACTGGCGCGGGTACCGGACCTGGCCCCCTGGTTTTCGGTACGGCGGTTTGCCCTGAGCCGATTCCGGCGGGCTGATTACCTGGGACCTTCCCATGAACCGTTGCATGTCAGCGTTAAAAAAAAGATGGCGGAACTTACGGACAGACCGGTGACCGGACCTGTATACGGCCTGATGAATGTCCGCACCCTGGGGCTGTACTTCAGCCCGGTGAACTTTTACTTCGGGTATGACCGGCACCATACCTGCACCCATCTGCTGGCCGAAGTGTCCAACACTCCCTGGAACGAGCGCCACTATTACGGCCATGACCTCACCCTCACCCTGACCCCGGACAACCCCAAGGTGTTTCATGTGTCCCCGTTCAACCCGGTTGATCAGCATTACCAGTGGTCTGTCACCCCGCCCCCGGCAGACAGGACCGCTATTAAAATCCGGATTGACGACCCCCGGGGCCACATATTCGATGCCATCCTGTTCCTGGAAAAAAAACCGCTCACCAGGCAGTCGGTCCGACCGATTCTGGTGCGCAAACCCCTGATGACCGCATGGATCATCCTGGGAATTTACTGGCAGGCCACCCGGATCTTTCTCAAGAAAATCCCCTATGTCCCCTACAAAAAGGAGTTGCCATGAAATCTATCACCTCACCCGGGCAGGTGCCCCAACCCCGCACCCTGTTCACAGCCCGGTCCGGACCCTGGGCCCGCCGTATGGTGCTGAACCTGATGAACCACCTGTCATACGGCCGGCTCATTATCCGGGAAAACGACCGGACACTGGCTTTCGGTCCCGGCAACGGCCCTGAGGCCGTTATCCAGGTCCATGACACGGCATTTTTCACCCGGGTGATAACGGACGGTTCCATCGGCGCGGCAGAATCCTATGTGGAGGGACACTGGGACACGGATGACCTTACTGCAGTGATCCGCATCATCGTGGGCAACCAGCCGGTCCTGGACAGAATGGACAACCGGCTGGCGAAGCTGGTAAAACCTTTGCTGCGGCTGGCCCATCTGCGCCGGCAAAATTCGAAAAAGGGGGCCAGACAAAACATCCTGGCCCACTATGATCTGGGCAACGACATGTACCAGGCATTTCTGGACCCGGCCATGATGTATTCCGCTGCCATATTTCCCCATGACACCAGCTCCCTGGAAGCAGCGGCCGTCCATAAGCTGGACGTGATCTGTCAACAGCTGCACCTGGGTCCTGAAGACCGGGTGGTGGAGATCGGCGCGGGCTGGGGCGGATTTGCCATCCATGCTGCCTCGCGTTACGGATGTCACGTCACCACCACCACCATCTCCGATGCCCAGTATGACGAAGCCCGGCACCGCATCTCAGCTTTGGGCCTCCAGGACCGGATCACCCTGCTGAAAACAGACTACCGGGAACTCACCGGCCAGTTTGACAAACTGGTAAGCATCGAAATGATCGAGGCCGTGGGCCACCGCTACCTGCCGGCATTCATGAAAACCTGTGAATCCCTTCTCAAACCCGACGGCATTATGCTCATCCAGGCCATCACCATCAAAGACCAGCTGTACCACAGTTATTTGAAAAGCGTGGATTTCATCCAGCGCCACATTTTTCCCGGCGGCTGCCTGCCCGCCACCCACCACCTGCTCCGGGTGCTCACAGACCACACCGGCATGGTGGTCAGAAAGCTTACCGATTTCGGATTTGACTATGCAAAAACCCTGAGCCACTGGCGCAAGCGGTTTGATGCTTCCCGAAACGCCCTGGAAAGCCTGGGATATGACCGCCGCTTCAGGCGGTTGTGGAAATTTTACCTGTGCTACTGCGAAGGCGGGTTCCTGGAACGGTCCATCAGCGTAATCCACCTGGTGGCCACCATGCCCGGCAACCGCACCCGCATCTGACAGACGACCAAAGGAGACCACCCCATGACCCCCACCCGCATCACCATCATTTGTGAGAACAGAGCCCACATGGCCAAAGACATTATGGGCGAACACGGGTTCGCCGCTCTGGTAAAGACCCCGGATACCACCCTGCTCATGGACACGGGCCAGGGCCTGGGCCTGGCCCATAACGCCCGCGCCCTCAAAATCGACCTGGCAGCCCTGGACGGCGTGGTGATCAGCCACGGCCATTTCGACCACACCGGGGGACTTTTGCAGATCCCGGCCAGGGAACAGCCCCTGCCCATCCATGCCCACCCGGACCTGTTTGCCGGCAAATACCTGCTGCCCAAAGACCAGGACCCCACGTATATCGGCATTCCCTTTTCTCAATCCGCCCTGGAAGAAACGCGCAATGCCTGTTTCAAATTCCACAGCAGCTTCACTGAAATAGCCCCGGGCGTGTTCTTTTCCGGCCAGGTGCCCCGGACCTGGTCGTTTGAACCCGCTGATGACCGCCTGGTGATCCAGACCGAAGACGGATTTGTCCCCGACCCGTTCTGCGACGATGCCAGCCTGCTCATCGAGACACCGTCCGGACCGGTTATTCTCACCGGATGCGCCCACTCCGGCATTGTCAACATCATGGAACATTTTGCCCAAAAATCCGGACATGAGACATTTCATGCCGTGATCGGCGGCACCCACCTTGGCTTTGCCAACGATGCGTCCCAGCTGGACCAGGCCATGGATGCCTTTGACCGGTTCCAGGTCCGCACCATTGCCGTGTCCCACTGCACAGGCAATGAAGCTGCTGCCCGGCTCTTTTACCGGTTCCAGGACCGGTTCGCCTTTGCCGGAGCCGGCTGGCACATGGATTTTTGAACAGACCCGATACAAGGAGATACCCCATGAGCCAGCACATGCAGATAACCGTGACCATCCGGCCATTTTATAAAAAAAGCTTTGAAAAAACCTATCCCCGGCTGGCCCGTCACCTGTCATACCATAATCCCGGCCTGGTGGACAAAAACCCGTCCCTGTATGAACTGGCCGGGCAGATCGACATTCTGCTTTACCAGTTCGACGGCACGCCGCTGCAACAGGTGCTGCGCGATCACAAAAAACCGCTGACACAAACATTTCATGCCATCGAAGACAATATCGCCGACCGGCACCTGGCCGAGGCAGACAAGCTGCTCTACGCCCTGGAAGATATCTTTGATGACATCGAATATCATTTGGACTGATGAAATGAAATCAACTGTATCCGGACGGTTTGCATGCTCTCTTTCAGGTACTGCCGGACCTTGTATCCCATTATCCGGCATACGGTTACGGCAAAGGCAAGGCTTGCCGTTTGATAAGAGCGAAAGGGGGGCAGCATGCCGGGAGTAGCCGGACGGGTAACACTGGTAACAGGTGCGGGACGCGGCATCGGCCGGGCCACGGCTGCACTGCTGGCATCTCGGGGTGCACGGGTCATGGCGGTGGCACGCAGTGAGAATGAACTCAAGTCCCTGGGACTGGATTATGTTGCGGCGGATCTAAGCACCCCTGACGGGTGTGACCTCGCGGTAAAAGAAACCCGCGACCGCCTGGGACCGGTATCGATCCTGGTATGCAATCACGGTATCGGCTCGGCCCAAGAGCGGGTGGTCTGGGAGCAGGCCCCGGATCTCTGGCGGGAAACCATGCGCATCAATCTGGACGGCCCGTTTTTTCTTTCGCGGATCGTTGTCAAAGACATGACAGAACAGGGGTATGGCCGGCTGGTGTTCACCAGCTCCACGGCCGGACAAAAGGCGGAATATGCCGGCAGCGCCTATACCAGCTCCAAACACGGCCTGCTGGGGCTGATGCGCGCTATTGCCCGGGATGCCGGACCCCATGGCGTGACATCCAACGCTGTGCTGCCCGGATGGGTGCGGACATCCATGGCTGACAAGTCAGCCCGGGCCGAAGCGATGCAGCGGGGTATCACCCTGGATGACGTGTGGAAGGAAAGAGCGGCCCTTTACCCGGCGGGCCGGGTGGTAACTCCCGGAGAAGTGGCCGAAGTGATTGCATTTCTGGCTTCCGAAGAATCCAGCGGCGTTAACGGGGAGGCCATCACCGTGGCCCTCGGCGGCCTGGTTTAAAAATCTGATGGGACTTTTGCAGCAGACCATCGGTGGCCGGAACAATCTGCTGATAGACCTCTGAGTTGATCCTGTCATAGCGTGCGGCATGCGCCTTCACAGGCGTGAACGTGTCCCTGCGGCGCACCATACCGTCAATGGCCGCCTGCCTGTCCTTGTAAACAGCCAGGGCCAGAGCGGCACAAATGGCAGCCCCCATGCTGGCGGAACCGTTGACCACATTCCGGTGGGCCGGCACCCCGAAGACATCGGCAAAAATCTGCATGAACAACTCTCCGTTGGAACCGCCGCCGCTGACCACAATATTGGTGAGCGGTACCCCGATTTCATCACACATGGCCCGGGCATAGTTTTTCATGGTCATGGCAATGCCTTCCAGAACTGAACGGAACATGTGCGGTCCTTTGTGGGTGCTGTTAAAGCCGATCATCATTCCGCGTTCATGGAGCCGTGCCGGATGGGGCAGCCAGTTGAGCACTGTATAAAGTCCGTCACATCCCACCGGCACATCGGCTGCCTTCACATTCAGATAGGCCTCCGGAGAAAGATGCATTTTTTTGGCCGCATCAAGGATGTCGGATCCGAGCAGGTCTTTGACCCAGGTCACAGTGGCCATGCCTCTGCGGATGCCGCTGCTCTCGTAGAGATATTCTCCGGGCACAGCCCCCGGATTGCTCCAGTAGTGAACCGCATCGGAACTGGACCCTGTTCCCGCCATCATGGATGTAATATAGGTGCCCAAAGATACCAGAACGGTACCGTCGTTGACCAGCCCTGCCCCCAGTCCTTCCACCGCCTTGTCATTTGCCGTGGACACCACGGGGATGCCGGCGGGTATGCCCGTGGCATTGCCGGCCTCATCGGTAATGGTTCCCAGCACCGATGCAGGATCAACCAGGTCGAACAGCATGTTTCGGGGGGTGGTGTAGGCATCGAACTGCTCCTTGTTTTCATACCACTCCAGGGTGTCGGGGTCCATGGGCCATGGGCCCACATAATTGGATCTGGTATCTTTTGTTTCCCCGGTCAGCCGGTGGGTCAGATATCCGGTGCTGGTGGTCACATACCGCACCGCATCATCTGCATGCTGGTAGGGGCTTGCCAGACGAAGGTCCATCCAGCTTTGCACGGGAGAAGCAAGATTGCCGTCCGCCTTGATCAATGCCCGGCAGCACCGTATGGAGCACAACCCCACACCGATGATCCTGGTTTTGTCTTTGGTAAATTTTTCAAACATGCCGTGACAGGCTTTTTTCAGGCTTTCCCACAGATCATCATCTGGATGTTCCGCCCGGGAATCACCATAAAAATGAATGGGCCGGAGGGGAACCGTTTCTGAACAGATTTCATGGCCGGCTGTATCAAATACCGCCAGTTTGGTACTCTGTGTACCGCCGTCAATTGCAATGATATATTGTTCCATCTTACATTCCTTAACCGAAGGTAACAACCTTCGTAATTTTATATGACTTCCATTGAAATTCCCTGCTCGTTGGGTCTGAACCTTACAGCGGAACGCTTCATATTATGCATCTGCGTCACTATTGGGTTTGGTGCCGCGCATTGCCCCGCCGGGGTCTGCTACCGCATCAAATATCCGCCGTCCACGGTTAAAACCGTGCCGTTCACATAGTTGGCAGCATCACTGGAAAGGAATACACAGGCCCCCATGAGATCGGCGGTCCAGCCCCAGCGGTTGGCAGGAATATGGGAAAGAATCTGTGCATTGCGAATGGGGTCTTTCCGGGTTTTTTGCGTCATATCGGTGGCAAAGTATCCCGGGGCAATGGCGTTCACCTGGATATTGTACTGCGCCAGTTCATCGCACATGGATTTGGTCAAACCAACAATGCCGTGCTTGGTGGCGGCATAGGCCGGAGACCACTGCCCGCCCAGAAAAGAATACAAAGAAGCGATATTCACCACCTTGCCATGCTCCTGCTCGATCATATGTTTGCAGGCTTCATGGGTCATCTCAAACGCGGCTGTCAGGTTGATGGACACCATTTTATCCCACTCTTTGCGGGTAAATTGTCTGACATCTTCCACGTTGATGGATACGCCTGCACAGTTCACCAGGATGTCGATGCCCCCCCAGGTGGTCACACAGTCATCCACCACGCGTTTGCATTCGCCATCTGCCGTGATGTCTCCATAGGCATATTTATAGGCCGTACCGCAGCCTTCCACCCACTGCCGGGTTTGGGCATCATCATTCATGATGCTGACGGCCATCACATTAGCGCCCGCTTTGGCCAGGGCAACGGAAAATGCCTGTCCCAAACCGCTGTTACCGCCAGTGACAATGGCATTTTTTCCTTTCAGGGAAAAAACGTCCATGCTAAAATCGGTTACTTCCATATCATCCCCTTTTTTGCTTTACGATCTGTAAACCGTTATTTTTTTCATCAGCCTGTCAATAAATTTTCCGGCATCTCCCTGCACAACAATATCCGATAAACTGCAGACAGGGGCATTGGCTGCTGTATTTACAGAAATGAGTGATGTAACTTGCCGCAGTCCTGCCAGGTGCTGCATGCTGCCGTGGATGCCCAAAGCCATATACAGTTTTGGCGAAACGGTTTTTCCGGATTGGCCCACCTGTATGCTTCTGGGAGCGATTCCCTGGTCCACCAGTTTCCGGCTGGCCGCAACCGTTCCTTTCAAAGCGTCAGCCAGGCGGTACAGTTCCGCAAAGCTCTCTTTCACCCCATCCCCGCCGGCAATCAGCACCTCACTGTCCCGGATATCACAGGTCTGCTGGTTTTTTTTGACATGGAGGCGCTTGACAGCACCGGGAGATCTTACAGGTTCGGTATACCACGAAAGGCGCGTCTGCAAAGGAGCCCCTGGTGTATACGCAAAGGCGTTGGGTCTGATACTTACCATCACAGGGCCGTTTCCGTTATGAAGCACACTTTCACGGATTTTTCCGGAACAGGCAGGACGGATGAAGTCAACATGATCTTTTTGCCTTTTGATATCGGTCACCCCGGCCGCAAGACCTGTCCGCAGCCTTTTGGACAGACGCGGCGCAATCATCTGTCCCATGCTGGTGCCCGGAATCAGGATACTGTCAAACCTGTTTTTTTTGTGCAGATTTTCCAGGATATCACATATTCCCCGGGGATCATACGCGTTCACAAGCCCCTGTGCCACCTGGATGATATGATGAAACTCCCCCTGGAGACCATCAAAAGAATCTGTCAAAAGGACGGCATAGGATTCAAACTGTTCCTGCCCGTACATCCGTTTCGCCACTTCCAGAAGATCAGCGGTGTTGTCTGTTTTTTCCGTGTCCTGGAAAATGCAGGTTTTCTTCATATCAAAGAAACCCTTGTTGTTGTAAAAAATTGAACACAAAAGAGATGCCTTGTTCGTCAATGCCAACGATATGCCGGTCCTTTTTTTCATATGTTTTGGGACAGCGGTGCACCACTTGTGTGAGGGATCCGGCCGGCCCGACTTGGGTTTCAGAAAAGCCAAGGTCCTGGTTGGTGATGATGACCAGTTCATCTGAAACATCCCGCCGCATGTTGGTTAAGGTGACATAGGGCAGTTTATACCCACTTTCCCGGGTGACGCTCAATACGCAGGGCATGGCCATTTCATAGGTGGTGATGCTCTTCTCATCCGCCACATCAAACACCGCCCGTGTGCTGTCAAACTGATGCGGGTCGATACGGATAATCCCCGACATCTGATCCAGCCCAAGGGTTTCCGCCAGCTGCACCGGCACATGGGCGGTACCACCGTCCAGTGAACGGCTGCCTGTCACCAGGCAGTCAAAAGGCTGTGTGGCGATGTATCTTCCCAGTACCTCACTGGTAACCAGGGTATCGCTGCCCTCAAAAACCGGATCGGATATCAGGGTTCCCCTGTCCACGGAAAGCCGCAGCAGGTCTTCCATGTGGGGACGAACACACATGGGCCCCAGACTGACCACCTCAACACCGCAGTCCGGATCAACCGCCTTCACCCCAAGGGCAAAGGCCAGTGCGCAAACGTCATCCGGATTCAGCATCATCCTGGCGTTTTTGCCGGACAAGGTGTTGTTTTCAACACCACAGACCATACTGTCCACATCAGGAACAAATTTGACAACACAGATCATCTTCATGCCAATCAGATATCCTCTGGTTCTTTCACATCCCTTTTCATTGTCCCTTAGCCCTCAACGCTTTTGGGACAGCCTTGAGCGGAAGGGGGGTGTCATAGCATGGGCTACAGGTCACGGTTGGCGGACCAAGGTTATAACCAGGCCAAACAGGCGCTTATTGCTGGTATTTTACCCCTTCCTTCTGGGGATAGATGGTGCCGAAATTCATAATTCCCTTTGGATCAAACGCCTGTTTGAGTTTTTCCAGCATGTAGTAGGCCGAACCGTGCTCGTCCATGGTCCATTCATTTCTGAATTTGCCGATCCCGTGGTGATGGCACATGGAGCCGCCGAGTTTCAGGGTCTCTTCAACGATTATTCTCTGCAAAGGATGGTGGTACACCCGCATCTCATCCTCAGGTGCGCACAGGATACGGTAGTTGTACACAAAGTACATATTGGTGCCGTTGATATAGCTGTGGGAAGAGTGACCACCCAGCATGGTAAGGTCATGGGCACGGGGATATTCCTTTCGTATCCGCTGGATCACGTTGTTGTAAATTTTGGGAATGGTTTCCCAGTCGGCGGATATTTCTGTGGTAAACCCGGAGTGGGAATCGTTCTCCTTCATTGCCTCATATTCATCATCTATGTCTTTCTGGGACCAGTTCAGATTGTTGAACCAGTCCGCAATCAGTTTATCATCCACCTGTTCGATAATGCCGGCTTTGAATTTTTCCGCCGCCGCTTCAATGGCCTGACAGGTGGCATGGACAATGCCTTCAGGGCCTTCCGCCATAAACAAAAGCACGCATCTGTTTTTATGAAAATGGTAAAAGTGCTGGGCCGCATCCTCTTCAGAATAGGCCCTGGCAACTGAAGGACGAAACCCGTTTACCATGACCTCGCGCAGCACATTGATACCTGTCTCCATGTCTTTGACAAGATAGCCGGTAAACCGGTTGTTTTCAGGATAGTACCGAAACATTTTGACCGTGACTTCGGTGATGTAGCAAAGTGATCCTTCATTGCCAATGACAATATGTCTGATGTCAGGACCGCCGGCCCTTCTGGCAACATTCTTTATCCGTGAGATGTGCCCGTCCGGGAACACACATTCCAGTCCCGCAACCATGTCCTCGATGCCCCCATAGAGCGTTGAGAACTGACCGATACTCCTTGTTGCCACAAGCCCCCCGAACTTTGCCACCGGTTTGGACTGGGGGGAGTGACCGGTGGTGAATCCCTGTTTTTGCAATGCATCTTCGAGTTCCTGGAGCGGAACGCCCGCCTGCACCGTGGCCTGCATGTTATAGGTGTCGATATGCAGGATCTTGTCCAGATGGCGGGCATCCATAACAATGGTATTGTCCTTCCAGTTTTCCAACCCCCCTTCTGTGGCGGTTTTCCCGGCCCGGGGAATGACATTCAGCCCGTGTTCATTACAGAATGCCAAAACCTGGCTGACCTCCCGGGCAGATGCGGGGTATATGATGGCTAAAGGCACAGGGACATCCAGTACCCGCCGGACTTTGGCGTATTTCTTATACCGGTCTGCCGATGCATCATACAGATCTTCGCTGTCGGTATTGACCTGGGACGGGGTCAGTAGGTTACCCAGGTTTTCAATAATCTCTTTTTTGTCCAATTGTGGATCTCCTGCGTTTTATATTGTTTATATGAAAGCTGTTAGCTGTTAGCCATTAGCTATTAGTTAGTACGCAATTATTCGCTTCCAGCAAACAAAATTTTCCTGCTGTTACCAACGGCTAATGCTTTCAAACTTTGTTGTGCCCGCCAGGGCATGGGTGTTTATATACATCATGTCATCTTACTTATTTTCCAACTGGTCAAATACTAAAGACACCATAGTTTGCTGTCAACAAAAAAAGGAAATATTTCCATTTTATTATATAAAAATAGTATTTTATGGAAAATTTTCCTTTACATGTTTTTTATAAAAAAATCCAAAATTCAATAAACACAGCCTTTTTGAACTATTTCTTCTCTTTACACTTTTCGGAAAAGCGTGGTAGAATTTCCCATTCAAAAACGGGCTCTGGAAAAAATATGATTACCATAGATGTAGACGCGCTTAATCCGCTGGAAAAACAGATACACGAAAAAATGATCCGCCACAGCAGGACAATGCCGACCATACGGATCAATCAGGCGGCGGCAGCCTGCCACTGTTCGGTATCAAAAATATCCAAGTTTGTCAAAAAAATGGGATTCAGCAGTTACCGGCAGTATATTGATTTTTTATATGGAAAAGATATCACACCAGCCGCCGGGTCAAATGAACTGAACCGGGTCGGATCGTTCATCAAAACCTTTGATACAGCCATGACCGATGAATTGTTGTCCCTGATTGACAGCCATGACAAAATTGCCCTGTTCGGATACGGCCCTTCCCTTCTTTGTGCCCGGTATTTTGAGTACAGATTCCGCAACTGCTCGAACAAAACCTTCATGGCGGTCTCAGATGAAGTAACCCTGAACAATATGGTGGATGAAGCAACGCTCCTGTTGATTATTACAGAGACAGGACGCTTTCTCTCTTTTCAGGAGGTCTACACTGCGGCAAAACAAAAAGGCGGCAGGGTGGTCATCATCGCAGAGGAATACAACACGGCACTGTTTGCCCAGTGTGACAAAATATTCTGGCTGTCTCCCCACCCCCAGCCAGAGCATCTCAAACCGTATGAAAAATCACGGACCCTTTTTTTCATTTTCTTTGAAGAAATCATTCAAAGGTTGCTCCAAAGAAGGTACAGTGCTGTCAATGAAATATCCTGAAAAAAGGCTGACAATATGAGCACAAAACCAACATACGAAGAACTGGAAGCCAGAATCCGGGAACTGGAGAAGGCGGCTGACGTCAAAACTGAAAACAGGGACCAGGATATTATCCGGACATTATCGGAAAGTTTTCAGCAGCTGGCAGACCGCTCCCAGGATGCCATCTACCTGTTTGATATAGAATCCGGGACCTTTCCCTTTTTCAACAAACGCTTTTTGGCGCTCTACGGGGACACAGAAGCGGGACGGACCGTATTGTCCTCCACCAGTGTCGCCCGTCACATCCACCCGGAAGACATTCAAAAACTCAGACAGGCCCGGGAGCGCACCCTGGCGGCCGGAGAAACCCAGGGGGATGTTGAATACCGTTATATCGGTTCAGACGGCACCTTCCGGTGGATGCATGACCGGTGGTCAGTGGTCCGGGACAGACAAAACCGGGCCGTGGCCATTGAAGGGTTCATCCGGGACAACACACAAAAGAAACAGGCACAGGAAGAACTCGAACACAGCCGCAACAGCGCCCTCATCGGCAGCTACATCGTGCAGCAGGGCCGGTTCCGGTATGTGAATCCCGAATTCTGCCGGATCACCGGGTATACCAGAGAGGCTTTGACCGGTATGCCGTCCCTGGACCTGGTTCATGCGGATTACAGGACCCATGTCCGGGACTGTGCAAAACAAATGCTGACCGGGCAGCGGACCACCCCTTATGAATTCCGTGTGGTGGACAGCACCGGCCTGGTCAAATGGGTGATGGAAACGGTCACCGCCGTTAAACACGAAGGAACCCGGGCAGCCTTGGGCTATTTCATGGACATCACCCAGCAGAAGCAGATGGCAGAGGAACTGCGGGACAAGGAAAAATTACGGGCCATTCTTGAAATGGCGGGTGCGGTGAGCCATGAGCTGAACAATCCCCTGCAGGTACTGTCGGTGGGAATCGAAAAACTGGGGGATCCCTCCCTGGATCCATCCCGGCGAGAGACGCTGGTCCAGCTTGTCAAAAGTCACACCCAGCGGATCATAGAATTGTCTGCCAAAATTCAGCGCATTTCCCAATATGCCACCAAGGACTATGTCCAGGGGAAAAAGATCTTTGATATCGATGCTGCCGCCACTGAAAAATAAAAGAATCCAGCTTCGTCAATGAAAAGCACATTACGCTTGCCCTCTGGGGTCTGGTGTGAGCGCAGCAGCAATCTTTTCTGCCGGAAAACCATCCCGTCCACGTGTGCCAGACAAATGTTTCTATAAACAGAAACATTTGTCTTGACAACCTATAGCAAATCGTTTAATTTGCGCGTCAACCTGTAACCACCGCTAACCACATTAAAACCAGGACATGCAAAAAATCCCATGAAACAAACCCGTATGACAATTCTTGCAATGGCCTCTAAAAAGAGAGCCCTTCATATCAGCCACACCTTTGTGACGATACAGCCCCTTGTAACCACCCGGCCCCTCATACCCATGGCCGGGTCCGGCTTTGCCCTTGGGAGACAGCCATGATCATCTCCCGATTCCCGGACAGGGAACGGTTTTCCCGCCTGGCCGGAACCCACAATGTGGTGCCGGTGTGCACCCGGATTTTGGCAGACACCCACACCCCGGTATCCCTGCTGCAGAAATTTCATGCCAGGAACACGGCCTGTTTTCTGCTGGAAAGCGTGGAAGGCGGAGAGCGCTGGGCCAGATACAGTTTTCTGGGGGTCCGTGCCCACGGCAGCCTGCAGGTGTTTTCCGATCATGTGGAACTGGTCACCGGCAAAAACACCGCCTGTGCCCAGTCCAGAACCATTGCCCATAACAACGATCCTTTGGCTGTGATCAGACAGATCATCCAGACATACATTCCGGCAAACATAAGTGAACTTCCCCGGTTCTGGACCGGCCTGACCGGATATGTAACCTATGAGATGGTCACATTTTTTGAAAATATCCCGGTATCCCTGCCCCCGAATACCCCCTATGCCCAATTTTTCATTCCAGACCAGATGATCATTTTTGACAATATCCAGCAGACCTTGACCTGTGTGCAGATCTGTTATCTGGATGATGGCACAGTGCCGGATGCCTCTTTTGACCAGGCATGTCAGCACCTTGAACACCTGCTGGCCGTCATCCATACCCCGGCCGGGGCTCTGGATTCTGTAAAAACACCGCCTGCAGCACTTGCCTGCCAGGTTCCGGACCAGCAATACCTGGACGGGGTCAACACCATCAAACACCACATCCGGGAGGGCGATATTTTCCAGGCGGTGTATTCTCTGCCCTTTTCCTGTACAACCAGCCTGGATCCGGTCCTGTTCTACCGGGCCCAGCGGTATATCAACCCCTCTCCCTACATGTTTTTCATGAAGTTTAACGACATGGTCATTGCCGGGTCATCTCCCGAAACCATGGTGAGACTGGAGAACCGGGTTGCCACCCTCAGGCCCATTGCCGGCACCCGCCCCAGGGGTGCCACCGAGCAGCAGGACCTGGCCCTGGCAGATGAGCTGCTTTCGGATGAAAAAGAAAAAGCCGAGCATATCATGCTCATAGATCTGGGCAGAAACGACCTGGGACGGGTGGCGGAACCGGGCACTGTCCAGGTGACAGACACCATGGTCATTGAACGCTATTCCCATGTCATGCACCTGGTATCCAATATCACCTGTGATCTTACGCCTGGATACGATGCCCTGGATCTCTTCAGGGCCGCCTTCCCGGCCGGCACACTTACCGGAGCCCCGAAGATCCGGGCCATGGAGATCATCTCCGGCCTGGAAAACCGCCCAAGGCGGGTATATGGCGGTGCAGCCGGATATATCTCCTTTACCGGGAACATGGATTTTGCCATCACCATCAGGACCGCTGTCATGGAAGGCAGCACCCTGACCGTCCAGGCCGGGGCCGGCATTGTGCATGATTCAGACCCGGCCGCAGAACTGCAGGAATGCAGGAACAAGGCCAAAAGCGTTGAAGCCGCTTTGAGATTCGCCCTTTCCCATACAAATGGAGACTGAAAAGATGCAGGTGGTCATTATCGACAATTATGATTCCTTTACTTTTAACCTTGTCCACTACCTGCTGCATACCGGGGTAACCGTGGAGGTGTTCAGAAATGACAGGATAACCGTTCCAGATCTTGCACAGATGAACCCTGGCGCCATTGTGATTTCCCCGGGCCCGGGACGGCCGGAAGACGCAGGGGTCTCCCTGGAGGTGGTGGAACAGCTGTCCGGTAAAATTCCCATCCTGGGGGTCTGCCTGGGCCACCAGGTCATTGCCCAGAGCTTCGGCGGCACCATTGTCCATGCCCGCAGGATCATGCACGGCAAAACATCGGTTGTCACTTCCGACGGCACCCATATTTTTACAGGGCTTTTGCGCCCGTTTCCGGTCATGCGCTACCATTCCCTTGCCGTACAGGAATCAGATCTACCAGACTGCCTGAAGATCACCGCCAGGACCGATGATGGAGAGATCATGGGAATCCGCCACCAGCAACACCCCACCCAGGGGGTTCAGTTTCATCCGGAATCCTTTATGACCACTGTGGGCAAACGCCTGATCCGCAATTTCATCAAAGGGGCTGCCAAATGAATTTCACCCAACGTCTCAACCGCATCATCGCAGGCCGGGATCTGACCGAAGACCAGGCCGCAGACATGATCACAGATATTTTTTCCGGTACCATTACCCCGTCCCAGGTAGGGGCGTTCATGGCAGCGCTGGCCACCAAAAAAGAAACCTTTGAAGAGCTGGCCGGCGCAGCCCGGGCCATGCGCACCAAAGCACGGCGCATCCAGGCTGTGTCCAAAAAGGTCATTGACACCTGCGGCACCGGCGGGGATGCATCAGGCTCCTTTAACATCTCCACTGCCACCGCCTTTGTGGTGGCCGGTGCCGGCATTACCGTGGCCAAGCACGGCAACCGGAGCGTTTCCAGCAAATGCGGCAGTGCCGATGTGCTGGAATCCCTGGGGGTCAACCTGGACCTTGATCCGGAAATCGTGGAAGAGGCCGTGAACGACATCGGCATCGGCTTCCTGTTTGCACCGGTTTTTCACGGGGCCATGGGATATGCGGCCCGGGCCAGGAAAGAATGCCGGATCCGCAGCATTTTCAACATGCTGGGCCCTTTGACCAACCCGGCTGCCGCTTCCTGCCAGATCCTGGGGGTGTATGCCCCACATCTTACCCAGATGTTTGCCAAGGCACTCAAACTGCTGGGGGTGGAAAAAGCCTTTGTGGTCCACGGCCATGACGGCATGGATGAGATCACCACCACAGATCTGACCCGGGTATCGGAATTGTCCTCCGGCCAAATCAAATCCTATGACCTGGATCCACTGCAGTATTTTGATGACTATGCTGATCCTGCAGACCTCAAGGGCGGGGACGTGCACACCAATGCCGCCATTATCCAGTCTGTGCTGGCCGGGGAAAAAGGCCCGAAGCGGGACATTGTACTGATCAATGCCGGTGCCGGTCTTGTGGCAGCCGGTGCTGCCCCGGCCATCCACCAGGGGATCCAGCTGGCAGCAGATGCCATTGACGCAGGCAAAGCAGAACAAAAACTCAGTGACCTGGTGCAGTTCACCCGGGAGAATACATGACATGAAACCGGAAGGGTTTTTACAAACCATGGTCCGGATCACACAAGATGCGGTGGCGCACAACCGCCGCACCCTGCCCCTGGCCATGCTGCGCAAACAAGCGGAAAACCGGCCCGCCGGACCCGACTTTTACAAAGCCATGGCCCAAAGCACATCTGAGGATGTGGGTATCATTGCGGAAATCAAAAAAGCATCCCCCTCAAAAAAAGATATCTGCCTGGACCTGGACCCGCACACCTATACCAGGGAGTGTGAAAAGGCAGGGGCCAGGGCCATATCCGTGCTCACGGAACCGGTGTATTTCAAAGGCAGCCTCACGGATCTGAAAACCGCCTGTGCTGCCACCCATCTGCCGGTACTGCGCAAAGACTTTGTCATCAGCGCATACCAGATCTATCAGGCAAAACAGGCAGGCGCCGGTTCTGTCCTGCTCATCACCACCCTTTTGTCCCGAAACCAGCAGGCAGACTATACACGCCTTGCACGGGAGCTGGGCATGGAGCCTTTGGTGGAGATCTCTTCTGAATGGGAATGTGAACAGGCCCTTATAACCGGTGCCAGGGTGATCGGCATCAACAACAGAAACCTTGCCACACTGGCAGTGGACCCTGACACCGCCCTGCGGGTGGCGCCCGTTCTGCCCGCATATATCCTTCCAGTGGCAGCATCGGGGATTTCCTGCCGCCAGGATATAAAAACCGCTGTGGATGCCGGCATATACAATTTTTTGGTGGGAGAAAGCATTGTCAGGGCCACAGACCGGAAGGCATTTTTGTGCGCCCTTTTGCAGGATGCTGCGGTCTGATGCACAGCGCTTCAGCCATATCCCGGTTTCCCTTTCTGCCGGACCATTCCCCGTTCATCAAAATCTGCGGCCTTACTGATCCAAAAAATGCCCGGGCATGTGTCCAGGCCGGAGCGGATATCATAGGTCTGGTGTTTTATCCCAACAGCCCCAGGTATCTGGAAATCCCCCGGGCTGCCAGGGTAACCCAAACCCTTTCCGGCCAGGTGCCGGTGTGGGGGGTGTTTGTGGATGCGAAACTGGACACGATCATGGCCCATGTAGACGCCTGCGGTCTCACAGGGGTACAGCTCCACGGCAGTGAATCGCCGGATCTGGTGGCGGCGTTAAAGGAAAAAGAACTGACCGTGACAAAAGCGGTTTTTGCATCCCGCTCTCCCGGTCTGGACAAGGCCCACACCTATACTGCTGCCGACTGTATTCTGGTGGAATGCGGGCGGGGAAAACGCCCCGGGGGCAATGCCAGAACCTGGGACTACCGCATGGCAAGGAAAATATCTGCCCGATATCCGGTACTGCTGGCCGGCGGACTGAGCAGCACCAATATCACAAAAGCCATGGCTGATGCCGATCCCCGGGGGGTGGACATCTCATCAGGGGTGGAATCCGGTTTCGGCATCAAGGACATGCAGCAGGTAGCCCGCCTGGTCAGACTGGTGAAAAAGTCTGGTGCCATGCAGAACTGTCATACAGCCAAGCGGTAGCGGGTCAGCGCACCATCAAATTGGTGCCCGGATAGATATCAGCACCCGGGTCCAGGTTGTTGAGTTTGCGCAGCGCCGCAACCGTGGTATTGTATTGCTGGGAAATACGCCACAACGTCTCCCCTTTTTTAACCGTATGAAATATGCCGGAAGATTTTTTTTCCTGCACAGCTGTGGATTTTTTGACCACCGGTTTTGTGTCTGCAGGCTGGCTTTCAACCGGGCTTGAAGCTGCAGCCATTTTGCTGACAGAGGACAGTTTTTGTTCCAGGTTTCCCATCCGTTCGGTCAGAGAATCTAATTTTATCTGGGCTGCTGCCTCGATCCGGGACACCTGCTGCTGTATCCGGGCCAGGGTTTCTTCCAGGGAGGCATCATTGGTATCCCCCACAGCAAAGGTTAATTTGGCCTGCATGTTTTCCAGACCAGATTCCAGAGATGACAGCCGTTCTTCCAGATCTTCGGGCACAGTCTCCCCGGGAAGGGAGGACACTGCCGGTGTCTGGGGATCGGATGTCCTGAAAAACAAAAAAAACACCACCAAGGTTGCAACCAGGGCTCCGGCAATGATCAGGGTGAATTCATTTTTCTTTAACAAGGATGATCCGGCTGCCTTGGGCCCTGAAGGGGCAGGCTTTTTTTTGCGGTTCGGGCTGGTCTGGGGGGCTGTATTTTTTACACCTGGTTTGTCTTTTTGTTTCATACCCTGCTCCTGTTTTCTGGCTTTGTTTTTCTCTTTTCATATCATCCTGAGCATTTTTTTAAAACCGTTTCACACATTTTTGTGCTGCAGTTTTCTGCCTTGATGTGATTCATGGTTGGACAGACCCCCGGATATATGGTAAAAGATGTGACATAACCGGTTACCCGAATTTTTCAGGAAACTATATTCATGCATTTCGTTGTCCACCGATTTGTGCAGACCCTGTTTTCTCTTTGCATTGTATTTTTGTGCATGGGCAATGCGCTTGCTGAGGAACCCAGAATCTATACCAACCAGATCGGCATGCGCTTTGTCTTGATTCCGGCAGGCACATTTGTCATGGGCAGCCCCCCATCTGAAAAAGGCCGGCAAAAAAATGAAAAACAACACCGGGTGAGCATTTCAAAAAGCTTTTACATGGGGGAAACAGAGGTCACCCAGGGCCAGTGGAACCGCCTGGCTTCCCCCAACCCCTCTGCATTCAAACTGGGAAATCGATACCCGGTGGATTCGGTGACCTGGCATGAGGCCATGCAGTTCATCTCATTTCTCAACAAACTGGAAAACACCGACCGGTACCGGCTGCCCACAGAAGCGGAATGGGAATACGCCTGCCGGGCAGGCAGCACCACCGCCTTTTCCACCGGCCCCATCACCACTATTTCCTGTGTGGATCCGGAACCGGCACTGATAAACACGGCCTGGTACTGCTACAATTCCGGTCTGGCCGGCCCGCCCAGGGATTTCAAACCCCATCCGGTCAAGCTGCTGCAACCCAATGCCTGGGGGCTGTTCGACATGCACGGCAATGTCCAGGAATGGGTTTTAGATGCATGCAAAAGCCGCAGTTTATGGAAAAGAAGCATAGGGCCTGTGACAGATACCTACCAGGACAATATGGTGGACCCTCTGGAAAAAAATGGGGACCACCGGGTCGTCCGCGGAGGCGGCTGGTTCCAGAACGGCAAATACCAGAGATCTGCCTTTCGCAGTTTCTACAAGCCGGTGGCTGTGAGAAACAGCCTGGGATTCCGCGTTGTTCTTCGCCGCTGATATATCCATCGGACCCATGGCATAAAACCCCATGCATCACAACCCACCGGTCTGAATCTGTATGGATTACAACACCCTGGCCTGAATCCGATGGAACAGCCCCAGCCGTTTTTGCAGGATCAACAGCCGGACCCATTCTTCCAGATGCGCTGCCACCCGGGTTTTGCCGTTTTTGCTGTCTGTGTGGTGGTTTTGTTCAGCAATGTGCATGCCTGTGGACACGGCATTTTCCAGGGCGGCTTTCATGCGTGCACAGGCCGCCTGAATGTCTGTGTCTTTTCCCTGAAATTTTTCGTTGCACCTGTCATAGATCTCTTTTGCATCCTGATAATATCCCTGGCTTTCATACACCTTTGCCAGGGTCAGGGTATGGTATTCATAGTCCATGGTTTCTGCCTTGTATTATTTCTGCTGTTTGAAAATCAGCTCATCCGGTCCTGCCATGCCATGCTCATGCCTGGCCAGGTGTTTGATGTATGTGATATCCTGCTTCAACCGCAGGATTTGATTTTCTATGACGGTATTTTCCTGTTTTGTGATCTGAATCCGGGATAATGCACCCGCTTTTTTGTGTTTCAACCGATTGTAATCTTTGATCCCGTTTTCAGAAAATACCGTCAAAAACAAAATCAATACCATGAAGCCCAGTGCCAGAAAAAAAACCGTCTTTTCAATCAGTTTCATATGAATCAATCTGCTTTTGCCCCCCTTTTCCACCACTGTGCTGCCATGTCAAACTCTGGAAACCGCAGAATTTTTGTAAAAATAACAACCAGAATCATGCCCATTGCCACACACCCCAGCACCCCTGCCCCCAGCAGCAGTTTTCCTTGTGTATCATGGATGAGAAATCCGGCTGCCCATCTTACGGCAACTGCCATTATAGCAGACAAAAAAAGGGCTCTGCAAGCGGAAATAACCAGATGCCTGCGTGAAAACCGAACCTGTGCCGGGGGGTGAAAAATCAAATAAACCAATCCTGCGGCGGCTGACAGGGATACGGACAAAGCCAGCCCTGTAATGCCCATGGGACCTGTCAACACGGATGCAGACACAAGGTTGACACAGATACAGAGGATGCCGGCAACAAAAGGATGCCGGAAGCTGGACACCGCATAATGAAGGGTGACAAAAATGCGGGATCCGATAAATGCCCACAATCCTGTGGCCAGATAAAACAGACATTGCGCTGTCTGGACAGCAGCAGCCTCGCCGAATGCGCCCTGGCCGAACAAAAGCTGGACAATGGGGCCATTGAGAACCATGAGCCCTGCCATGGCCGGCATGGCCGCAAACGTCACCAGCCGGATGCCGGTGTCAAATACCGGCGCAATCTCATCCACATTACCGGCGGCCGCTTGCCGGGAAAAAAAGGGCAGCAGAACAATGGAAAAGGAAACAGCAATCAGCGCCAGGGGAAACTGCACCAGCCGGTCTGCATAGTAGAGAAAAGAGACAGTTCCCTCGGGCAAAAAAGAGGCGAAAATCGATGCCACAAGCATATTCACCTGATAGGGAGCGGCCCCTACCATGCAGGGCACCATCTTTCGGACGGTGTGTGTAACACCGGGGTGGCACAAAACAAACCGGACAGGCTTGAGCATGCCGCTGCGGACCATAAAAGGAACCTGAAGTCCAAGCTGCACCAGCCCGCCGAAAAAAACCCCCAGGGCAAGCCCTGTGACCGGAATATCAAAATACCCGGTGGCGGTCAGGGTGAACAGAATCACCACCAAATTGAACACAAGGGGGGTCACCCCTGGTACAAAAAAATTGCCCAGTGTGTTGAGGACCCCCATGCACAGGGAAATCACCATGATCACATACACATAGGGGATCATGATTTTAAACAGCACAAGGGCAAGAGCGTATTGTTCTCCGCCGGGCACAAACCCCGGTGCCACGATCCGCAGGATCCAGGGTGCCAGCACCACCGCCGATACCACCAGAACACCCCCCAGGGCAGACAAGACAATAAGCGCGGAAAAAATCATGGAAACCGCCTGTTCCCTGCGGCCGGTTTCCAGATACCGGGAAACCTGCGGCACAAAAAGGATACTGAAGATGCCGTCGGAAAACAGTTTTCTGAGCAGGTCAAAGGGCCTGAATGCAACAAAAAAAGCATCACTCTGGGCAGATGTGCCGATCACCATGGCAATCAGGGCATCACGGATGACCCCGAAAATCCGGCTTGCAAGCGTAAGACCGCTGACAGCTGCGGTGTTTTTCACCAGAGACATGCTTTATTTTTCCTTGACAAAAAACAAAAAATTTACTATCAATCGTTTTTTATTTGAATTTTACATAACCCCCATGCCCTATCGGGCACAACAACACATGAAAGCTGTTAGCCATTCGCTTTTAGCTGATTACTGACGGCTTTCATATAAACACATTGTAATTGACGAACAGAAGGAGTACACGCAAATTGGCCAATCACAAATCTGCAAAAAAACGGGCAAAACAGAACCTGGTCAGAAGACAGAGAAACAGATCGGTAAAATCCACACTGAAAACCCTGGAAAGAAAGGTGCGCGCGGCCAAAGCATCCGGTGACGAAGCTGTCATGGAATTGATGCGCCAGAACCAGTCCGCCCTTCAAAAAGCATCCCAGAAAGGGATTGTCCATAAAAAAACCGCCTCCAGAAAAATTTCACGACTTTCCAGACTTGTGAATGCCTGACCGCTGATATGCACTGAGTTATGCACAGACAGGATCTGCCTGTAAACAGATCCTGTCTGTGCTGTGCGGTATAGCCATTCTCCTGGAAATCCACCACCTCCCGGGCCTGCCCGAAAAGAACAGCCCCGCCTCCTGGATCTGCCCGGAATGACCGGCAGGCATCTTCACAAACAAAAAGATAGTCAAAAGCCGGCCATCATCTGGCTGACGATCCGTTCTGCAATCCGTTGTGCAATAATTTCAATGGCTTCACTGATGTTGGCTTCATCATTGATATTGTCCGCATCCACCAGAAAAGACTCTGTCGACGAAAAATTGTTGACAGACCACAAAATATCTTTGTCTGTATCCAGCAGCTGCACATCCACAACTGCCCGTATCCTTCTTTCAACCACCGTTTCCGTGGAAGACCGGGACAGGGTGGAAAAAGTGATGGCTTTGACAATGCCTTTGATCCCACGGGGGGCATCGGCGGGATCCACCACCTGTGTATCGGTTTCCTCCTGAATTTCTCTGATCAGTTCATTGGTAAAATGGATGCCGGCCCGGGTCTGGCTGCTGTTGTTTTCAAACACCGCCACCCCGACACGGGTTACCCCCTGGTGAAGATATCCGCCTCCTTCCAGGCGGTACCCACATCCGGCAAGCAGCAGAATACCCGCCAGCAGCCAGATTCCCTTTTCCTTTACATGGTTTTTCCTGTCACATCGGTTCATATTACACCACTATATTTACAAGGATCTGTTTTTTGCGCACAAGGATGATCTTTTTTATCGAACGGTCCTGAATATGTTTGGCAATCTTGTCATCTGCAAGGGCGGCTTCTTTGATATCCGCTTCCCGTGCGTCAGATGCCACGTTGAACCGGGAGCGCAGTTTGCCGTTCACCTGAACCACCACCAGCACCTCATCGGTTTCAAGGCTGTCTGCGCGGAATGCCGGCCAGGATTGTTCCAAAATGGACCCCCGGTGCCCCATTCTATCAAACAACTCCTCACAAAAATGCGGAACAATGGGACTGAGCAGCAGCACCATATTTTCCAACGCAGACAATACCACTGCCTGCATCTGTTGGTCAGCTGTATCCAGGTTCACTGCATACACGGTATTCACCAGCTCCATAACCGCTGACACAGCCGTGTTGAAATGAAAGCTTTCATCGATATCAGCGGTTACTTTCTGGATGGTCTGGTGTGTTTTGATATACAGGGATTTGGCTGCCGGATTTTTCAGGTCAGCCGCAGGGCCGGTGAATACGGATACCTGCTGCTTGTCAATTGTGTGCATACATTCCAGGGCCAGGCGCCAGACCCGGTTGATGAAACGGTTGCTTCCCTCAACCCCCTCTTCACTCCATTCCAGGTCCCGTTCGGGCGGCGCCGCAAACAGACAGAAAAGCCGGGTGACATCTGCCCCGTATTTTTCCAGAAGGTCATTGGGGTCCACCACGTTTTTTTTGGACTTGGACATTTTAATGACCCGGCCGATATCAACCGCTTTTTTGCACCGGGTGCACACAAAGGTATCGTTGGCTTGCTTTTCGGCCTGCTCCGGATACAGATAGCCATGATTTGGACAGGTCATGGTCTCTTTGCACACCATGCCCTGGGTGAGCAGCCGGGTAAAGGGTTCTGTAAAATCGATCATGCCAAAATGGTGCAGTACCCGCATGAAATACCGGGAATACAAAAGATGCAGCACCGCGTGTTCCACCCCGCCGATATACTGGTCCACCGGTGCCCAGTATTTTACGGCCTGCTCATCAAACATGCCCTGGTCAAACCTGGGGGAGCAGTACCGCAGATAATACCAGGATGATTCCACAAAGGTATCCATGGTATCAGTGTCCCGCCTGGCATCTTTGCTGCCGCAGGCAGGACAGACCGCGTGGGTGAAATAATCCAGGGTGGGCAGGGGAGAACCGCCTTTTTCCAGCAGGTTGACCTCTTCAGGCAGTTCTATGGGAAGGTCTGCTTCCGGTACCGGGACCACCCCGCAGTCCGGGCAGTGAATGACCGGAATGGGTGCCCCCCAGTACCGCTGGCGGGAAATGCCCCAGTCCCGCAGACGGTAAGAGACCGCCTTTTTCCCCCTGCCCTGCTCTGCCAGCCAGTCGGTTATGGCTTCCATGGCTTTTTCACTGTCCATACCGTCAAACCGGCCCGAATTCACCATGATCCCGGGTCCGGTATAGGCGGTTTCCATGGTATCCGGATCCAGGGGATCATTTTCCGGCTGCACCACCACACGGATCTCAAGGCCATATTTTTTTGCAAAGTCAAAATCCCGCTGGTCTCCGGCCGGCACCGACATGATGGCCCCGGTGCCGTATCCCATGAGAACAAAGTTGGCCGTATAGATGGGGATTTCTTCTCCTGTGGCTGGATTGATGCAGTATCTGCCGGTGAAAACCCCTTCTTTTTCATATTTTTCCAGGCCCTCCAGGGACCGCTCCTGGGCAGCGACTTTTTCCAGAAAATCTGCCACATCCTTTTCCTGCCGGATTCCCCTGCACAGGGTTTCCACCAGGGGATGCTCCGGTGCCAGGCACATGAAGGTGGCGCCGAAAACCGTATCCGGCCGTGTGGTAAACACTTGGATCTGCGCATCCATACCGGCAACCGGAAATGTCAGTTCAGCCCCCACGCTTTTGCCGATCCAGTTTTTCTGCGTCACCG
>DATFJY010000337.1:0-13086 GCA_035268905.1 Desulfotignum sp.
TGGAACATAAAATCGTTCTTCATACCTGTATGTTATGGATCTTATATAGGATGGATTTTCTCCTAGGCATCCTGTTTAGCAAAGTTGTATATTGACGTCACCGGTGAAAGCATGACATATTCAACCTGTTATGCTGTATTATCGGAAAATGGGATCAGGACCACCGTTGATTCTGGTTCATGGGCTGCTGGGGTCCTGTGCCACCATGGGGATGCTGGCAAGGGGGCTGGCCCGGAAGTTTGAAGTGCTGGTGGTTGATGTGAGAAATCATGGCAGCTCTTTTCATGCCGATACCATGACCTACAGGGAGATGGCCCGGGACCTGGCCGGGTTCATGGAGGAAAGAAAACTGGGATCCGCCTGTGTGGCCGGCCATTCCATGGGGGGGAAATGCGTTATGCAGCTGGCCATGGATTTTCCGGACAGGGTGGACCGCCTGGCAGTACTGGACATGGCCCCAAGGGCGTATCCACCTTTGTGGAAACCCTATATCAAGGCCATGCTGGATCTGGATCTGTCACAGATAACCAGGCGGGACCATGCTGATAAGCTGCTGGAAGGCGCCATTCCAGACAGGGATTTGAGAACATTTTTTCTACAGAATTTGAGAACTTCCAGCAAAAACATTTTTTATTGGCGGTCCAACCTGCCATCTGTTCTGGCATCCCAGGATGATATCTCTGCCGGGATAACCGGCGACCCCTTTCCCAAAGATACCCTGTTCATCAGGGGAGGGAAATCCGATTTTATCCAGGACACAGACTGGGATGAGATCAAAGCCCTCTTCCCGGCGGCCAGGCTCAAGACCATTGCCGGGGCTGGCCATCTGGTGCACATGGAACACAGGGACCTGGTCACCGAACTGCTGGCTGCATTTTTTTATGGGAAAAGGATAGGGTAATATGGTGCTGCAGATCACCCCGGACATTCAGATTCCTGACAGTGAAATAGTGCTGGAAGCCATCCGTGCCCAGGGGGCAGGGGGGCAGCATGTCAACAAGGTTGCCACGGCTATCCACCTGCGGTTTGATATTGCAGGCGCCAGCCTGCCAGAAGAGGTAAAAACACGGCTTTTTGCATTCCCTGACCAGCGGATTTCCAAGGAGGGCATTATTGTCATCAAAGCCCAGCAGTTCCGCAGCCAGGAAAAGAACAGAGAAGATGCGCTGGAAAGGCTGAAGCATTTGGTTATCCGCGCCATGGCCCGGCCTAAAAAGCGCAAACCCACCCGCATGTCAAAAAGAGCCCACAAAAAGCGTCTGGACAAAAAAACCAAAAGGGGCTATGTGAAGCGGCTGCGGAAACCTGTATCACCGGATGAATGAATTTTATATGAAAGTAGTGAGATATGAGGTTTGAGGTTTGAGTAGTGAGAAAAAAATATCAAATTAGCTTCTCTCAATACTCAATACTCAATACTCATAACTCATAACTCATAACTCATAACTCACCACTCATAACTTTAATAATTTGTTGTGCCCGCCAGGGCATGGGCGTTATATGAAAGTCCTCAGCCGTCAGTACACGGTCATCAGCTAACAGCTAACAGCTTTCATTCATTGTTGTGCCCGGCAGGCCATGGGGGTTATACGGAATCCAGCACCTGCCTGACCCTCTCGGCCAGTCCGTTGACACTGAAAGGCTTCTGGATGAACTGTATCCCTTTTTCCAGAATGCCGTGATGGGCAATGACGTTGGATGTGTACCCTGACATGTACAACACCTTTATGCCGGGATGGGTTTTGCTGACTTTCACATACAGATCTTTTCCGTTCAGGCCGGGCATGACAACATCGGTGAGCACCATGTGAATTTCTCCGTCATGGCCGGCGGCTGTTTCCAGCGCCTTTTCCCCATTGGCGGCAGCAAGCACCTTATAGCCTTTGTTTTTCAAAACAGCGTGGGCCAGCTCCCGCACCTGTTCATTGTCTTCCACCAGCAGAATGGTTTCAGTGCCGGCAAGATGGTTTTTTTTGCCTTCTGCAACAGCTGGTTTGAATGCCATTTCCTGTGCAAGGGGCAGGTAAATTTTAAAGGTTGTGCCTTTTTCCGGTTCGGAATATACCCAGATGTTGCCCCCGTGCTGTTTTACGATGCCGTATACCGTGGCAAGCCCCAGGCCCGTGCCCTGGTCTCCTTTGGTGGAAAAAAACGGTTCAAAAATATTTTTACAGGTCTGTTCATCCATGCCGGAACCGTTATCACTGACAGCCAGCAGGGCATAATTGCCCGGCACAACCCCCTGGCGGGATTGTGCATAGGCGGCATCCAGGTCCTTCCGGGCGGTTTCTATGGTGAGATAGCCCCCATCGGGCATGGCATCTGCCGCATTGACCACCAGGTTCATTATTACCTGTTCCAGCTGGCCGATATCTGCCATGACAATCTGGGGATCAGAAGACAACGCCAGGACAATATGGACATTTTCCCGTATGGTCCGGCGCAGCAGGGGCTGAAAATTTTCCACTGCCTGGTTGATATCCACGGGCTTGACCGCAAGGGTCTGTTTCCGGCTGAATGCCAGCAGCTGGCGCACCAGGTCCCGGGCGCGCAACCCTGACTGCAAAACCGTATCTACCTTTTGTTGCTGTTTTTGGGTGAGTTCAGGGTCAGCCAGCATCAGTTCACTGTACCCCAGGATAGGGGACAGCAGGTTGTTCAAATCATGGGCAACACCCCCGGCCAGGCGGCCGATGGACTCCATTTTCTGAATCTGCCGGTACTGCTCTTCCACCCGGTCTTTTTCTTTTTGCATCTGTTTGTAGTCAGACAGGTCCAGATCGATGCAGAACATCTCTTTTTCACCGGCATGGCTGGTTATCATGACATGGCTGGAAAAAATCGGCACCGGTTTTCCAGAACGGTTCTGCAGAACCATTTCTCCGGCCGGTATGGGGATGCCCTTTTCGTGCCAGTCCTTTACGGCATTCACCGTCTTCGTGCGCATGTCATCAGGGATAATCAAGTCTTCAAGCCGCCGGCCTAATGCCTGTTTTCGGGAATATCCATACACCCGCTCGCTGGCCTGGTTCCAGAATATCACTTTGCGTGCTTTGTCATATCCCTGGATGGGTATGCTCTGTACGGCATCAAACACTGCATGGAGCCGGGTTTCGCTTTGCTGCAGGTTTTTCCGGGCAGTCTGTTCTTTTTCAAAGGTTTTTTTCAAGCTGTGCAGCATGAGAGCAGTCGTCGTTGAAATCAAGGCATTGATGAACAGGAAGTTGCCGGACATTACCAGCCATTGTTCAAGCGGGTTTTCAGATAAAAGATTCCAGTGCAGCGTGCCGTTTCCTATAAAGACAGCAATCACACCAAAAGCCAGTGCATTGCATGCCAGGGTGATAAAAGCAGCCTTTAGATCATAAATGGTGCTGACAATGATAGATGCCCCCAGCAGCCACACATAACCGGCACCAACAGGTCCGATAATGACCATCAATCCCACGCCCAGAGAAAACAGAACAAGGAAAATCAGGCTGGCCCGTATTTTTAAAGGCAGGTTTTTTGAAAACAACACCGCCACCGTACCGAAATAGGCAGCCAGATCCAGTATGGCGATACTTCCCAGTCCTTCAGCCACAGAAAGCAGGATGGAAGGTACCAGCACAAAAGGACCGAAAAAACTGGCAGTAAAGCAGATGATAAACAAAATACGTTCCTGCCAGAATGTGAAAGGATCAGACTCCCAGACATAGGCGGGCAGGAGTTTTTTTTCCAGTGCATGCCATACCGGCATTGTTTTGTCGGACAGTTTGTCACACAGATTGATCATTTGTCTATTCCATATGGGGGGTTATGCTTCATCCCAAAACGCTGTTTTCTTATACGCAAAGATTCCTTCCTGGTCAACCAGGGGATGAAAAGTTTGGGTAATGGCGCATTGGTGCTTGACACTGTAAAAAAGAAATGATATTAACCCATTCTGTTTTGATTCGGGGCGTAGCGCAGTCTGGTAGCGCACTTGTCTGGGGGACAAGTGGTCGCAAGTTCAAATCTTGCCGTCCCGACCATTGAGAATAAAGGCTTCTGGCGGTTTCGTCAGGGGCCTTTTGTTGTTTGTGGTTGCGGGACTGCACTGTAGCCTTAAGACCATCATGGGACAGGGGCGTTGCCTGGTATATCCTGCAGTGAATGATGAATACCATGACGAAAATCGCTTTTTTTGACTGAATTTAGTCTGGAAGGCAAAACAATTGCTTGTTTTTGTTCAGAAAACGGTGTACTGTACTGACAAGTTTGTAATTTGCTTATCACATTCACGAAAGACAGCGTATGGTAAACCAATCCCAGGATAACCAGCAGCAGGGACTTCGTTCGGAAGAGCGCAGCGCGGCTTCAGATTCTGCAAGCATAGCGTTCCAGCCCCCGGAGTCTGAAATGGAATACCATTTCAAATTGCGGGATTTTTCCGCATCAGGACTGGGGCTTTTTGTGAAAAAAGATTCCAGACTGTTGAAATATATACACGCCGGTGATATTTTTTCTGCAAAATATTACAAAGGAATTGCGGCAACACCTCCGGAACACCTTAAAGTACAGATCCAGCACATTTCAGCACCTGCCGGGGGCAAACCGGAAAACCATGTGATCGTGGGGTTGTATTTCCTTGAAAAGCGGCAGGATTAATCCAAATACAGGCATGCTGACACCACTTGTGCGCCTGTAATCATTTCTCCAGAAAACCACAGAATGCTGCCGCTCTGGCCTGCCAATTTGAACTTGACTTTCTTTGCCGTATTTATTAGTTGAGTATGCTTGGCAGGGTGACTGCCTGCCTGCATTTTTCAGTAACCAGGAGAAATGAATCCATGAAGTTCAATAAACTTGCGCTTGTCATGATGCTGGTAGGGTTTTTCATTTTTGCAGCAGAGATATGTGCAGCCGACAGTGACCCGGAACAGCTGAATTCTAACAGCCAGACGGCACAGGAACAGCAGACACATGCGCCGGAACATGGCGCAGAAGGCGGACACGGGGAGGAAGGCGGACACGGCGGGGGCCACGGCCACCCGGATCTGGGCAAACTGCTGCCGCTGTGGGCCTGCATCCCCTTTGCCTGCATGCTCTTGTCCATTGCGCTTTTGCCCCTGGTGGCCGGTACCTTCTGGCATCACCATTTCGGCAAAATTTCCGCTTTCTGGGCCGCCAGTCTGGCCATTCCTTTTGTGGTGGTTTACAAAGGGGATGCGGTTTATGAAATTCTCCACATCATCCTGGCGGATTATGTGCCGTTTATCATCCTTTTGTGGGCCCTGTTCACGGTTTCCGGCGGGATATTATTGCGGGGCACCCTGCGGGGTACCCCTGTTGTGAATACCGGCATTATCCTTCTGGGTACCATCCTGGCCTCCTGGATGGGAACAACCGGTGCGGCCATGCTGCTGATCCGGCCCTTTCTGCGGGCCAATGATTTCCGGAAAAACAGAACTTTTATGGTGGTGTTCTTCATATTTCTGGTGGCCAATGTGGGGGGGTCTTTGACACCCCTGGGTGATCCGCCCCTGTTTTTGGGATTTCTCCACGGGGTCAGTTTTTTCTGGACCATGAACATTGCCCCCCACATGTTGGTGACCAGCGGCATTCTGCTGGTTGTCTATTTTTTGCTGGACACCTGGTTTTTCAAGAAAGAGGGGGCAATTGTGCCGAATGACGGGGAAAAAAAACCGCTGCGACTGGTGGGCACCTATAATTTCATCTTTTTAGGCGGTATTGTGGTGGCCGTGCTCATGAGCGGCATCCTGGACCTGGGGGAGGTCAACACCTTCGGGGTGCACCGGGCAATCCAGGACTGGCTCCGGGATATCACCCTTATTGTGCTGGGCGGTCTGTCTTTGTGGGCCACCCCCTGGACCCTGCGGGAGGAAAACGAATTTTCCTGGTTTCCCATCATCGAGGTGGCCTATCTGTTCATCGGGATTTTTATCACCATGATCCCCTGCCTGCTGCTGCTCAAGGCAGGGCCTGACGGAGCCTTTGCCTTTCTCATCGCTGCGGTGAAAGAACCGTTCCACTATTTCTGGGTCACCGGGGTGCTGTCGGCATTTTTGGACAACGCCCCCACCTATCTGACCTTTTTCAACACAGCCCTGGGCAGTTTTTATGCCGGCATGCCGGAATCAGCCTCCGTGCCGTTGCTGATGACCGATAAAATGGTGTATCTCCAGGCCATTTCCACTGGTGCCGTGTTTTTCGGAGCGGTGAGTTATATCGGCAATGCCCCCAATTTCATGGTCAGATCCATAGCAGCTGAATCAGGCACTGCCATGCCCAGTTTTTTCGGGTATATCCTCAAATATTCCCTGGTATTTCTGATTCCCACCTTTGTGATTGTCACCGTGATTTTCTTTTAATATACTGTCCGTGACAAGGCATTATGAAAAAAAGGAGCCGCCATGTATTTTGACCTTAAGGGATTGAAACTGGCCATCATCGGCGGTGGTGACCCCTGTGAACAAATTCTGGACCATCTCACCGGTCCCGGGTTGAAAGATATGGGCATACAGGTCCTCATGGTGGCTGATACCATAGATATCGTCAGGGGCATTGTCCGGGCAAAAGCGCTTAACATTCCCACTGCAAACGATTACAATGCCGTGTGTGACCTTTCCGATCTGGACCTGATTTTAAAACTCAAAAATGATGAACTGCTCTCCTGCATCCTGGAAAAGGTGAATCATGAACGGGTGAGTATCATCGATCTGGACAATTACGGTGCCATGTCTTTTATCAATTATTTAAAGACGGAAACAGAAAAAGCCCAGATCAGAAACCGTATCCAGACGCAGGATATGTGCAAAGAAGAAACCGCTGACCTGTTTGAACGCTTTTCCACCCGGATCAATGAAATTGCGGAAAGCCGCATTGCCTATTTGGAAGAGGAACACCGGGATCTGCAGAAAATGGAAAAAGAGCTGAACCAGATCATCCAGGGCAGCATGATCCCCACCTTTATCATCAACAATGAACACATCATTACCCACTGGAATGCGGCATGTGAGGAGCTTACCGGGTATCCGGCCTATGAACTGGTGGGAACAGACCGACAGTGGGCCCCGTTCCGGTCTGCCAAAAGACCCATACTGGCGGATGTGGTGGTGGCCCGGATGGATGAAAAAGAGGTGCAGAAATATTACGGCAATGCCTGGCGCAAATGCAAAATAATAAATGAAGCCTATGAGGCGGAAGAATTTTTCCCGCACCTGGGAGAAAACGGGAAATGGATTTTTTTTACGGCCGCACCCATCAAATCACCGGATGGAAAAATCATCGGCGCCATCCAGACCCTGCGGGACCGAACCGAAGACAAAAAAGCACTGGAGGAAATTGAATTTCAGGACCAGGAATTGTCCAAACTCCATGAAAAATACAAAAAATCCGAAGAAAAATACCGTTCCCTTTTCAATGAAAACCCCAATCCCATTTTCATCATTGACAGCCAGACCTTTGAGATCCTGGATGTGAACCACCGGGTCCTGGAAAGTTACGGGTATACCAAATCAGAACTGCTGGGCACCTCGTTTCTGGGGATCGGTGATAAAACCGATGACACCATCAAGCAGGGCATGCAGGGATTGTCCCAGGGCGGTTCCATGCTGTTCACCAAAAAACGGCACCGCCGGAAGACCGGCCAGTCATTCTTTGTGAATATCAAGGTGGTAAAGGAGGTCTTCAGCCACCGGGATGTGCTCATTGCCGCCGCCACTGATATAACAGAGAGCGTGGAAAAAGAGACCCAGCTGATCCAGGCCGGCAAACTGGCCACACTGGGCACCATGGCAGCCGGCATGGCCCATGAGATCAACCAGCCGTTGAATGTGATCCAGATCTGCGCGGACCTGATCCAAAAAATGGTGAAAAAAGGGGTGACGATTCCGGATGACGAACTGGTGAACATGGCAAAAGATATCATTGACAATGTGGCCCGGGCCTCCGGGGTGATCAAGCATGTGCGGGATTTTGCCAGACAGTCTGAACGGGATTTGAAGAGACTCAATATCAATGACCCCATCACAGATGTGTTCAAGGTACTGGGCCATCAGCTTTCTGTGCATTCCATTGAAAAGACCCTGGCGCTAGGGGAAAATCTGCCCCGGATCCGGGCAGAGCACAACCGTCTGGAGCAGGTGTTCATCAATCTGGTGACCAATGCCATCGATGCCATGGATGAAAAAGCGTCCAGAACACAAGAACCTGTGCAAAAAATGCTGACCATCAAGACCTTTGCCGAAAACGGATATGTGGTGGCAACCGTGACAGACACCGGTGTGGGGATGAGCGATGACGTTATGGACAAGATTTTTGAACCCTTTTTCACCACCAAGGACACCGGCAAAGGCACCGGTCTGGGAACCAGCATCAGTTTCGGGATTATCAAGGATTACAGCGGCACCATTGATGTGGACAGTGTGGAAGGCGATGGGTCCTGTTTTACCATAAGGTTCCCGGCCATCAAATAGGAAAAATTGATATGCCAGCCAACAAGATATTGATTGTGGATGATGAACAGCCCATTGTCCGGCTGTTGTCAATGTCCCTGAAAAGTGACGGGTATGAAACTTTCAGTGCCTACAGTGGGGAAGAGGCCCTGGATGTGTTTGAAAAATCTGATCCTGATATCGTGGTGACCGACATCAAAATGCCGGGCATGGATGGGCTTACGCTGCTCAAAAAAATCAAGGAGCTGGACCCGGAAAAAGAGGTGATCATTGTCACGGGTCACGGGGATATCGATTCCACCATCACAGCACTGCAGTACGGTGCCAGTGATTTTATCAACAAGCCGGTGCGGGACGAGGCCCTTGCCATTGCCCTGGAACGGGCCAAAACAAAGATCTGTATCAGGGAACAGCTGGCATCTTATACCCATGATCTGGAGGAAAAGGTGGCCGAAGCCACAAAGGAAATCCAGCGCAAATCCAATTTTCAGCGGCTGCTGATTCATTCCAGTCATGATGCCATTGTGGCCTTTGACCAGGACTGGCGGATTGTGGTGTACAACCCGGAGGCGGCCCGAATTTTTGGGCAAAGAGGCCGGGATGTACTCAACAAAATGACCATCGATGATCTGTACACCTCGCAAATGGCACGGTATTTCAGGAAGGAAGCCAAAAACAAGGTAAATCATACAGATCTGCCATGGCAGGAGATGATCCTGGAAACCCGCAGCAAAAACAAAATGCCTGTGCGGTATGCCACCAATGTGCTCCATGAAAAAAATGAATTCATGGGCATTGTCAATTTTTTCCAGGATCTCACCGAGATCAAGCGGCTGGAAAAAGAACTGATCCAGTCGGAACGGATGGCAGCGGTGGGACAGACGGTTTCCGGCCTGGCCCATTATGTGAAAAATATCCTCATCGGCCTCAAGGGCGGCAGCTATGTGGTGGATGTGGGGCTGCAGAACAACAACATGGAAAAACTGAACACCGGCTGGCAGACCATCAAGAAAAATATCAAGCGGGTGGCGGATCTGACCCAGGATATGCTCGCCTATGCAAAGGATCGAAAACCGGAAGCTGAAGCCTGTTTTCCCAATGATATTGTGGAAGAGGTAGTGGAACTGGTGACCGATTTTGCCGCTTCCCATAATATTCATATTTCCAGGATCTGCGATCCCGGGCTGGATGAAATGATGCTGGATCCCCGTACCGTCCACCGGGCTTTGCTGAACCTGGTGAACAATGCCATGGAAGCCTGTCTGGAACTGGAAGATGACACCAGAAAATTTGTTGTGGAGATCAGCATCACAAAAGGGGATGATGGATCAGCTATCTTTGCAGTCAAAGACAACGGTATCGGTATGGATGAAGAAACCCGAACCAGGCTGTTTACCCCCATGTTCAGTTCCAAAGGGGGCAAGGGGACAGGTCTTGGGCTTCTGGTGACCAAAAAACTGGTGGAAGAGCATGGGGGCACCATTGACATTGATACCAGTTTGGGATATGGATCTGTGTTTACCATGCGGCTGCCTGAGCAGCCAGGGATCAGCCGGAATGGTAACAACAAAGGATAGGTGATTTATGTGTAAAAAAGTGCTTGTGGTGGACGATGATCCAGATGTCAGGTCATTTGTTGTCACAGTTCTGGAAGAAAACCAGTTTACACCTCTGGTGGCCTGTGACGGTGTGGAAGGGCTGGAGATGATCCAAAAAGAGACCCCTGACCTGGTGATACTGGATGTACTCATGCCGAAAGGAAGTGGTATCCGCCTTTACCACCACCTGAAAACTGATGATACCCTTAAGGCTGTTCCGGTGATCATGTTCACCGGCATTGCCCTGCGGTCCTTTCTCAAATCCCAGAAAGCCCTGGAAGAGTTCAAGGGAGAAAAGGTGCCCGAGCCTGATATCTATCTGGAAAAACCGGTGGAACCCCAGGATCTGGTGGATGCCATCAAGAAAAAAATTTAGATGATCCAGTAAAAATCCGGTGTCCAGAGAATGAGACTGGACAAGGACACGAAGGAGAAGTGTGCATGAAAATAAAGAAACTGTTGTTTGTGACCAAATTTGAAAGTCTGTGCTATGATGCATTGTATTCTCTTCTTGACCTGAGAAAATCCGGCCTGGAACATGTGGTTTTTTTAAATGTGATCGAGCGGGAAAAAGTGGCCATGCGGCGGGGCAGGGGATATGTAAAAGATGAAGAAGTGCGGCTCAAGGAAATTGCCAATATCCGGTTCATCGACTGGGCGGAAAACCTGTTTGAAATGGGCATGGAGGTGGGGGCTTATATTGAAGTTGCGTCTCTGATTCCCAAGATCATCGCGGTGGTGGAAAAAGAACAGCCCGATCTCATCGTCATCGGCCGTTCCCGGAAAGGAAAGCTTGAGCAGCTCTATTCCCGGTCTGATATCACCGAACTGACCCGCAGATCCCCGGTGCCCATTCTGGTGTTCAAGCACATGACCGAAAACAAGCTGGTGCCGGCAAAAATTTTTGAAAGGCCCCTGTTTGCCACCTCCTGGTCCAACAGCAGTGAAAAAGCCGTAAGCTGCCTCAAGGAGCTGGGAAATATCATCGGTGAAATACATCTCATGCATGTGGTGGATGAAAAAGATTTGAAATCCAGCGATACCCATGGGGTACAAGGGGGGCGCAAAAAAGAGAGAAACCGGCTGGATGATTTGTGTGCGGAATTTGAAGAAAAAGGCATAACTGCCAAACCCCATGTCTATGTGGGTGATCCGGAAACGGAAATTTTGAAAGCAGCCCGTGAAAACCAGGCATCCTTGATTATTCTGGGCTTCAGTGACCGCACCGCCCTGATGGAGCGCTGGATAGGTTCCATTTCCAGAAATATTGCAGATAAATCGCCGTTTCCCTGTCTGCTGTTTCCGGTGAAAAAATAATAAGGGTGTATATGAAATTATTATTTATAGATGATGAACAAACATTTTTAAAATATATTGCCAAACGGCTGATGCTGGAAGGGTTCTCTGTCAAAACCACTTTTTCAGGCGAAGAAGGGGTGGCAGCGGCGGTGCAAGAGGTGTTTGACGTGGCAGTGGTGGATCTGCAGATGCCCGGCATTGACGGCATCGAGGTGCAAAAAAGGCTCAAGGATCTGCAGCCGGATCTGCCCTGTATCGTGCTCACCGGTCACGGCAGTGTGGAAAACGCCCTGGAAAGCGGCAAATACAACGCATTCAAGTTTTTGTCCAAACCGGTTGACATGGATACCCTTATTGAGACTATCCAGGCCGCCCATGAGTTTCGTCGTGAAAAAGAGGCGGCCGGCACCCCGGATGCGGCAGCACCAGAGGGACAGGGGCCGGTGTCCCGTTTTTTTAAGAAATTCCGCAGGATATATGGTGTAGAAAAATAGCGTAATAAACAGCGGCCGGCTTATGACCGTTTTTTTATGAACGGACAGGTACGTGAAAACCCGGTGAAGGTAAAGAGGAGTTTGGGTGATGAAAGAAAACAGATCGGAAAAAAAAAGGAACTGGAGCAGTAAAAAAACGGGGTCAGCCTTTTTTTCATTTTGTATCACTTTTGTTTTCATGTTTGGAACCTGGATCATCCTGTCCGGTAAATTCGATCCTTTGCTGCTGGGCCTCGGACTTTTTTCCAGTGCCGTTGTGGCCTGGTTTTTCCATGACCTGCTGTTTGCCGGTGTCCGCATGAAACAGACAAAGGTGTTTGTCCGGTTCTGCCGGTATATGCCCTGGCTTATCAAGGAGGTCATCAAAGCCAATTTTCATCTCTTGTACCTGGTGTTTCATCCCAGGATGCTGCAGCTTATCGATCCCCACATTATCCAGTTTCAGACCGGGTTGAAATCCGACATTGCCATCACCACCCTGGCCAATGCCATTACCCTGACCCCCGGAACGGTGACCATCACAGCCACCTCCGATGGCGGATTCCGGGTTCACAGCATCGATCGAAAAAGCGCACAAGGACTTCCCGGTACCATGCTGGACCGGGTGGTTCATGTTTATGGAGAGAACAGATGACCTATTTTTTATCCTGCATTGCCATTGCCCTGTGCCTGATCATGGTGCTGCCGCTGTACCGGTGCCTGTTCGGCCCTACGGTCTTAGACCGGCTGGTGGGCGTGAATGCCATCGGCAGCAAAACCGTTGTACTGCTGTTGCTCATTGGATACCTGTACGGCCGGGTGGACATGTTTGTAGACATTGCCCTGGCATATGCGTTTTTAAATTTTGTGGCCGTGCTTGCCGCATCCCGGTATTTTCACAAGCGCAAAGGCCTGTACGAAGAATCTTTCATGGAGTGATGATGTATATTATCATAAATATTGCGGCCGTTTTTTTTCTGGTCACAGGCCTGGTTTTTTTTCTCGGCGGGGCTGTGGGCATCATCCGGATGCCTGATTTTTATTCCCGGCTGCATCCGGCCGGCAAGCTGGACACCCTGGGAATATTTGCCATGGTCACCGGACTGGTTATCTACAACCTGCACCATTTTTCCCTTGAAATTGTGCTCTTGTCCATCAAGATGTTTTAGATTGTGTTTTTTGTGTTCCTGGCCAGTCCCACCGCCACCCATTCCATTGTGGATGCCGGTATGCGGGCCGGACTGCGGCCCTGGACGAGAAAAACAAAAAAGGAATAAC
>DATFJY010000338.1:0-12848 GCA_035268905.1 Desulfotignum sp.
GCACAGGAGCAAAAGTGTTACCCGGGGCAGCGGTGTGTAGCGGCCGGCAAGATCAGCGGCAAATCCCAATAAAAAAATGCCGCCGACAGAAAGCAGCGTGCTTGACATCTGGGTAATTTCAATTTGCATCCCGTTTTTCCCTATTCCCTGCATCTCCGTGCAGCAGGTGACATCATTATCGATCATCTGTATGATAATATGCCGGTCAGCGGCTGATCCATAGAGAAAACCCTGTATATTTGACAATCTTGACCTGTAGATCGCACAACCCGGTCAAACAAATGCGCTGGATTTCTGGAGCAGTCAGGGTTATTTTTTTGCATGCCTGGGGCTGCCCCGGCCCACCATGCCCGAAAAATATTCTGCCAATAACACAATAAAACAAGCCGGTCCCAGTTCATCATTAATGAAAAACAGCTGCCACTGGTGCATCATCAGGCATCTCTTCCAAAGGCAGCGGAAATACAGCGATCCCGTTTCTCAGTGCATGGCACGCAGCCACATTGAGCAGATCTTGGTCTTCAGCCTGTTTTTCAGAATGGAACTTTGGTCCTTCATCCCAGCCGAACCGCCCCCATTGGTCAACATCCCAGGCAACCATAAGGTATTTCATCTGCCACACCCTGTCCATGGAATGCCGCGGCTTTTCTGCCCAGCGCCTGGCTAGTCTGGCCTGCGGTATGCAACTGGAGCTGTTTTTCCTGAAGATCGAACCGCAGGGCATGGGACAGGCTGTCCGGCAGATTTTCGGGTGTGATTTCATTACAATGCTGCCTGTCGCACTTATACAACCGGCATTCATTCTGGCTGAAGGCAAGTATAAAAAAAGTGGTGTCATATGCCACCAGGGGCAAAACTGGTTTCAGGTGGAACTGGTCTGCCACCACTGTCACTTCGGGCATATCCATGGAAAGCTGAAAGGCCCGCATAAGTTCAGGTGACATAAAAAGGGCGAAGCCGTCCTTTTGATACTGCCAGAATCCTGCATTACCATTGTCCAGCAGTGCCAGGGCAGGTCCCAGATCAATACCCGGAACCATGGGTTTGACCTTTTCAATGGCATTCTTAAAACGGATCTCATTTTGCAGGCTTTCTTTTCCGCCTCTTTGGGTAGGTATATATATGGAAATGCATCATTTTCTTTTAAATCAGCCCAATGCATGGTAATGTTTTCTTTTCGGGAGCCAAAAATGCGATTTCATCTTTTTCGCTCCCTGCACACATGGCAGTTTGAGACCAGCATATACGGGAGAAACAGATGGAATCCGCTAATCTGTCATTCAAAAACATTTTGATACTTGTTTTTCTTATTATCGCCACCTGCAGTGTTCTGCCGGACGTATCCCGGGCAGAAGACAACCTGCTGACCATGGAAACCGCCATTACCACCGCACTGGAAAACAATCCGGATATCCGGATGGCCCGCATCCTGATCAAAAAAGCCCGGGCTTCGGTCAAAAAAACCGAAGCTGTCTTCTGGCCCCGGGTGACGGCTTTCAGTGAATTATCAGCAGGTGATGCGCCTTCTGCCTTTCTGTTTAAAACCATTGACCAGAGAGAACTGCCGCCTGGTATTGATTTTAACGATCCCGGGTCGTTCACCAATACGGAAGTGGGCATCATGGCCGGGATAAGTCTGTATAACGGCGGAAAAAACCGGCTGGAAAAGCAGCTGGCACAAAAAAAACTCGCAGACCAGACCGCACTGGCCCTTCAGACAGAAAATGACCGCATCGCTGCGGTAATCCAGATGTTTTTCACCGCGCTCAAAGCCAGGGAATATTCCCTCATCGCCCGGACCTCAGTGCAAACGGTGGAAGAACAGCTGGATATGATGACGGTGCGTTTCCGGGGCGGCAGTGTTTTAAAATCAGATATTCTCTCTTTGAAGGTCCGACTGGCTGAAGCCCAAAAAAATCTGGTGGAAAGCAAGAACACTTTTTCGACCACCCTGACAGCCCTGGCCACACTGCTCGGGCATACACCCGGCCATTCTTTTTCTCTTGACCCGGAGCCGGACAGCACCTGTATGGTAACCTTTCCCGCATCCATTGACCAGGCCTGGGCCCTTGCCCTTGAAAAACGGCCTGAACTGCACCGGGCAAAGCAGCAGATCGATATGGCCAGAACGGCTGTATCCCTGGCAGCAAGCGGCTACCGACCCAAAGTTGACCTGCAGGCCCGGTGGTATATGAACAGTGACGATCTTTCTTACAATACATCAAAGGACAATTACACCGCCAGCCTGAACCTTGCCTGGAACCTGTTCGACGGCTTTGCCACCCGGGCCCGGATTGCTGAAGCCAGCCATGAACTGGAAAGGGCTTTGGAAGCCCGGCAGAAAATCCGGATGCAGATTTTCCAGGACGTGAAACAGGCCTATCTGGAGCATGAAAACGCTCAACAGCGACTGAATGTCGCCCGGTCCAGTGTGGATATGGCACAAGAATCCCTTCATATAGTGAAAAAGCGCTATGACGGCGGTGCTGAGCCGATTACCCGGTACCTGGAGGCGGAACTGGACCGAACCAGGGCCGGCATCAACAAAGCGGCTGCATTTTATGACGATAAAACGGCAAAAATCGAGATTGCCCGGGCCATTGGAACCCTTTCCAGACTCTGGTCACAGGAGAAGTAAAAAAGATGTCTTCACATAAAGATAACGCTGTCTGGGGTTTGATTGCAAAAACAGTATTGTCAGCCCTGCTGGTGCTTGCCCCATACCACTGCAGGACAGCTGATGCAGATGCAGGGTATCAGCCGCAAAAAACAGTCGAAACAAAGGAACAGACTGTTGCCCAGACCTATCCGGCCGTGGGAACTGTCCGGCCCAAAAGTGAAACCAGTATCAGTGCCCAAATCAGTGCCCAGATAACCGATGTACATGTCAAAGCAGGACAGATCGTAACATCAGGCACCCTGTTGATCACCCTGGACAGCAGACAGGCCGCAGCCAGGCTGGAAAGTGCCAAAGAAGCGCTTCGCGGGGCAAAAGCCTCACGGGACAAAGCCCTTCAGGCCATCAAATCTGCTGAAGCCGCTTATACCAATGCAAAACAGCACGCTGCGCGCATCAAAAGCTTTTATGCATCAGGTGCCGCCACCGAGCAGGAATTTGAAAATGCACAAGCCGGTTTTCTGCAGGCCCGGGCCGCATTGTCCATGTCCCGTGAATCCCTGGTGGAGGCAGAGGCAGGCATCAAGCAGGCCACAGAAACCATTACCGACGCAAAGGTACACCTTGGTTTTTCAAAAATCATTGCGCCTGTGGACGGAGAAATCATCCGGATTCTGGTGGAACCCGGAGATCTGGCCCTGCCGGGCAAGCCCCTGGCAGCGGTGCGGACCAAAGGAGGCTACAGGGTGGAAGCCCATGTAAGAGAAGGCCTCATCAACACCATCAAAACCGGTTCGCAGCTTCAAGCGGTTATCCCCACCCCCGGCCTTTCTTTGTATGCCGTGGTGGAAGAAATAATTCCCTATGCCGATCCCCAGACCCGCACCTTTCTTGTCAAAGCTGCCATTCCGGCCAAAGAAGGCATCTATTCAGGCATGTATGCCAAGCTGATGGTCCCGGAAGCCCACAGAACCATCACCACCCTGGACAAAGAGGCGGTTATCCATGCCGGACAGCTCGAACTTGTCATGGTCAAAACCAATGGCACCTGGCAGCGCCGGTATATTACAACCATTCCCCTGGACAACACCCGCGTGGAGGTTCTGTCAGGACTGTCTGCCAATGAAACCATAGGCATCGGGGAGGCCCGGTGATATGACAGACCAGCAGCCTTCTGATCCCAAAGGCATGATTCCCGGGATAGTCAAGGTATTTCTCGGTTCAAAATTTTCTTTGATTCTCATCATCATTGCCCTTTGCCTGGGTGCTGCCGCCCTTTTTGTCACCCCGAAAGAAGAAGAACCCCAGATCGTTGTGCCCATGGCAGATATCTTTGTCAATGCCCCGGGCGCCAGTCCCCGGGAAATCGAGCAGCTGGTATCCATTCCCCTGGAACGGTTTTTATGGCAGATCGACGGGGTGGAGTACGTCTATTCCATATCACAAAAAGACATGGCCTTGGTCACGGTCCGCTTTTTTGTGGGAGAAGACCGTGAAGATTCCCTGATAAAGCTGCAAAACAGAATATCCATGCACATCGACCAGGTCACCCCCATTGTCGAAAAATGGGTGATAAAACCCATAGAAATCGATGATGTGCCCATCGTCACCATCAGTTTATTTTCCGACCTGCTGGATGATGCCCAGCTCCACAGAACCGGCCATGAAGCCCTGGCCAGACTCAGCCGGGTGGAAAATACCTCCAGAACCGTTCTGCACGGGGGAAGGCCCAGAGAAATCCGGGTTGAACTAAATCCTGAAAAAATGACCGGTTACGGGATTTCCTATCTGAATGTGCAGCAGGCACTGCAGGAGGCGGATTTTTCTGTCAATGCGGGAGATTTTTCCAGAAACGACACCAGTTTTCCGGTGACCACCTCCTCATTTATGTATACTGCCGAGGATGTAAAATCTCTCGTAGTCGGGATAAAAGACAATATTCCGGTATATCTCAGGGATATTGCCCATATCCGGGATATACCTGCACAAACCGAAGCCTACACGGCCATCAGTTTTTCAAATGCCTATGCAAAAAAACATGCCGGGTATGTGCCCGGCAAACGCTACCCTGCCGTCACCCTTGCCGTTTCCAAAAAAAAAGGATCCAATGCTGTTGCTGTTGCCAAAGACATTATCGATGAATTTGAGCAGATTCATGAACAAATCCTTCCCCATGGAATTGATTATCAGATCACCCGCAATTACGGAGAAACCGCTGCACAAAAAGTGTGGGGCCTTGTCACCTCTCTGGGATTTGCCATCGCCTCTGTGGTGATTCTTCTGGCTTTTGCACTGGGATGGCGGGAGGCTTTGATTGTCGCCGTTGCCGTACCCATCAGTTTTTCTCTGGCCCTGTTTGTCAATTACCTTTTCGGCTACACCATCAACCGGGTAACCCTGTTTGCCCTGATTCTTTCTTTGGGTCTGGTGGTGGACGATCCCATCACCAATGTGGAAAATATCCAGCGCCATATCAAAATGGGCCTCCTCGACCCGTTCAAGGCAACCCTGGCTGCGGTTGACGAGGTGCTGCCCCCGGTGATCATGTCCACCCTGGCAATTATTGTCTGCTTTGTCCCCTTGTTTTTCATCACCGGCATGATGGGGCCTTACATGGCTCCCATGGCGGTGAATGTGCCCCTGACGGTGACGTTTTCCACCCTGAGCGCCCTGACCATCGTGCCATGGCTGACCCTGAAGCTGCTCAGATCGACTGCGCCCGAACTGATCGATCAGAACGATCCGGATACAGGATCATCAGACCGTATCTCAAAAAAAAGCCGTTTGTTCCGCACCTACCGCAGCATTGTTCAGCCGTTTCTGAACTCGGGCCCAAAGCGCATGGGGCTGTTTGTGCTGGTCTTTGTACTGTTGCTGATTTCCTGCTCTCTGGCCCTGTTCCGGCTCGTGCCCCTGAAACTTCTGCCCTTTGACAACAAAAACGAATTCCAGATCGTTATCGACATGCCTGAAGGCACCACCCTTGAGCGGACCAATGCGGTGGTCCAGGATTTTGAAAACTTTCTTAGAACCGTTCCGGAAATCACCAGCATGGTATCCTATACAGGGGACGCCTCTCCCATGGATTTCAACGGCATGGTCAGGCACTATTATCTGCGCAAAGCAACTAATCTGGCTGATATACGGGTCAATCTCACCGGTAAAGATGTGCGTGACCAGCAGAGCCACGCCATTGTTTTACAGTTGAGAAATGACCTGGAGGCCATTGCCCGTAAAAACAATGCCAAAGTCAAACTCGTGGAAGTCCCGCCGGGACCGCCGGTGCTGTCAACCATTGTGGGCGAACTGTATGCGGATGCAGATGTGCCCTACGACCAGCTTATCCAGGCCACGGACCACCTGAAAAAAATCATGGAAAAAGAAGCTTTTGTGGTGGACATCGATGACATGGCAGAAACGGTTCATGAACGCATCGATTTTATCATCGACAAAGAAAAAGCCGCACTTCACGGTATCTCCACCCGGCAGATCACCACAACCCTTCAGGGTATGATTCAGGGCATGACACCCGCACATCTGCATCTGCCCAGGGAAAGAAATCCCTTATACATCCGGGTGATCATGCCCAGAAAACACCGATCGGGCATCGTGGCCCTGACCTCGGTGCCCCTCCGGTCCAAAACCGGCAGCATGGTGCCTCTGGCGGAACTGGTGCATGTCCAGATACTGCCCAACCAGCAGCCCATTTATCACAAGAACCTGGACAGGGTGGTGTATGTGCTGGCAGAAACTGCAGGCAGGGCCCCGGCAGAGGCCATCCTTGACATGCAGAAAAAACTCAGAAAAGATCCGCTGCCCGGAGGCATTCAGGTGAACTGGGCAGGAGAAGGAGAATGGAAGATCACCATCCGGGTCTTCAGGGACATGGGTATCGCCTTTGCTGCAGCCTTGATCGGCATATACATTCTTCTGGTCATCCAGTCCGGATCTTTTTTCATGCCGGTGCTGATCATGATGGCAATCCCCTTAACCCTGCTGGGCATCATGCCCGGATTTTTTATTCTCAACCTGGTGGCTGCCTCTCCGGTGGACGGATTTTCCAACCCGATTTTTTTCACCGCCACCAGCATGATTGGCATGATTGCCCTGGGCGGCATTGTCATACGAAACGCCCTGGTGCTCATAGAATTTATCCAGGCTGCCCTGAAACAGGGCATGGACCTGAAAGAGGCGATTCTCCAGAGCGGGGCCATCCGGATGCGGCCCATCCTGCTCACCGCACTGACAACCGCCATCGGTGCATTTCCCATTACCCTGGACCCGGTATTTTCAGGACTTGCCTGGGCCCTTATTTTCGGCCTGGCTGCATCAACCCTGTTTACCCTGGTGCTGATTCCGGTAGCCTATTATGCCGTTTATCACAAAAGCAAAGCTTCCTGACCCCGGGTGGAACAAAGAACAAACTTCTACATATCCAGCCCTTGACTGCCTACTCTTTTTTTTTGAAGCAGGGAATGCAGATGCCTGATCCGCCGGCTGAGAACCGAACAGATCTGCAGGGCAATGCGGGGAAATTCCATGGCGGTTTCCTTGAATTCCTGTTTGTGAAGGATGAGAAACCGGCAGGGCGCCATGGTCCGGATAGTGGCGGATCTGGGGGAGTCATCAATCAGCGCCATTTCGCCAAAGGCACTGCCTGATGACATCTGGTCTATGCGCTCCTGATTTCCGTTTTCCTGTTTCATAATTACCGACACCTGACCCTCGATGATCAGCAAAACAGTTTCCCCTAAACTGTTTTGCTTGATCACATCCGCATTTTCATCATATGCCATTTCTTCAGTGACACCGGCAATGGCAGCCAGTTCTGAGGCGCTCAACCCTGAAAATATTTCAATTTCCTTTAAAAGAAGTATCTTTTCTCCCAGAGACATTTGCCGGGTTGCATTTTCCCCATTGTCTTGCCCGGATTTTTTGTTTTTGTTCCCGATCATGTCAAGTTCCCTTAAAATATGCTGGTTATCAGATTGTTTCAAGTTCCGGAGCAGGTCCTGGCTGATGGATATGTCTGGTGTTTCCTCTAAAATCCCCAGTCCAAAGATCACATCAACCCAGTCTGCAGAGGAAAGCAGATTTGAGACTGCCTGTTTTCCTTCTGTATCAAATGCAGGGATTTTCATGAGTTTTCTGCCCTCTGTCAAAGCTGTTGAAGGGTTGGGGCTTTCCAGAAGCGGCAGCATGGTTTTAAATGTTTTTTTGTCCAGAACAGCATTGAGCAGTTCAATGGCATTGGCCCGCTGCCGGGTGTCAGCGGAAAAGATTCCCTGCCAGGCGGATTTCATCCGTTTGGACTGGTCATGGATGGCCTGAACCTTGAGGATGTTTTCCAGTACCCTTTCTTTTTTTTCCATAAGATGTTCCCTGGCAAGATCCTTTATTCCGCCCTGAGGCAGGTTTTCCAAAGACTGGGCCATGGCCAGGTATTCATAGGCTCTGGAAAGATTTTTTTTGGCGAACTGCAACACATCAAACTCTTTTATATCCAGGGTTTCCAGGAGCTTAAAAAGCCCCCGCCTGATCCGGGTGGACGGCAGTCCCAAATATTCCACCAACAGCATATGGTTCTGATAATCTGCGGATTTTATTTTTTCAACGGCAAAGTCATGGATGGCATCTGATGGATCTTTCAGCAGAAGAACCGCCTTTTGCAAAGTATCGTCATCTCTTATGGAAAGGGCATCCAGAGCTGCCATGCGCACTTCTTTTTGTTCATGGCCCAGGTAAATCAAAGCTGCTGAGTGGCCTGCTTCAGTCTGTAACCGGGACAGGGCTCTGATGATATCGGGTATAACCGGGTCGATGTCAGGTTCCTCAAACAGGGCCTGAAGCCTTGGAACATATTCCTGTTGTCCGCTCAATCCGGCACAGATAATACCGGACTGGCGAAAGGTTGTATCCTTGCGGGACAGCCAGTCATCGACACATTTTTGAAGAGATTCCGGCTGATCCGCATACCGGCATGCACAGGCAAATCCCCTGACCACGGGGTGAGAACTGTTCATATAGCAGGAGAACTCAGAGGGCTTCACCGCCTGGATACCATGCCGGACGATAAGCTTTAAGATGGCGATGGTGGTTTCATGACGGTGGGGGGACAAATAGGGAATCAGTTCTTTTGCAGCCCGGGGTCCGGATTCAGGGGAGATCATTTTGATAAGAGCCACCTGGGTATCCTCATCCTGGTGGTCCAGGTTTTTGAGAATCAACTGGTCCAGCCGGTCCCGGGAAAAATTTTTCAGCAGTTTGGCATACCAGACTGCATTACTGCCCCGGGCATTCAAAAATGAGGACTCCAGGTCTACCAGTGTTTTTTCCTGGTTGAATATCTGGCCCAGTTCTTTTTGCTCAAGGCTTTTGATATCCAGCAGGTTCCTGGAGATCATATCCAGTAAAATTTTTGAGTAATTGGCCTTGAGCACAAAAGGCGCCGCCACCCAGGCAATGAGGAAAGGCAGGGCCACCAGGCTCAGGTACCGGGGATGAAACAATGGCGTGGAAACCAGGATCAGTGCAGATCCTGTGAACAGGGCCAGCCGGACAACAGTGCCCCGCAAAAAAGGACGGATCATGTCCCGGTAGGATTCAGGAAACAGCCCGATGAGAATGCTGTTGGCAGGTCGGTTAATGGTTGTTCGGATGATGTTGGTGGACATTCTGGCATATATGGCTGAAAATACGTCAAACCGCAGCAGAAATGCCATAAATGCCAGCAGATAGTTAAAGGGATGGAACATGAGGGCCACCGGCAGTCCCCACCGGCCGTAAATACGTCCCACAAACAATAAAACAAACAGACTGACAATATACAACGCGCCTCTGAAATTACCGAAAAACTGGATCATGGCGCTTTCCGAGGCAAACCGTTCATTTACCGCATAATTGAACTGGTAGTTCATAATGGGAATGAGCACATTGGGCATGAATGTCAGGACCAGCACTATTTTCACCAGAATGGAATCTTTCACCAGGGGGTAGACCTTTTTTATTTCATCGATCATGGCAGGTTTTTTTTTGCCTGATGCCCCGGTTTTCTCCTTGAATATCAATGTGGCGAAACTGCGCCCCATGACCTGGATCATGAATGCACCGGCTATAGTGGTAAAAAGGTAAAGATACAGCAGGTTATCCATGCTGAAAAGGCTGGCAAAATGGGGGGTGCCAAAGCTGCCCAGGATGAGACCGATGACCCCCCCCGCGGTGAGCAGCGGAAACAGCCGCTTGGACTGGCGGGTATTGAAAAGATCATTGCACATGTTCCAGAAAAGCAGGGCATGGAGCAGTTCAAACTGGCTTTTGAGCATAAACAGCAGGGGGTACAGCAGATCGATGCCATAGGGGATAAGCACCCGGATCACCGTGACAACGATGCCTGAGAAAATAAAGACATATGACAAGAGTCTGGCCCCTGGTGTCTTGTTCAAAAAAGCGGCCAGAAATCCGGTGACAAAAAAGGTGGCCACTGCATTGAGCATGTTGACCATGGGCAGATATTCCACCCCGTAGCGTTTTAAAAAAGCGGTTTCCGCATAGTTGTTGAGGATGATGCCTGAACTGCGGATGATAAACAAAAGGACGGCTGCCCACAAAAACAATGTGAGTTCTTCTTCATATATCTTGAGCAGGTCTAACAGTTTTGCGGGCATCAATCCGTCTCACGGACCAGTCTGAATCCGGTGGTCTGGAACCTGGATCCGGGATGGGCATAGGTGCGGTTGGCGCTTCTGAGGTAAAAACCGTATTTGAACCAGCTGCCGCCCCGCCGCACCCTGGGCAGGGTGGTAAAAAAATTGGCGCTTCTGCCACCGGGGGTGCGGGTATCCTCGATATATACATCTGCGCACCATTCCCAGACATTGCCGTGCAGGTCATGAAATCCCCATGGATTGGGGGAAAAGGACCCCACCGGGGCAGGCCTGTTTACCGGCAGTCCCACTGACCGGTAATAGTCGCAGCAGTCGCAAAATTTTTTCGCGTTATTGGCATACATGGCCTTGGCGCAGTCAATATCATTTCCCCAGCTGAATGCGGTGGTGGTGCCTGCCCTGCAGGCATATTCCCATTCTGCTTCCGAAGGAAGCCGGTATTGGGCTCCGCCTTTTTTGTTCAGTTTTCTGATAAATTTCTGGACGTCAAAAAAAGACACCCGGGTAACCGGGGTCTGGGCCGTGCCATCCCGTCTGATAAACCAGCTTTTTCCCATCACAGTCCGCCATTGTTCCAGGGTTACCTCGTTTTGCTGGAGGTAAAACGCTTTTTTTATGTGAACCTGGTGCTGTGTTTCATTGCTTGTCCTGTGTTCTTCCGTTTCAGGGCTTCCCATGAGAAATGTGCCGGGAGCCACCCGGATAAAGGTCATGCCCAGATGATTGGTGATCTGTTTTTTGTGGCCGTCAGCAGCCTGGGTTGCACAGATCAGAAAGAAAAAAAGGAACCAGGCCCACCATTTTACCGGTATTATGCCATCAAAGTATACAGATCGTCTGTACAGGTTGTTTTCCATTATTGGTGCTCCTTGATAATCAAAAGTCCTGCCCACAAGAAAAAATGTATCTGCTTTTCAAGGCCCTGGTAAAGCAAAATATGCCCAGGCCAGCGATTGCTGCAAAAATCAATGTGTACATTCCGGATCTCCTTTGGGGTTTTTCTCTGGATCGCAGTTAACCTGTGAGATCTTCATGATATGATAGGATATCCTGCTTTCTATAACAATGGGTAAAAACCTGTATATTTTCTCCTAAGCCAACGGTTTTGATCATAATCATTTTCTTTATTGCGGCCCTATAGGGGTTAAAATATCGTTTTATACATATATTTGCGTATTGAAAAACCGGTTACACCGGTTTCCTGTGACTTTTTCGGATCGCATATTGCTTCAACAGATCTTTTTGTCACAGATGAAGGACGTACAGACGAAGGACGTATTAAGGCACTGGACTCTCTGGCGGCCGCGATTGCCCGGAAACATGCGGAAAATGGTTATAAATAACGAAAACCCTGTAAAAGAAAAGAACCGGAAATCTCTAATATTGCCGGCATTTCCCCGTCAGTTCTTTGTTTTTTTCCGGGTCCGGATATTTTTATAAATCAACAGACCACCGCTGACCTGGCCTATAACCGCCACAGCAAGAAGAAGCCGATAGATATTTCCAATCATGCCACCCCCGTAATGCACTGTACTCAAAAGGCTTTCGTGAGCTTCAGATCCTTCGGATTCACTGCTGCTGGCCTCTGCCCTGGAAACATGGTCGTGACCACTGGAGCTGCCAGTCATTTTTCCAATGGTAAAAATAAGTCCGGTGCCTTATCCCCTTTGGTAAGCACCATATCCATAATTTTTGAATCTTCCAGTTCTTTTATGGCGCGGGCTATAATCTCCTGGACTTCGTCCGGAGCTGAAGACTGAAATTCCGATTTTTTTTCTTTGATTTTCTGTGTTAAATTCATGAATGAACTCCTTGCTGATCTGCATTATCTTCCGAAATTACCACAATATACTGAACAGTATTTTAAATGGTCATTGCAGAAGCTGCCATCAGTAAATTGCTGTATTTTGGCATGCCAGATCATGCAGATAATTGCGACAGGCCTGTAAGACCTCAGCGGTCTTCTCTGTTTTATGCGATTGCTAAAATGGCCAGAAAACCGGGATCATCACTGTGGCGATGGCCCAGAAGATCAGGTTGAGCCAGATTCCCACCCTGGTGAAATCCGTAAATTTGTAATGGCCGGGGCCGTAAATCAGCGTGTTTGTCTGATAACCCATGGGGGTCATGAAACTGAGAGAGGCTGCAAAGGTGATCCCCAGCAGGAACGGCCGGGGATCGACACCCAGCTGGTGGGCCGTCTGAATTGCGATGGGCGCCAGCAGGGCGGCTGTTGCCTGGTTGGAGATCATTCCGGTCAACAGCATGGTCAACAGAAAAAGCCCCGACAGCACCGCCCGGGGACCCCAGGCGCCGAGATATTCCAAAACAAAATCAGACAGCATCTGACCCGCACCGGTTTTGCTCATGGCTGTCCCCAAAGGAATGACCCCGGCCAGCAGAAATAACACCTTCCAGTTAATGGCCTGGTATGCCTCCCGGCTGGTCAGGCATCCGGTGATGATGAGCAGAATCGCACCCCCGGCGGCGGTGGCCACGATGGGCGCCAGGTTCAGCGCGGCACCACCCACTACCCCGGCAAGGATGGCAAGGGCCAGAGGCATCTT
>DATFJY010000339.1:0-2764 GCA_035268905.1 Desulfotignum sp.
TCACTGGATGCTCACAGGGGATGCCCATGCCAAGGAATTCCGGCTGTTCAACCTGGGCCGGCACTTTATCGAGCGGTTCAAGGCGATCCGGGCCATGCTGAAAAAAGAAAAGCTCTATTTCGAGAAACGACGGGCTTTGGGGGATTTCATTGCCCAGGCCAGCAGCACGGTGGCGGTGTTTGGCGCGTTTGCCTATATTGCCGTAAAAACCGCCCGGGGTGACATCACGTTAGGGGATATGGTGATGTATTTCCAGGCGTTTCAAAAAGGCCTCACTTTTTTGAAAACCCTTTTGGAAAGCGGTGCCCAGATGTATGAGGACAACCTGTTTCTCTCCCATCTTTATGCGTTTCTCTCCCTTGAACCCCTGGTCAAAGAACCCGAAAACCCCTCCCCGGTTCCCGCCAAAATACACACCGGCATTGCATTCAAAGATGTGAACTTTTTTTACCAAAACTATGAAAAAAAAGTGCTAAACTGTGTAAACTTTTTCATAAAGCCCGGAGAGATTGTGGCCCTGGTGGGAGAGAACGGATCAGGAAAATCCACCATTGTAAAATTATTGACCCGGTTGTATGACCCGCAAAACGGCACCATTTTTCTGGACGGTCAGGATATCAAAAATTTCAACACCAAAGCGTTTCGAAAAAAAATCTCCGTGGTGTTCCAGGACCATATCAAATACCAGATGACAGCCAAAGAAAATATTCACCTGGGGGATATTGAAAAAAAAGAAGACCTGGAAAAAATCAAACAGGCAGCGGCCCGGGCTGATGCGGACAAGATTATGGAAACATTTCCCAACGGATATGACACCACTTTGGGGCGGTGGTTCAAAGGGGGAGAGGAACTGAGTATCGGCCAGTGGCAGATGGTGGCCATTGCAAGGGCATTTTTCAGGGGTGCACAGCTCGTTGTCCTGGATGAACCCTCCAGCGCCCTGGACCCGGACACGGAAAAAAAGATCTTCACCTCCCTGAAAAACCTGATGAAAGACCGGTCTGCCCTGATCATCAGCCACCGGTATTCCACGGTGCGGATGGCGGACAAGATCCTGGTCATGGACCAGGGGCGGATCATCGAACAGGGGTCACATGCAGATCTGATGCACCAAAACGGCACATATGCCCGGCTCTATACCACCCAGGCCGGGGGATATGGGGCCAAATAACCACAGACAAAGAAAAGCAGTCACCGGTCCCAGTTGACAATATCCATGGTGACAATATCCATGAAGTCGTTTTGAGGGCCAAGGCGTAAATTCCCTTGCGGATCAGGTAGTTGACACAGAATATATTGATATAGTAACGGCCATGCCGGATACTGTCACCATCATTTGTGAAAAACAGGGACGTCAACGCGTTTACCGACCGGCACCGGTGAGCACGGCTTTGGCTGTGAGCAGCAGGATCTTGATGTCGTTGAACAGGGACCAGGTATCGATGTATGTCAGGTCCAGCTTCATCCAGTCTTCAAAACTCAGGTCGTTGCGGCGGGGGGAGATTTGCCACAGGCAGGTCATGCCGGGCTTCATGGACAGGCGGCGGCGGTGCCATATTGAATATTCATCCACTTCCCGGGGAATGGGGGGCCGGGGTCCCACCAGGCTCATTTCCCCTTTGAGCACGTTGAACAGCTGGGGCAGCTCATCCAGGCTGGTCTTGCGCAGAAACACCCCGATGTAAGGAATAATCCGGGGATCGTTTTTGATCTTGAATGCCGGTCCGTCTGCTTCATTCATTTCCTGGAGTTCTTTTTGCAGCTCATCCGCATTTTCCACCATGGTCCTGAATTTTATCACTTTGAACCGCCGGCCGTTCAACCCCTGGCGCTCCTGGGTATAAAACACCGGCCCTTTGGAAAACACCCTGATGGCTGCGGCAATGGCAATAAACATCGGCAGCAGCAGGACAATCAGCACCAGGGCACCCACCACGTCGAAAACATTTTTCAACAGCAACTGGCCTTCATTCCGGGGGGTGGACTGCAGCGCCATATTGTACACCCCCAAAAATTCTTCAAACCGGATGGTGGCAATTTCCGGGCTGAACATGAGATAATGCAGCTCCCAGTCCGGGATGATCCGCACCTTGATGCCCATGCTCTCTGCCAGGGCCATGTACCGGTCTCCCTTGTCGACATTTTTCAAAGAGGTGGCAAACACCAGCTCATCCACAATATTGGTCCGGAGATATGATTCCAGATCCCTGACCAGACCGATGACCTTGTGGTCGTTGACCACGGTTTTTCCCAGGCGCTCTTCGGCCACATCAAAACAGCCCAGTATCCGGTATCCCGTGGACTTGTGCTGTTCAACCGCTGCAATAAACTGCCGTGCCCGGTGCCGGCTGCCCACAATCAGAATGTTCCGGGTATTGCGCCCGCTTTCGCGCACCTTTGCCAGGGTTTTGTACACAATATACTTGAACAGGGTCAGCAAACCGATGTTCAGCACCAGAAATATTCCCATGAGCAGCCGGCTGACCCCTTTGATGTGCATCAGGTACATGGCCAGGCTCACAAGCACCATACCCATGAGACAGGATTTGACAATCACCACGAAAAACTGCCAGAACGGCTGCTGCCGAAACGACATGTACATGCCCATCCATTTAAAGGACACATACCAGCAGATGATGATCAGCAGCAGAATGATGTAGTAGTTGGGATCCGTGGAAAGGCCGCCCAGGGTATCCCCCGGCAGGTGGCGCTTGATAAAATAGGCCGCCACAAAACAGAACCCGGTAATCCCGATATCCAGGAT
>DATFJY010000340.1:0-7533 GCA_035268905.1 Desulfotignum sp.
CTGGACAGCCGGACCGCTTTTCCTGTGATCTCTGAAGATCTGTTTGAAAAAGCATCCCGGATCGCATTTGCCTGTGAGGTGGACGGGGCCTGTCCCTGTGACACAGATGTGTGTATCATTGATCCAAAAGCATAATGGCGGGCATCCATGGGGGGAGCCGGTTAAATAAATGCAGGCGGATATGTCAAACCGTTTTACCACGAAACGCACGAAGCGCACAAAGGACACGAAGAAGCCCTTTCTTCGTGTCCTTTGTGCGCTTCGTGGTTTATAGAAAAATCAATGTAAAGAGATTCAGTATTTATTATAAATAATTGAATTTATTGTATAATTACTGAAAAATGAGTTTGCCCTGACAATCAGGTGTCAAGGATTTTTTTTAAATAATACCCGGTGCAGGAATGTCTGTTTTGTGCCACCGCTTCCGGGCTTCCCTGGGCAACCACCTGTCCGCCCTGGTCACCCCCTTCCACACCCAGGTCGATGATGTGGTCTGCATACTTGATCACATCCATGTTGTGTTCGATTACCACAATGGTGCTGCCGGTGGCCGCCAGCCTGTCCAGAACCGATAACAGCCGGTTTATGTCATCTGCATGCAGCCCCGTGGTGGGTTCATCCAGGATATACATGGTTTTTCCGGTATTTTTTTTGGACAGCTCCCTGGCCAGTTTGATCCGCTGGGCCTCTCCTCCGGAAAGGGTGGTGGCGGACTGGCCCAGTTTGATATAGCCCAGCCCCACCTCCACAAGGGTGGCCAGTTTTGCCTGGATGGCTGGTATTTTGGCAAAGAAGGGCATTGCCTGGTTGATGGTCATGTCCAGCACCTGGGCGATATTTTTGCCCTTGTAGCTGACATCCAGGGTTTCTCTGTTGTATCGTCTTCCCTTACACACATCACAGGTAACATACACATCCGGCAGAAAATGCATTTCTATTTTGACAATGCCATCCCCTGCACAGGCTTCGCACCTGCCGCCCCGGATATTGAAGCTGAACCGGCCTGGTTTATACCCCCTGGCCCGGGCATCCCTGGTCTGGGCAAACAAATCCCTGACAGGGGTCAGTACCCCGGTATAGGTGCCGGGGTTGGACCGCGGGGTTTTACCGATGGCAGACTGGTCTATGTGGATGACCTTGTCTATATGCGCCATGCCCAGGATCTCTTTGTGGGATCCCACTGGCTTTTTCGCATGGTTGATCTGGTTGGCCAACGCCTGGTACAGGGTGGACAGCACCAGGGTGGATTTGCCGGATCCGGAGACGCCGGTGACACAGATAAAACAGCCCAGCGGAAATGGGACCGTGATCTGCTTGAGGTTGTTGGCACATGCCCCCACAATGGTCACCTGTTTGCCGCTGCCTTTTCTGCGCATGGCAGGGACCGGGATTTTTTTGGTGCCGGACAGGTATTGCCCGGTCAGCGAATTTTGACAGGCGGCCAGGTCTTCAGGGGGGCCGGAAAAGATTACCTCACCGCCGTTTACACCGGCACCGGGTCCGATGTCAATGACATGGTCGCAAGACCTAATGGTGTGTGCATCATGCTCCACCACCACCACGGTATTGCCCAGATTGCGCAGATCCATGAGGGTTTTGATGAGCCGGGCATTGTCTCTGTGATGCAGCCCGATGCTGGGCTCATCCAGTACGTAGAGCACCCCTGTGAGCCGGGAGCCGATCTGGGTGGCCAGGCGGATTCTCTGGCTTTCTCCGCCGGACAGGGTGGCAGCAGACCGGGAAAGGGTCAAATACCCCAGTCCCACGTTTTCCAGAAATCCCAGGCGCTGTTTCAGCTCCCTGAGAATGCCTGCGGCAATGACCCTGACCTTTCCTGTGAGATCCAGCGCGCAAATGGCTGCCAGGATTTTGGGAATGGACAGGCTGCACAGGTCCCAGATGGTGTTTTGTCCGATCCTTACACTGGCAGCGGCCGGGTTGAGACGGGTGCCGTTGCATTGCGGACAGGCAACAAAATTCATGTACTGCCGGATATCCGCTTTTACCACAGGGGAGCTGGTGTCATCAAACCGGCGCTTCAGATTGGGAATAATGCCTTCAAATGGTTTCTGAAAGATGATTTTTTTGCCGGCCCGTTCCATGTAAAAGGGGATTTTTTCTCTGGATCCGAACAACAGGGTGTTGCGCAATGCTGGTGACAGGTTTTTGAAAGGGGTATAGATATCTTCCTGAAAATGGGTGGTAAGGGCATCCAGAAATTCCATGAACTGGACAGAATCCTTGTTCTGCCAGGGAACCACAGCCCCCTGGCGCAGGGAAACATTGGGGTCCGGTACGATCAGGTCCGGGTCAAACTCGGTGACGGTTCCCAGTCCGTCACAATGGGGACAGGCCCCCTGGGGGGAATTAAAGGAAAAACTGGCAGGGGTGAAGGCCGGGTAACTGATTTGGCAGTTGGGGCAGGCAGCGGTTTCACTGAACAAAATATCCCGGCTGCAGGAAAGATCCATTATAATGATGGGCCCTTCTAATACAGAAAGGGCCAGTTCCAGAGAATCAGTGAGCCGTTTTTCCATATCAGGTTTGACAATGAGGCGGTCCACCACGGCTGCAATATCATGTTTTTTGTTTTTGTCCAGAACTGGGAGGTCCTGGACAGAATGAATCCGGCCATCCACCCGGACCCTGGCAAATCCCTGTTTTCTGACCCGGGAAAAGACACCTGTATGCTGCCCTTTTTTGTTCCTTACCAGCTGCGCCAGAAGGATGATCCGTGTTTTTTCCGGCATTGCCATGATCTGGTCACAGATCTGGTCAACCGACATGGCCCTGATCGGTTCACCGCACAAATGGCAAAACGGGGTTCCCACCCTGGCAAACAACAGCCGCAGGTAATCATATATTTCCGTGACAGTGCCCACTGTGGACCTGGGGTTGTGGCCTGCGGTTTTCTGTTCAATGGCAATGGCAGGGGACAGCCCTTCAATGGCATCCACATCCGGTTTGTCCATCTGTCCCAAAAACTGCCGGGCGTAAGTGGACAATGATGCCACATACCGCCGCTGGCCTTCAGCATACAGGGTGTCAAAGGCAAGGGTGGATTTGCCTGATCCGGACAGGCCCGTAATCACGGTGAGGCTGTTTTTGGGAATCTGTACATCAATATTTTTCAGGTTATGCGCCCTGGCCCCCTGGATCATGATGACATCAACGGCCATGGTCTGTCCTGTTTTGTGCCTGAAAAACAGCTGTTTTTATTGCCTGTACCAGGCTTGAGGGGTCTGCTTTTCCCTGCCAGGCAATGTCATAGGCAGTGCCGTGGTCTACAGATGTCCGGATGATGGGCAGTCCCAGGGTGATGTTGACCCCGTCTGCAAAGTGAACCAGTTTAAAGGGAATCAAACCCTGGTCATGGTACATGCACACCACAGCATCATATCGGTTGTTCATGGCATGGCAGAAAACCGTGTCCGGCGGCAGCGGGCCCTGAACATCCACCTGCTTTTTTTGTGCCGCATGCACTGCCGGTGCAATGATCTGTTTTTCTTCCATACCAAAAAGGCCGTCTTCTCCTGCATGGGGATTGAGACCTGCCACCGCCAGTCTGGGATGCAGGATATCAAAGCGTGACTGCAGGGCATTTTTTGTCAGCAGGATGGTGTCCACAATCTTGTCTTGGGTGAGACCGGTGCACACCTTTGCCAGGGGAATATGGATGGTCACCAGCACCACCTTGAGGCGGTTTCCGGCCAGCATCATGGCAAATTTCCGGGTGCTGGTGCGGCTGGCTATCAGTTCTGTGTGGCCGTGAAAAGGGGACCCTGCAAGGACAAGTCCGGTTTTGGTGATGGGGCAGGTCACAAGGGCTGCAATTTCCCGGTTCACGGCAAGGGCTACACCGGTTGTGATATAGTTTGCCATGGCCCTGCCCATATCCGGGGTCATGGTCCCCTGGTCTGTCATGTCTGGCGGAAGATCGGACACAGCCAGAAGATCCAGACAGCCTGGTTCATACCTGCCGAAGGCCGCAGCAGTCACCTGGTGCAGGCTTGTAAAGGGGGAAAATTGTGAAACAGCACGTTCCATGACGTAACGGTCACCGATGACCAGGGGCCTGCAGATATCATACACATCTGGATGCTGCAGTGCCTTGATTAGGATTTCAGGCCCTATGCCCAGAGGATCCCCCATGGTAATCCCGATCACCGGCCGGGGATCTGCATGGGGTATGTTGGTATCAGAAAAAGATGTCATGTATAGCATTGAACCCTGTTCATGGGATTAAAATGCACAATATACTATTGCAGATGGGTAATGTAAATATTACGGTGTATGATTTGGATATTTGCCATGGGCATGCCAGGTTTTCAATCGCTCTGTACATCGATCTGTTACAGGTCCCGCCCCTGGCGGTGTCTTGTGGCCGGCCCGATATCTGCGGGGGCCTGTTTGTATAAGAACAAGGAAGCGCGTCAACCCGCCCGCTGGTGGAAAACCATCCCGGCATATTTTACCAGACCCCCTAAAGGATCTGACGGTCCCTTCACAGGACACCGCCATGGGCTCCCCAGCGTGCACGCTACCATAGCAAATATCCTCCAGTTTATGATGTATTGTGAAACCATTGGTATAATAGAATTCACAAGCAAATTGTAATTTTTATGAAATTTAACAAAAAATTGAGTAAATAAGAGAAATATGAAGAAAAAGTATTTTGGGGCAAATGTAGGAAACAGATCAATCAATGAAATTTCCTAAAAAAATAAGGCCTTGGAGAAGTTGCTGTAATTTTTAAAAAATAACCTGTTTCACAAAAAAAATATAAAAATATCAATTGGTTGCATTTTTATGCCAAACAAAAACCTCACCTTTTTCTAACACGGATGATCCGGTTTGACCCGGATTTCATATTCGCATAGAAAAGCACATGTTTTTTATTTGATCAGTAACTATTCAAAGATTATCATTTAATTCGGTACAATTGGCAATAACTCCAGTTTTTATTTGATGGGAAAGGTCTGCTTGTTGAAAACCATGAATGGATTATGGACACAGGTTAAATCTCAAATCAAAAAATCGATTCCTGATCACAGCTACAGGATGTGGATTGATCCGGTTGACCTTCTGGAACATAAAGATGGTTGTATCTGCCTGTCCACGCCCAATGAATTTTTTGTCCGGCGCCTGAAGGAAAATTACCAGGGCCTGCTGGAACAGGAATTCAAAAAACTGGGACAGCCGGTGCGCATTGCGTTTCAATCACTGGATGCTCCCAAAAAGAAACCGGATGCTCCCCAAAAAGGGGGGGATGGTGCGTTTGCCACGGCACCGGTCACACCTGTAATCAAAAAACCTGTCCAGGCTTCTCTGCCCGGTTTTGGCTGCTGGAACAGCGGCAGGATGCTGAAAAAAGGGTATACGTTTGATGATTTTGTGGTGGGGGACAATTCCAGTTTTGCCTATACCGCGTCTTTGTCACTGGCCGAAGGAAAAATGAATGGTGCCGGCATGCTGTATCTTCTGGGCAAGACCGGCCTGGGAAAAAGCCATCTTTCCCAGGCGGTGGGGCACCACGTCATCACCAGTAACCGTTTGGTGCGGGTGTATTATGTGACAGCCGAGGATTTCACCAATGAAATGATTTTTGCTTTGAAAAACAACACCATTGACGCCTTCAAGGAAAAGTACCGCAAAAATTGTGAGATGCTGATTCTGGAAGATATCCATTTTCTGTCCGGAAAAAAAGCCACCCAGAAGGAGCTGGCCGTCACCCTGGATTATCTGCTGGATGCTGACCGCAAAATTGTTTTTTCAGGGTGTGACCTGCCGGATGATATCCCCAAAATTGATGACCAGCTGCGGTCCCGTCTGACCATGGGGCTTGTCACCGAACTCCAGGCACCGGATTTTAAGACACGGGTGAAGATTCTCAGGCGTAAATCCAAAAGCCTTGGCTGTAAAATGCCTTCCCAGGTCACAGACTACATTGCCCAGGAGTTGTGTGATGATGTCAGACAGCTGGAAAGCGGGTTGTTCGGTGTGGCAGCCAAGGGCCAGCTTCTGGGCTGCAATATTGATATTGAACTGGCAAAAAGTGTTCTGGCCAATATCCGCAAACACCAGAAACGCATCACCATAGCGGTGATCAAAAAACTGGTGTGTAAAGAATATGCCATAACCGAACAGGACCTTGTCTCCAAATCCCGAAAAAAAAACATTGTCAAACCCCGTCAGGTGGCTATCTTTTTGTCCAGAAAATATACGGACCAGTCCATCAAAAAAATCGGGACAAGCTTCAAGCGCTACCATGCCACAGCCATATATTCGGTGAATGCGGTGGAAAAGGAACTCAAAAACAAAGGGGTTTTGTTTGAACAGGTCCGGTATCTGTCCAAAAAAATTGAATCAGGTAAATTTTAGATGGCCATATCTGCATCTGTATTCAGGCACCTGGAAAAACTGGTGGGCAAAAATTTTGTTACCCAAAACAAAGCAGACCTGCTGTGCTATTCCTATGATGCCACAGGCCGGTCCTGCCTGCCGGACGCGGTAATTTTTCCGGATTCAGAAGCCCAGGTGGCGCAGATCATGAAACTTGCCTGGGAAAATTGTCTGCCGGTTATTCCCAGGGGGAGCGGGTCAGGCATGACCGGCGGGGCCGTGCCGGTCAAGGGGGGGCTGGTGGTGGCAACCTCCCGGATGAACCGGATTCTTGCCATTGATGAAGAAAATTTTACGGCAACCGTGGAGCCCGGTGTGATCGTCTCCCACCTGCACGCGGCAGTGGAGGCCAGGGGGCTTTTTTATCCACCTGATCCGGCCTCCGCAGCTGTCTGTACCATCGGCGGCAATGTGGGAGAATGTGCCGGCGGCCCCAGGGCGGTGAAATACGGGGTGACCAGAGAGTATGTGCTCGGGCTTCAGGCGGTACTGCCCGCAGGAGAGATCATCCGTACCGGTGTTTCCACAGCCAAAGGGGTGGCAGGATACGATTTGACCCGCCTTATTGTGGGATCGGAAGGCACCCTGGCCCTGGTGACCCGCATTGTGCTCAAGCTGCTGCCCAAACCGGAATATGTGGCAACCCTTGCCGTGTGTTTTGATGATATGTGCACGGCAGCCCGGGCAGTATCCGGTATCATGCGCTTGGCCGTGATTCCCCGGTGTGTGGAATATCTGGATGCGGCATCCCTGGATCTGGTCAAGGACCACCTGCACTTTGTGCTGCCCGGACAGGCCCGTGCCCTTTTGATACTGGAGGTGGACGGGGACGCAGGATCTGTAAAAGTCCAGACAGACCTGATTACAAAATTCTGCACAAAAGCCGGGGCCCTGGATATCCGAACAGCCAAAGATTCCGGGGATGCGGCTGCCCTGTGGGAGGCCAGAAAAGCGTTATCCCCCATTCTCTATAAAATCGCCAACCAGAAAATCAATGAAGATATTGTGGTGCCCATATCCAGAATACCGGAGATGGTGGCGCGCATCGAACAGATCCAGCGGGAATCAGGCCTGACCATTGTCAGTTTCGGCCATGCCGGAGACGGCAACATCCACTGCAATATCATGTAT
>DATFJY010000341.1:0-4829 GCA_035268905.1 Desulfotignum sp.
ATGAATGAAAGCTGTTAGCTGTTAGCTGTTAGCCGTTAGCCGTTAGCTGTTAGCTGATGGCTGGGTACTGACGGCTTTCATATAAACCTTTTTACACGGGAAAATACCGCCCATGAACACTCTTGAAGCCGCCAGATCCGCCCTTTTTCAGATAACAAAACCCGTGTTTGTCACCACAGAAGCCGGCAGCCATCTGTCTTTTGCGCATCACCACCCTGGCGAACCCCAAAAAACAGCCAAAGATATCCCATTTGCCGCATATGCACCGGCAGTCCCCCTGCACGCCCTGGGAGACAAGGCTTTTATGCAACGACACGGGCTTGCCTATCCGTATGTGGCAGGGGCCATGGCCAACGGCATCTCCTCGGTTCAGATGGTTGAAACCATGGCAGAAAACGGCATGGTGGGATTCTTCGGGGCCGGCGGGCTGCCGCTGGAAAAAATCCGGGAAGCAGTGCTGCATCTGACATCTTCGCTCACAGACAAGCCCTTCGGGTGCAACCTGATTCATTCTCTGGCCGATCCGGACCATGAAATGGCAACCGTGCAGCTCTATCTGGACCATGGGGTCCGCCTGATCAGTGCGGCTGCATTCATGCGCATGACCCCTGCCCTGGTCTATTACCGGATCAAAGGGATCCACCAGGCCCCGGACGGTGAAATCTGTGTCCCCAACCAGGTCATTGCCAAGGTGTCCAGGATCGAGGTCGCCCGGCAGTTTTTTGCGCCGCCCCCTCCAAAAATTGTGACCCAGCTATTGGAAAAAAACCTGATCACCCGAAAGGAAGCTGAGCTCTCCCAATATATCCCCATGGCCCAGGACCTGACAGCAGAAGCCGATTCCGGCGGACATACGGACAACCGGCCGGCCCTGGCGCTTTTGCCCACCATGCTTGCCCTGAAAGACCAGTTCATGGCGCAGTTTGCCTATCCTTTGCCTTTGTGCGTGGGACTGGCCGGCGGCATTGCCACGCCAGCGTCGGCAGCAGCTGCATTCAGTATGGGCGCAGCCTATATTCTGACCGGCTCCATCAACCAGTCCTGTGTGGAAGCAGGTATCAGCAGCCAGGTGAAAGAGATGCTGTGCCAGGCGCAACAGGCGGATGTGACCATGGCCCCTGCAGCAGACATGTTTGAAATAGGGGCCCGGGTTCAGGTGTTGAAACGGGGCACCCTGTTTCCTTTGCGGGCGGAAAAACTGTATCAGCTGTACCGGACATATGACAGTTTTACACAGATCCCGGAACCAGCCAGACAGGAGGTTGAAACCAAATTTCTGCAGACAGATTTTGAATCCGCCTGGAAGGCCACCAGGGATTTTTTTGCCGCCAGAAACATGCACGCCCAGATCGACAAAGCCCGATCCGATGCCAAACACAAAATGGCCCTGGTGTTCCGGTCCTATCTGGGCCAAAGCGCCCGGTGGGCCATACAGGGAACCCCTGAACGCAAAATGGATTACCAGATCTGGTGCGGCCCGGCCATGGGGGCCTTCAACCAGTGGGCGCAAAACGCTTTCCTTGCCGGTCCTGAAAACCGCAGGACTGCCGAGCTGGCCTTCAACCTTTTGTTCGGGGCCTGTGTCATCACCCGGGCCATGTTTTTAAAAACCCAGGGCATTGTACTGCCCATGGGGGCGGCATCAATGATGCCCATGAAAAAAAAAGAGATACTGGCCCTGGCCGGCCCCGGTTTTCCGCCAGAATCTTCGGGTCCGGGTATGTAAAAGTTTTGTCAAAAACCCTTGTCAGCTGTGATTTTCAAGATCCAGACCTGTATATTCAGTGGCAACCTTTTTATTATATAATACCCATGCCCTGCCGGGCACAACAAAGAACAAAAGCTTTCAACCATAAGGTATTAGCTTAACACTATAAAACTTAACACTTTCAAAAGATTGCTTCATGAGACAGGACACCCCCCAGACCACCGACATCGCCATCATCGGCATGGGATGCATTTTTCCCGGATCCTTTCATCTCAAAGATTTCTGGCACCTGCTGTTCAACGGCACAGACGCCATTACAGATATCCCCGAGGATACCCACTGGCAGATCACCGATTATTTTGATCCAGATCCCTTGCGGCCGGACCACACCTATTGCCGCCGGGGCGGATTTATCCCGAAAATCAGTTTTGACCCGGCTGCCTTTGGCATCCCCCCCAATAACATCACCGCCACTGACACGGCCCAGCTCCTGGGCCTGGAAGTGGCAAAAATGGCCCTGGAAGATGCCGGGTACACAAAGGCACACCCCTTTCTCTCCCAGGCAAGGGTCAACGTTATTTTAGGGGTGACCGGCACCCAGGAACTGGTGATTCCCCTGGGGGCACGGCTTGGGCACCCCATCTGGAAAAACGCTTTGGATGCGGCCGGCATTGGTCCCGACCAAAAAAAACAGGTCCTGGACTTCATCGGGTCATCCTATGCCCAGTGGCAGGAAAACTCTTTTCCCGGCCTGCTGGGAAATGTGGTTGCCGGCAGAATCGCCAACCGGTTCAATCTGTCCGGCACCAACAGTGTCAGTGATGCTGCCTGCGCCAGCTCACTTTCCGCCCTGCACACAGCGGTGATGGAACTGACCGCACACAAATGCGACATGTCCGTCACAGGCGGGGTGGACTGCCTGAACGATATTTTCATGCACATGTGCTTTGCCAGAACCGGTGTGCTCTCCCATTCCAGCGATGCCCGCCCGTTTTCCAAAGATGCGGACGGCACTGTACTGGGTGAGGGCATCGGCATGCTGGTGCTCAAGCGCCTTTCAGATGCACAAACAGACAAAGACCGAATTTATGCTGTGATCAAAGGGATGGGCACATCCAGTGACGGAAAGACCTCTGCCATTTATGCCCCGGATGCAAAAGGCCAGCAAAAGGCATTACAGGATGCCTATGGCCAGACCGGTATAGACCCTGCCAGTGTGGCCATGATCGAAGCCCACGGCACCGGCACCCGGGTGGGGGACAAGGTGGAATTTGATGCGTTGACATCCTGTTTTGGTGCACAAAAAGCCAAAAACAAGATTGCCATCGGGTCGGTAAAATCCATGATCGGCCACACCAAGGCGGCTGCCGGCGCCGCCGGCATCATCAAAGCAGCCCTGGCCCTGCACCACAAGGTGATCCTGCCCACCCTGAAGGCAGAAAAACCCGACCCTGCGCTGGATATCAACAACTCCGCATTTTACCTGAACAACCGGTCCAAACCCTGGATGCCGGGGTCCAAAGACACCAGCCCCCGGCGGGCGGGCATCTCCGCATTCGGCTTTGGGGGCAGCAATTTCCATGCAGTCCTGGAGGAACATGCTGCAAAAAAATCCCATGTCTCCTGGGATGGTTCCGTGCAGATTGCCGCTTTCTCTGCCCCTGATACGTCCGGTCTTCTGGAAAAAATAAAGGCTTTTGAAACCAATATCACCCCGGATGCGAACATGGATGAAGGGGAGAAATCCCGGCTTATCGCCTGGCAGGCTGGCGCATCCAGAAAATCCTTTACCCCTGACCACAAGGTGCGCCTGCTCATGGTGCTGCACAAAGATACAGATCCTGCAGCCCTGCTGGAAAAAGCCAGAACCGTGGCAAAAAAACAGGACACCGCCCGGGATCCCATCTATTATGGTGATGGCCCTGCCTCAGGAAAACTGGGGTTTTTGTTTCCCGGCCAGGGCAGCCAGTATCCTGATATGGGAAAAGACCTTTTTGCCGTATTTCCGGAAGCCATGGAGGCACTGGCGCTGGCCCAGACAATATTCAAAGCCCACACCTGTGACACCCTGGATCCTGAACACGCCTGCCGGGAATTGACCGATTTCATGTTTGCCTTGCCCGGTCATGTCCAGGACAGATCTGTATCAGAATCACACCTGCGGCACACCCAGGTGGCCCAGGTGGCCATTGGTGCGGTCTCCCTTGCCATGACCCTTGTGCTGCGCAGGTTCGGCATCCTGCCCCACATGGCCTGCGGCCACAGTTTCGGGGAGCTGTGTGCCCTGCATGCAGCCGGATGGCTGGACAGCAGCACCCTGCTGACCTTGGCTGCTGTCCGGGGAAAACATATGGCAGCGGCCGGCCGGACCGGGTCTGACAGTGGCAGCATGCTGGCTGTCCAGGCCGAGATACCAGCCATCGAGGCCCTGCTTTCCAATCTGAACCTGGACCTGGTACTGGCCAACCGCAACAGCCCGAACCAGGGGGTTGTTTCCGGGCCCACCCCGGACATTGAAAAAGCGGCCAAAGCATGCAGAAAGCAAAAAATCCGGGCCGTGAAACTGCCGGTGGCAGCCGCCTTTCACAGCCATCTGGTGGCAGAGGCCGCCAAACCCTTTAACGCGTTTGCAGCAGACCAGGCCATTGCGCCCACCGAGATCCAGGTGCTGTCCAACACCACGGGCAAACCCTATGAAACCGATTCGGAAAAAATCCGGTCTGTTCTGGGCCACCAGCTCATGCATCCGGTGTGTTTCATGGAAAACATTGAAACCATGCACAAAAACGGGGTGTCCCTGTTTGTGGAAGCCGGCCCCAAAACCGTATTGACCGGGCTGGTGAACCGGATTCTGGATGCAGATACCGTCACTGCAAAGGGCATGGATGCTTCCTGCGGCAAAAAATCCGGGCTGGCTGACCTGGCCTGTGTGTTGTGCACCATTGCTGCCAAAGGATTTTATGTGGACCTCACCCAGTGGGAAGATCCGGTAAAGCAGCCGGAACCCAAACGCATGCGAATGCTGCTGTCCGGGGCAAATCCCAGACCTGTCCCCATAAAAAATGCCGCACCTGTAAACACGACAGCATCTCCCAAAAAGTCTGCACACACAACAAAAACG
>DATFJY010000342.1:0-11940 GCA_035268905.1 Desulfotignum sp.
CGGGCAAAGTCATCGGCCGGTATTTCCAGGTCGGACAGCCCCATGATGGACAGATCCGGATCCAGGAACCGGCACCGGACCCGGGCGGGCCGGGACAAAAATCCGAACCGGGTTTCAAAGGCGGCCGGACCTTTGGCTGTGTCATCCATGGCTGTTTCCGGCAGCACACAGGTCAGCAGCTTCACCAGCCAGGCCTTGTGGGTTTCAATGAATTTGGTGTCCACCCCGGGAATTTCCAGCTGCCGGATATAGATGCCGGGCCGGGGATGACAGATCATGAAATCCAGGATGGCCAGCAGCTCCTCCCATACCTTGTCGTGCTGGAGTACGGCCAAAGGGGACTCCAGCAGCAGTTCCGCCAGCTGGGGAAACCGGGCGGTAATGGTGTGAAACAGGGTATGATACCGGCTTGCCTGCCGGTTTTTTCCCAGAAATGATATCACATCGCCCGGGGTGGGAAATATCACTGCTGTTGGCAGCCGGTTTTTCCCTAAGGACCGGTGGGTGAACGCATGCCATTCAATGGTAAATCCGGCCCGGTCCGGGGTGCTTTCATGGGAGACCCAGTGGGCCACCCAGTCACGGGCCGCGGCAAAGTCATGGGCCAGTTCCCGGGCCGTGGGGTGTTTGAGTGGGATGCGCAGGGGGGTGACACTTTCCGGGGTGATCATCCGGGTGAGAAATGTCCCTTTGCGCCATTTTTTTTCCAGCCGGTCCTTGAGATCCTGGATCCGGGTCCAGGCAAAGGTCACGGTTCAATCCTTTCCCGGCGGTCCCGGTATTCTGCCACACTCATGTTGCGCAGCAACGATTCCGTCCCGTCCGGGCAGTACACCAGTCCCACCGACGACACATAGGGCTCGATGATGTGGATCTTCTGCAGCGGGGTGACGATGAGCAGCTGGAGATTGAGTTTTTTGAACAGTTCCAGGCTGTACCGGGTGGAATCGTCCGATCCCCGGCCGAATGCCTCGTCAATGGCCACGAACCGGAAGGTGCGCGACCGGATCGCCCCCCATTCCAGGCCGAACTGGTAAGCCAGGCTGGCCGCCAGCACGGTGTAGGCCAGTTTTTCCTTCTGGCCCCCGGACTTGCCCCCGGAATCGGTGTAATGCTCATATTCGGTGTGGTCGGCTTTCCACCTTTCAGATGCGGCAAACACGAACCAGTTGCGCACATCCGTGACTTTTTTTGTCCAGCGCCGGTCCAGGTCCACCATGCCGTCCCTGCCCCGGAACCGTTCGATCACGCTGCGGACCTGCAAAAATTTGGCTTCAGAGTAATGGTCTGCTTCCGACCCGGTCAACGCCCCTTCGGTGCAGGCCCGCAGCTGCTGCTGAAAATCCCGGATATCCATGTCCGGGCTGATTTCCGCCTCCAGTACGATGTACCGGCCCGGGTTGTAATCAATGTCGGACAAGGACCGGTTGATGCGCGCGATCCGTTCCTTGATCGTCTCTTTTTCCCGCAGCAGCTGGGACTGGAAATTGGCCACCTCCCGGATGGTGTTTTCGTTGAGCAGTTCCTTGAAGCGTTTTTCAAATTCCGGCAGGTTGTCCGAGCGTAGCTGATCCAGCATGGTCCGGTATTCTTCACCCGATGCCACGGCATCGTCCACCTCTCTTGTTTCCAGGGGAAAATCCCTGCGGTATCCGTGCATGGCCCTGATGATCCGGGCGGCCAGGGTGGCGATGCGTTTATCAAGGTTGTCGATACGGTTCTGGAGGCGTTCCCGCATCTCTTTTTCTTTGTTGCCGCAGGATTCAATGGTCAGGGTGTGGGCGGGCAGTTCATTTTTGCGCAGGGATTCCAGTTGCCGGTACAGGGCGGTTGCCTGGTCGCTGTCCATGACAGCCCAGCCCGCCAGGTCCTGTTCACAGGTGTCTGCCATAAATTTTGTCTGGTTCTGCTTTTCCCGGTTGCCTGCCAGGTCGTCCCGGGCCTGCTTCAGGGTTTTTTCCGTGTCATCCATTTGATTTTCCAGGGCTTCCAGCTGCCTTCCCAGCGTCTGGAGGATATCGGACCGGGTTTCCAGTTCCTGTTTTTCCGCTTCCAGGTGCAGGATCTCTTCAGTTGCCGTCTGCCAGTCCAGGTCGGAAAAGTCCTGGAATTCTCCCAGACGGATCAGGTTGGACAGCTCTTCCTGGAGGGATTTCTGCCGGGATTCCAGCCGGGATATGTCATCGCCTGCGGTTTGCACCTGCTTTTCCAAGTCCCGGCACTGTTGGGTCAATGTGTGGATTTTGGCCTTGTTGGTCCACCCCAGCACATAATGGGATCGGTCCGTGAGATCTTTGCGGTCATCTTTCTCATGGCGTTGTCCCCCGGATTTGATCTGGCCTTTTTCCGTCATGGCCCAGGGTTCCTGTTGAAACCGCTGGATATCGGTACAGCAGGCATAGTTGAACCGGGCGGCCAGCTCCTGCTCCAGCCACTCGTAACAGGTGTTGTCCGGCTTGAGGGCCAGTTTTTTCACCAGCGAATCCGGATGAAGGTCCATGGATTTTTTCCCCCGGGCCGGTCTGACCAGGTAATACACCAGCCTGGCCTGCAGAAAGGTGTTGTCCACCCAGGCGGCCACAGCCCGGTAATGGGATTCCGGCACCAGGAGGGACAGGGCGAAATTGTGCAGCAGCCGTTCGGCCGCCCCTTCCCAGGGGGTCTGGTCCTCTCTGACCTGGATCAGCTCCCCGGCAAAGGGCAGATCATTTTCACCAATGGCCAGATGGCGGCACAATGTCTGCCGGATACGGACCTGCCGGGCGTGGATATTGCTCTTGCGGGCGGACAGGGAGGTCAGCTCTGCCGTCAGCTCGTCATGGGCCGCTGTGAGGTCCCGGAACTGCATGGAACGTTCGGTACGCAGATTGAAAAGATCGGCTTCTTTTTTTCTTAACGCCTGCTGCCGGATATGGATGGCTGCGGCATTGTCGTCAAAATCGATCCGGTTGCGGACCGGTTTGAATGACAGGTTTTTTGCCAGGTCTGCATACCGCCGGGCCTGTTCCCTGCGCTTGTGTTTCTGGTCCAAAAGCCGCTTGATATCAGCCCGGAGCCGTTCCAGCCGGTCCCCGCCGTTTTCGGCAATGGCCTGCCGGATGTCATCCCGCCGGGCCATCTGTTCTTTGTGTTCGTTTTCCAGGGCCCCAATTTTCCTTGTCAACCGAATCTGTTCGTCGGTTAATCGGGCCATCCGCTTTTTGAGCAGCTTTTTCTTGTGCACGGCAAAAAACGGGGCCAATGCCTCCCGGCATTCCCGCAGCTGTCCTGCCTCCTTCACCAGCCGGGTGTGTGTGTCGCAGTCCGCCACCAGGGGGGTCAACCGCTCGATCTGCTGCTTGGCCTTGAGCACGGCGGCGTGGGCCCGGCTCAAATCGTCAAAATGATGCAGCAGGGCATCGATGCGGGGGGTGACATCAAAGGGTTCGAGCATGTGTTCCCTGACAAAATCGGTGAGGTTGCCCACCGATTTCATGGACACGGTCTGGTGAAACAAAGCCAGTGCCTGTTCGTTGTCAATGCCGAACCGCCTGCGGAAGGCGGCCCCGTATTTGGGAAAGGTGTCGTATACCGTGGCCCCCTTCATCTTTTTCAGCCGTTTTTTCAGCTGTCCGATGTCGGTGCCGAATCCGCTGAAATGCTTAGGGATGGACAAGGCTTCATCCGCCACCACATAGAACCGTTCCGGCGGGGCCTGGGCCTCTTTAATCCAGAACACCTGGGCCAGGGTGACTTCCTGGAGATATCCCGTGTTTTTGAACACCCCCAGGATCACGGAAAAACTGTTGTGATCCCGCAGGGATACCGATTTTGCTGCATGACCTGTGGTGCTGCGCTCCGACTTGTAATATCCCAGCACATAGGAGCGCAGGCTGCGCTCTCTTGTGTCGGCCCCGGCCGCCTTGTTGTAAGCCACCCGGCGAGCCGGCACCAGCAGGGTGGTCACCGCATCAACCAGGGTGGATTTGCCGGACCCGATATCACCGGTAAGCAGGCTGTTGCGGCTGTCCAGGTCCAGGCGCCACACCTGTTTGTGAAAGGTGCCCCAGTTGAACACTTCCAGGGTGTGCAGCCGGAACCCGGCCAGGGCATCATCCGAGGAAAAGTCCAGCAGTTGCTGTTCCATCAGTCATTGCCTCCGTCCCCGGCAGGGGGTGCCCCCATGTCTATTTCGCTATTGCGGTCGTCCGCCGGACCTGTGTCACTGCCGCCTGCCGAATCTGTATCGCCGCTGTCTGCCGAATCTGGATCACTGCCCTCCGTCAGATGGTCCTGGTATTGTTTGAGCCGGTCCTCCAGTTCACTGAGCCACTGGGCATCCACAAACGCCTTGAGGATGCGGATCACCTCGATTTTGTCCTTTTCGCCCTTGAGCCGCCGGATAAACCCCAGATCCGCAATTTTGTTCAGATGGGTGTTGATCCGGTCCATCATCTTTGCCTCGTTGCCTGATGCCGGCAAAAACACCCGGACCATGTCCGTGATCTCTTCCACCGACAGGATCAGACGGGGATCTTCTCCGGCTGCATCCTGTTCTGCCATTTTTTTGCGTAAGAGCGCAATGATAAGGCTCACCGGGTAAGACAGCTGCCGCCGGCCCTTCAGCCGGGGCAGGGGATCTTCTCCTTCCTCGGGTTCCCGGGTGGCCAGCCAGGCATACCCTTCGGCAGTGTCCAGCATCAGCTCAAGGCCCATGACCCGGACATAGTCCCTGACAGCCATCTGGCCCTCCTCCAGAAGGTGCCACAGGGCCGGGTCGTTGTCCTTGAACACCACGCCCTTCATCAATGCCACCAGTGGGCGGGAGATATCAGATGGATAAGGTTGTGTTGCATCCATAAGTGTCACCTGCTGAATATCACGGCGTTGAATGTGGCCTGCCTGGCGATGCCGCCGGCATCGGTCCACACGGCCTGGTGGGTCAGGTCGTCGTCAAACCAGGCATTGTCATCCTCTGCCGCCAGGGCCAGGTAGGTGACCAGTTCAGCCAGGCCCTTTTCCAGGGGATGATCGGAAAGGATCTGTGCCAGGGTGACCTGGTCTTTGGTGTGCAGGGCACTGCGGATACGTTGCTTGAGCTTCAAAGGATCCACGAAAATGATGTCGTGCAGCATGTCCGCAGGGATATCAGACCCGTCCCCCAGCGAGACCGTGTCCGTTATCCTGGGTTTGACCGGGATTTTGTAAAGGGGCCGTTCCATGGGCAGGTGAATGTCCGGAGATGCCTCATTCATGGTCATCATGCTGCCCCGGGGCATATGGTCCCTGAGCCGGACCGCCCGGGTCTCGATCTGCTGGATCACCTGCATGATGCGCTTGTTTTCCAGGAATGCCTGGTCATCCAGGTACTGCCGCAGTTGCCCGGACAGCTTGGCCACAGTGCGCTGGGTATGTTCGCCGGCAGACAGCCAGTCATAATGCACCCGCTTGAGGCGCCGGTCCGGAGCCAGTTCTTTCACTGCTGCCAGGTCAAACACCTTTTCCAGCATCCCGGTGAGCTCCTCCTGCCGGGCCGGGGACATGAGCAGGTCCCAGAACGCGGTAAAGCTTTTGCCCTGGTCGGATTCTGCAATCATGTCCCGTTCCCCGAAAAAAGTTGCCAGCAGTTGTGCTTTGGTGCCTTCCCACAGGGTGATTTGTTCCCGGATTTTCCGGTCCAGCAGCCGGAAATTGTACTCCACCTCCCGAAAATCCCCCAACAGTTCCCGGGCGGTCTGGCTCACCTGGAGAAACCGGTCCCGGACAGCGGTGTCATCCAGTATGTCCAGCCGGCCCGAGCGCACCTGTTCCAGCTCGTTTTCGATGGCCGCCTTTCGTTTTTCCAGCTCCTGGGTCCGCACCTGTACATCTTTTTCCGTACCTTCCACCATCTGGCGCAGCAGATCAAAAATGGTCATCAGGCGCGATTCCGTGCCCACAAAGGGCCGCTGAATAAGGCTCTCCAGCCAGGACAGGGCTTTTTCCGCCGCCGGCATCAAATCATAGTGCACCTCATCCGATCCCCGGGGATAGAATTTTCTCAGCCACCCCTTGTCTTCGCCGGCCCAGTCATCCAGATAGGCCCGGGCCGACCGGGGAAATGAATTTTCGCCTTGGGTTTCCCGCAGGGTGAACAGCAGGTCCTCCAGGGCCGAGGCCAGGTCTGCCCGGCTGAGCCGCCGCTGGTTGGGCACAACAAAGGTGCGGTGCAAAAATGCGGCAATGAGCGGGCTGTGATCCGCCACCAGCAGCTTCCAGGCCGGATGGGTCTTTCTCAGGGCCTGCAGTGTGCCATAGTCAACATCCATGGGATCAGGAGACCAGATCCATGATCTTTTTAGAGGTGTATTCCCCCACATCCGCCAGTCCGTCCATGGGCATGAACCGGTCTGCATTACTGGAATACAGGCACGTGACTGCGGCGGGAAAATCTTCATCTGCTTCATATAAGATGTAACACAGGGCGATTTTGGGCAATGGATATACCACAAAGGCAATATCCCCTGGCGTGTCCGCAGGCGGGTTTTCTCCCTTTAAGGCGGAAGATATTTTTTCCAGGTTGTTTTTCATTGCCATCACATGGGGCACCAGCAACTGTTCGGTGTGGGTGACAAAAGCCCCGGCATAGGGCATGCTGCCGTTAAATTCCTTGAACGCCCGGAAGGGGGCAGGCAAACAGATGTCGGTGGCAGCATGCAGGGCATACAGGGAAATCAGTATCCCCAGTATGGAGGATGCGTTTTTTCCATTTAAAGTGATGCGGTCCGGTGCGATGACACAGGGGTCTCCAAAGGCATCGAACAAGAAATGGTCCCCCTCCCGGCCGGCGGCAAGGCGCTGGTCCAGATCCCGGGGAAGGTCGCTGTAAAGCTTTTTCAGATTGTCCTGGACGATTTTTGCGTAATTGTCGGTCATATCGGGCTGGCTCCTCATCTGTTTTGCAATTGATTTTCTGATGGTGTTCAAAGCTTTATGTGACTATAAAAAAAAATCGGGTCAAACGCAACATAGAGTGAACGCTTTACAGAAACAATTTGATGCTTATCATACTTTTGTGGCGTTAATAAACCATATATATGAACCCAATATCAGGAGGTGAGTGATGGTAAACACCCAGGACCTGGTTCTGCATCTGGACGAAGAAGGTTATCTCAAGGATTTTCGTTCCTGGACCGAGGAGATCGCTTGCGCGCTGGCGGAAAAAGAGGGTATTGATGATGAATGCCCGTTGAGCACCGAGCGCATGGAAATTATCAAATTTATGCGCAGCTATTATAAACAGTTTGAGGCGTTTCCCATTCTCAGGGCGGTGTGCAAAAATGTGGGGCAGGCAAAGGACTGCAACTATGAACAGTTTCCCGATCCGGTCAAGGCATGGAAGGTTGCCGGGCTGCCCAAACCCACGCCCGAGGTGTTTGCCAAAATCAGGACCACGGAATAAAGCCTTTCCCTCCTGCCGCAGCCGGAACCGGGGTCTATTCATGGGCATTGAGGACCGTTATCACGTCAGCCTTGCGTATCACATTGCCATCCTGTTCATTTATATACCCGGTTTTGAGAATTTCAAGGACGGTTTCATCGTCCAGGTTCGGCTGCTCCCGGGTTTCGATGATTTTACAGGTTTCCATGGCGGCTTTGTTGTCAGAAAAATGGATCGGAACAATTCCCCGGGAGCCCGCTGCTGTTCAATCTGTTCACAAAAGCCGGCCATGTCCCGCATCATGCCGTTTTTTGCATCTTTTACATCAACAAAGTGTAAAAAAGTCTGACAGACCCGGGATTCCGGATCCAGGAGCAGTTTCTGTGCCCGGGCAATGGTCTGTGCGGAATACTGCCGGGAGCGCATTGCCTGCCCGACTCCCTGAATAATCTCTTTGTGGGTGGCCTGCTGTGTCACCCCGAGAACTTTAAACGGATTCATTTCATATGCCTTTGCCACAGGGAGAGACGGTTTTTTTTGTAAAGCCATTTCAATACGGTCTGGATTCAATACGGTTCAGCCGGGTGCCGTTTTCACGAACAGCGGTTTGGACATCTGCCATATACGTTTTCAAACGGTCTCTCTGTGCCGGGGTGATTTCCAGTTTCCGGACCAGTTCCAACACCTGGTTCTGTTCCTGAAAATTATTTTCCCGTGATACGCCCGCTGTCAGCAGATCCGTCAGAACGGTATGCTGCCGCTGCAGCAGATGCGCAACCGCTGATAACCGGTATGCAAGAAAAATGGAAAAAACCGCCAGCAGCAAAGCCAATGCCGTCAGGGCCAAGGGTACCATTCTCTGACGGTTGCCTGCAGGATTGTTTGAATGCAGCGGGTGCGCTTCCCGGTCATCAGACATATCTCTAAGAGGAGAGATGTCTTTGACGGCAGCTTCGGGGGAGGTCGGCGGCGGATGAAGACCACCTGGCGGGGATCAGATACCAGTTTCTGCACTTCCGGATTGTCAAAGCTTCGGCCCATCAAGCGCTTGACAGCGGTGACCGTGTTGGCCGGGTCCTGTTTCAACCATTCCAGCGCATGTTTTCCCACGATACATTCGGTCTTTTCGGAAATGCCGAGCAATCTCTTTTTTGGTTAGAAGGCCACACAGGAGGGGGTTGTCATTTCATTTTCCTTGTTGGGAATGATCTCAACCTGGATTTTTTTGATGGCAGTGGCTGAGTTGGTGGGACCCAAATCAATTCCAACGGACTTTGGCATAGCTGTTTCCTTTTATTCTAATTTTAACATTAATAAATACCCGGTGATTTAACCAAAAACTGATCTGTATGGCAAGTGTAACAAACAATTTAAACTGGATATTTTCTATGCTTGACAAACACCGGATAACCATAGGATAACCCGGCTATGAAAAAAATATGGATCATCGGCGGGGGCCGGTTCGGGTTAAGGGCTGCCGAATGGTTTTCCTGGCAGCAGAATTCATTGGTTGATGTGACCCTGGTGGATCTGGACAGTTTGTACCTGAAAAAAATACAATCTCTGGGATGTAACGTTCATGTCGGGGATGGCGTGGATTTTTTGTTCAAAGAAATGACCCTGTCCCGGAGACCGGACTGGGTGGTGCCGGCCGTGCCCGTCCACCTGGCCTGGGAGTGGTGCCGTTTGATACTGGGAAAAAACCGCCTTTTATCCTGGCCCCTGCCTGATGAGATCGCCACTCATCTGCCCAACCCCATGCAGGGAACTGACAACCAGATCTATGTGAGCCATGCAGATTTTTTGTGTCCCCCAAACTGCAGCGAACCGAACGATCGGTGCACAAAGACCGGAAAACCAAGAAAAAAAGACATGTTCCGGCTCATTGCTGATCTATATTTTCAGGATATCTTCCCCTTTGTGATCCAAAGCCGTCAGCTCGGGCCGGGGGTGGGGGGATACGCGCCCTCTGATCTGTTTGACCTGGCCGAAGGGATCGCCCGGCACCATGGAAAATGTTTGGTGGCAACAGCCTGCCGGTGCCATGGCGTGGTAGCAGGCGGTTTTGTTAAATGACCGTTGGTTCAAAAAGCGGCTGCATTGGCGAACCTCCGGGGCCGGAAAAAAGCACTACCATAAATGTCGGGCAGGAATCATCTGCCTGATCGGTCAATACCAGTATGTTTTTCATGGGGTAGATGCCTCCCGGACCATACTGGAAACATACAAGAAACGGCTGCGACCGCCGGAACCGGGCCGATGAGGGCCGCTTTCATGGCCCCGGCCGGATAGACATTTTTCGGCAGCATGTTGTGCAGTCTGGCATTGGTTGATATGGATGCCGGATAGCCGACTTTATACCGGGAACAGGTTCCCGCCGGGTGCGGCATCCATATCAAATGGGTTACAGAACCGCCTGTTCCATCGGGGGATGGGCCTTGAGGTATTCCAGGCGGTTGAGGCCGTTGATATAGGCCAGAGCAGAGGCGGTGATGATGTCGGGATCTGCCCCTTTGCCCAGGGCCACGATCCCGTCTTCCTTGAGCCGGACCGTTACCTCGCCCTGGGCATCCGTGCCTTCGGTCAACGCGGATATGGTAAACCGGAGCAACTCGGATTTGGTGTTGGTGAGTTTGGAGATAATATTGTAGACCGCATCAATGGGACCGGTGCCTTCCAGAGAACCCTGGACCGGACGGCCGTTGATCTTGAGCTGTACTGAAGCGGTAGGAAATACCGTGGATCCGGACAGCACATGGATGTATTCCAGGCTGAAGATTTCCGGGGTCCGCAATACCCCTTCGTTGATCAGGGCCTCGATATCCTCATCCAGGATCTGTTTTTTGCGGTCGGCCAGGTTTTTGAATTTTTGAAAGACGGTGTTGATCTCTTCTTCAGACAGGTCATATCCCATATCCCGGATATGGGCCGCCAGGGCATGCCGTCCAGAATGCTTGCCCAAAACCAGGCTGTTTTTGTGAATGCCAACGGTTTCCGGTTTCATGATTTCATAGGTCATGGGGTTTTTCAACACCCCGTCCTGGTGAATACCGGCTTCGTGGGCAAAGGCGTTGGCCCCCACAATGGCCCGGTTGGGCTGAATCAGAATCCCTGTGATCATGCTCACCAGGCGGCTGGTGGGGTAAATCCTGGTGGTGTCGATACCAGTGGAGTGGCTGAAAAAATTGGGCCGGGTTTTCATGGACATCACCACCTCTTCCAGAGAGGTGTTGCCGGCCCGCTCTCCGATGCCGTTGATGGTGACCTCCACCTGGCGGGCCCCTTTCTGTATGGCTGTCAGGGTGTTGGCCGTGGCAAGCCCCAGGTCATTATGGCAGTGGACAGACAGCACAGCCTGGTCGATGTTGGAGGTGTTGGCCATGACATATTCGATCAGCTGTCCAAATTCCTCCGGAACCGCATACCCCACCGTGTCCGGCAGATTGATGGTGGTGGCGCCGGCATCTATGACCGATTCAAACACGGTACACAAAAAATCCGGGTCAGACCGGGAACCGTCTTCTGCAGAAAATTCCACATTACCGGTAAAAGAGGCGGCCATTTTCACCGCTTCCACTGCCTGGCGCAGCACATCGGCAGGTTCCATCTGCAGTTTGTATTTCATGTGCAGTTCCGATGTGGCGATGAAGGTGTGTATCCTGGGGTTGACAGCATTTTTGATTGCATCCCATGCCCGCTGGATATCGTGAACATCTGCCCGGCACAGGGCTGCCACCTGGGCTTTTTTCAGGCTGTCGGCAATTTTTTGCACCGCTTCAAAATCCCCGTCTGATGCGGCGGGAAAACCCGCCTCGATTACATCCACCCCCAGCAGTTCCAGCTGGGTGGCGATGCGCAGTTTTTCCGCCTGGTTCATGCTGGCCCCGGGGGACTGCTCTCCGTCCCGCAGGGTGGTGTCGAATATGATAATGCGTTTGTGGTCATTCATGGGTAATGCCTTTTTAAAAAATATAGGGTTTCTGGGCCTGTTCTTACGGCCGTTATGTGTTGTTTTTATGGCCATTATGGTCCAGAGACAGTTTGTATTGAAAGCTGTCGGCCAGGGCCTGCCAGCTGGCTTCAATGATATCCTCCGATACGCCGATGGTGGTGAAAAGGTTGTCTGTATCCCTGGATTCGATAAGCACCCGCACCTTGGCATCAGTGCCGTCGGATCCGTCGATCACCCGGACCTTGAAGTCCACCAGATGCATGTCACTGATCTTAGGATACATGGCGGACAAGGCTTTCCGCAGGGCATTGTCCAAAGCTGATACCGGGCCGTCCCCTTCTGCCGAGGTGATTTCGGTGGTCTTGCCCACCCGGATCTTGATCATGGCATGGGAGTAACACGGTTTTTCCCTGTCTTTTTCCACCACCACCCGGAAAGATTCCAGATTAAAATAGCTTTTGTACTGTTCCGTGAGTTTTTCCATGATCAGCTTGAGGGACCCTTCGGCTGCATCAAATTCAAATCCGTCATCTTCTAAATCCTTGATGGAAGAGACAATCTGCCGCTGTTTGACGGCATCATCGCCCAG
>DATFJY010000343.1:0-2533 GCA_035268905.1 Desulfotignum sp.
TTATTGCCAGCAAAAAAGCCAAATTCGGACAGCCCGAGATCAAGCTGGGGTTTTTCCCGCCCTATGCAGCCCTGCGCCTGCCCGAACTGGTGGGCCCGGCCAAGGCCATCGAGATCGTCACCACCGGCAAGACCTACAAGGCCAAACAGGCCAGGAAAATGGGCTTTGTCAGCCAGGTGGCGGATGAGGATGAATTCACCGAAGCAGTAGAAGGGTATGTCAAAGAAATCTGTATGGCATCCCCCCTGATTATCCGGCTCAACAAACGGGCTGTGAAACGCCACATCGGCACCAGCTTTTTCCAGGGTGTGGATCTGGTTTCCAACTATTTTCTGAAAACCATGATGAAAACCGAAGACACACTGGAGGGCATCGCCAGCTTTGAGGAAAAGCGCAAACCCGAGTGGAAAAACCGCTAAAGATAAGGCGTTTTTTTTCCTTTTAATCAGGTCACCCTCCGGCAGCGGCTCCATCTGGGGGACATGCGCATTCCGGTCATCGCCTATATCGTGATCATCACCGCCATGGTCATTTCCGCTGCCGCACTCATGAACAACCCCGGCCTGGATCCCGCAGCCCGTGCCCTGGTATTTGCCGGGGCCCTGCTGTTTTATGTTTCCGACATATTCGGCCCGCCAGCGGTTTGTCACAAAGGCGTTCCTCAACCGGGCCGCGGGCCTGCCCCTGTATTATGCCGGCCAGTTCATGATCGCGTTTTCCACCGGCCTGATCTAATACAGGAACGTACCCATGATATATGATAAAGACAATCTGCAGCTGACCATGATCCAGGGTCTTGCAGCCACAGACGGCTGTAGCGTCCTGGAAATCGGTTGCGGGGAGGGCAGGCTGTCCGTGATGCTGGCCCGGGGCACCTGCCGCTACATTGCCATTGACCCGGACACATCAGCTGTTGCCAAAGCGCGGCAGCAGACCGGGAATGCCCGGTTTTTCATTGGTTCCGGGGAAACCCTGCCCTTTGGGGACGCGTCATTTGACAGGATCATTTTTATCTTTTCCCTGCATCACCAGAACAGCCGTCAGGCCCTGGTGGAAGCCCACCGCGTGGTGGCCCCGGCCGGCCGGGTGATCATTCTTGAGCCGGCTGCAGACGGAGAGTTCCAGCAGTTCTTCCACCTGTTCCATGACGAGACAGGTGCCCTGGAGTCAGCTGTACACGCCATCCACCACAGCCCGTTTGCCCTGATCCGCCACAAGGTGTTTGCGGTGCCGGCGGATTTCGATGACCTGGCAGATCTTTGTCAGTATACTTTTGGCCAGGACCCGGCAGATGATGCAGCCCCAGCCCGAATACGTGCAAAACTGCAGCAGTTTCAGGGCGGCATAACAGAAGTGCAGCGCATTCAGCTGTTTGACACGATACATATTTACGCGCTGGTGAAACCCTGAGTTGACTGGACGGAAACCCTGGAATGGCTTATGGCCCGCATACTGACACCTCGCTGATGCAGCGCTCATTACCGTAATAACATCCTGCAGCAGTGACAAATCATCCCGCATCAGGGTTTGCCGCTTTTTCCATAAAAACCATTAAAGGATATCCCTTTTTCCCTGCAGGAGAAAGGAAGAGGGTTGTCCAAATAAACCGGTTGCTAAGAAAGCAAGAAAATGGGAAAAGGGTGTTTGAATGCAGCCGGATATAAGACGGCATCCGGGCAGGGTTTACTGAATTACAAAATATGAAGGTTCACCACTATGTGCGGCAGATTTTCCCAAAACATATCTTTGGAACAGATCCAGCAGCACTTTGCAGTGGATATCATCACCTGTAAAGTGGAGCCCCGGCTGGAAGTGTTTCCCTCCCAGCATGTGCCGGCAATCATCATGCAGGAATCAAAAATGCGCCTGGGCCATTTGACCTGGGGCCTGATACCATTTTGGGCAAAAGAAAAGAAAGGAACTGGCCATATCAATGCCAGGATGGAGACTTTGGACCAAAAGCCAAGCTTCAAGGATTCCTTTCGAAAAAGGCGGTGTCTGATTATCGGGGATGGCTTTTATGAATGGAAATCCCATCAGGAGATTGGCAACAGAAAGACCAAATATTTTTTTCAATTACCCTCCAATGCCCCGTTTGCATTTGCCGGTTTATGGGATACCTGGCAGAAAACTTATAATGGCTGCACCATCATAACCAGAGAAGCAGTTGGAGAGATCAGGGACATACATGACCGGATGCCATGTATTTTGAATCCTGAAGCATATACAGATTGGCTTGATGCAGAAAACCATGATGTCCATGGACTAAAAAGGTTTCTTTGGAACGGTTGTGTGGATGATTTTGTAATATCGAAAATATGAAGGTAAAATCAACGAGATAATTGTAACAACTGTCAACTCCACTCAGCCTTCTGGCATGTTTTCGATGCATAAAAAAACCATACAAAATATTTTGTCTGCAATTGTACCCCTCCCTCAAGACTTTTAATAATAGTCCGTACCCATGAATCAGGCATTGGAGAAATTATGTTTCTGATATAGTCCACAGTGAAAAATCTTCAAACATCCCGAT
>DATFJY010000344.1:0-8907 GCA_035268905.1 Desulfotignum sp.
TGATTGACGGACTGTGGCCGGTTTATGACAGGGGCAGGGTGCTGTTGAAAGGCATTGATAACCCCCTGCAGGTGTACTCCTTATTAAAATCTGCATAAAAAAGAGTTTTCCACACCGAAATTCATACCCTGCAGACAAAAAAGGGCCTTGGTTTGATCAGAGCAAACCTGAAGACCCTTGACTGTGGCGGAGAAAGAGAGATTCGAACTCTCGATGGAGTGTTACCCCCATACTCGCTTAGCAGGCGAGCGCCTTCAGCCACTCGGCCATTTCTCCCAAAAATTTTTTATGGCGGAGGAGGTAGGATTCGAACCCACGAAGCTTTGACACTTAACGGTTTTCAAGACCGCCGCCTTCAGCCGCTCGGCCACTCCTCCATAATATAACCAAAGCTATATATCATCTTGTTCAAAACAGGTCAATACCTAACCTGGATTTTTACAGCGCATCTTGTTGTTGACACAAAGAATGGTTGCGCTATATTAAGGGGTTTTAGGCTATAGCTTTTTACAGGAGACAGTAGATGAAACAGAAAATTCGTTTTGAAAAAAATGTGAAAGACAATATCTTGACGGTACTGGAATCCGGTGAGGTGGATCCCGGGGTTGTCATGCCCCTGCATGAGGAAACCTATGACCTTGCACAGATGGCCGCTGCCGCACAGCAAGGGCTGGAATCTTTTGCCCGGCTGCTGCGGCGCAGGTCATTTTTTCCCACCATGGACCTGTGTGTCAAACTCCATGAAGAAACCAGTGGTTTTTTCGCTGATACAGCCCAGGAAAAGGTCATTGTGGAGTTCAAAGATTCAGAAACCCTGGCGGAAGAGGAGGAATTTGTGCTCGAAGAAGAGGATGTCGAGCTGGACGCACTGCTGGATGAGGATGGGGATTCCAAAGAGGATGAAATCAAAGAGATCGATGATGAAGACGATACCCCGAGATTTACCCCGGAAGATACCTCTGAACATGAAAACTAAAAGGCGGATGAAAAACCAGGCCCTATGAAAAATACCATAAAAGACCTTGTGCAAAACGCTGCCAAAAAGGCGTTTGACGCCGGCGCCCTGCCGTCTGAACAGATGCCGGAGATGGAAATCGAAGCGCCAAAACATGATTCCCAGGGGGATTTGTCCACCAATTTTGCCATGGTGTCGGCAGGCATCCAGAAAATGGCCCCGCAGAAAATTGCACATGCCCTTGTGGCAGCCATGGATAAGCCATCATTCATTGACAAAGTGGAGGTGGCAGGGCCCGGGTTCATCAATTTTTTTCTGCGGCCGTCTGCCTGGCATCCGGTGGTGGACCGGATATTTGCAGCAGATACCCGTTACGGGGCCTCGGATGTCGGTAAAGGAGAACGGGTCCAGGTGGAGTTTGTCTCAGCCAATCCCACAGGCCCTTTGCATGTGGGGCATGGCCGGGGAGCTGCCGTAGGGGATGCTGTGGGCAATATCCTGGCCTTTGCCGGTTTCAGGGTGTCCAAAGAATACTATATCAATGATTCCGGCCGGCAGATAAACACCCTGGGACGATCAGTCTGGTTCCGGGTTCAGGAACTGGCGGGCCGTTCCATCGCTTTTCCCGAAGACTGTTATCAGGGAGACTATATCAGGGATCTGGCACGCCAGGTGCTGGAAAGCCAGTCCCCGGATTTTGCAGATCAGGAAGCGGATGCCGCCATTGCCGTGTGTGCCCGATATGCGGCACAACAGATACTTGAAAATATTCGCAATGACCTGGCCGCTTTCGGGGTGGTCTTTGACAAATGGTTCAGCGAGCAGAGCTTGTACGATTCCGGCCGGATTGCATATACCCTGGCAGATCTTCAGGCAAAAGACCTGGCGTATGAAAATGAGGGGGCCCTGTGGTTCAGAACCAGTGGTTTCGGGGACGAAAAAGACCGGGTGGTGAAAAGAAGCAACGGCATGACCACCTATTTTGCCTCGGATATTGCCTATCACCAGGAAAAATTTGAACGCGGCTTTCACCGGGTGATCGATGTCTGGGGGGCGGACCACCACGGGTATATCAACCGCATGGCTGCATCAATCGTGGCCATGGGGAAAAAGCGGGACCAGTTTCAGGTCATCCTGGTGCAACTGGTGAACCTGCTCCGGGGGGGCAGACCTGTGCAGATGTCCACCAGGGCGGGAGAATTTGTCACCCTCAAGGATATTGTGGATGAGGTGGGAAAAGATGCGGCACGGTTCATGTTTTTGAGCCGCAGCTATGACTCTGGCCTGGATTTTGACCTGGAGGTGGCAAAGCAGAAAAGCAGTGACAACCCGGTCTACTATGTCCAGTATGTCCACGCCCGTATTGCCGGCATTCTGTCCAAGGCACAGGCGCAGGACCTGATAAATGACAAAGATTTCACCCGGGGCCGGCATCTGTCCCATCTGGTGGAACCAGAAGAGATCAACCTGATCAAAATTCTGGCAGGATTTCCAGAACAGGTGCAAAAAAGTGCAGCCACCTGCCATCCCCATGTGATTTTCACCTATCTGATGTCTCTGGCATCTGCGTTTCATGGGTATTACAACCGGCATAAAGTGATCACCCCGGATCCTGCATTATCCGGGGCGCGGCTGAGCCTGGTGATGGCTGTGAAAAAGGTGATCCGCAACGGGCTTGGGCTGTTAGGGGTGTCTGCGCCTGAAAGAATGTGACCATGTCCTTTAAGGGGGCCATGAAATATACCCTGTATATATTTATCAGTGGATGGATGTTTTTGCTGGGGATCATGGTGGGCCGGGGCACAGCCCCTGTGACATTCCAAACACAAGGGTTTCAGGAGCGGCTGATGGCAATTGCCCGGAAAACGGAAAACAGGGAGCATAAAGAAAACCGGGACACCAGAATAAACCTGCACTATTACGAGGCCTTAAGTGAACCAGAGGAACCAGAAGAACTGCCCATGATGGCAGCTGAGGATACCGGGGGCATGCTGGAAGAAAATTTTGTGGATGCAGAACAGATGCAGCCAAAAGCCACAGATATGCAGGATACGCCTGATGCAAACCAGACAATGCAGACAGGTGCCATCCCGGTGAAAACCAGTAAAAAAGCCGCCACCTTCAATAGGGCCGCCACAGCCAAAATGGCAGCTGTTTCAGAGAAAAAACAGGATACTGCCGGGGCAGTTCCCGGTTCCGGAGCCGGTGGTCCCTACACTATCCAGGTGGCAGCCTTTAAATCCTTTACAGATGCCGTCACCCAGACAGCAGTGCTGCATGAAAAAGGGTTTGCCGCAACCCGCACCAGCAAAAAGATAGACGGTGTGACCTGGTACCGGGTAAGGAGTGGGGGGTTTGCCACCCGGGATGCGGCGCGCAGGTATCTTGAAAAACTCAACCAGGCCGATATCAACGGCATGGTTATCAAAAAGGAATGACCATGAAAATTTCCCAACAGGAAGTAGAAAATATTGCCCATCTGGCCCGCCTGGAAATCGATGACCGCAGCAAAGCATCCCTTTGTGAGCAGTTGAGCGGTATTCTGGACTATATGGACAAACTGGCCCATGTGGATGTAACAGGGGTGAAACCTGCATCCGGGGCTGCATTCATGCAGAATGTGCTGCGGGAAGACAAGATCTTTCCAAGTCCCGGCCCTGCGGTGACCCTGGCCAACGCCCCGCAGAAAGACGCAGATTATTATCTGGTACCACGGGTGGTGAAATAGCCCGATAGATGACATAAGGAAATACAGATGGAGTTACACACACTGACCCTGGCAGGCGCCCGCCGGCTGCTGGATGAAAAAAAAATATCCTCCAGGGAGCTTACCCGTGCATTGCTGGACCGGATTGCGGCCCATGACGACACCATCAACAGCTTTCTTTTGAAGGATGGGGCAGACGCCATGGCCCGGGCAGATGCTGCCGACCGACAGATAGCTGCCGGAAACCAGACAATGTTTACCGGGATCCCCATGGCCCTCAAGGACCTTTTGTGTACCCGGGGCATGCGCACCACCTGCGGGTCGAAAATTTTGGACAACTTTGTTCCCGGGTATGACGCAACCGTGGTTTCAAAGCTCAAACAGGCCCATGGGGTGATCCTGGGTAAAACCAATATGGATGAATTTGCCATGGGATCATCCACGGAAAACTCCGCCTATTTTCCCACAAAAAACCCCTGGCACCTGGATTATGTGCCGGGCGGGTCCAGCGGGGGCTCTGCAGCTGCCGTGGCAGCGCAGTTCTGCTGTGCCGCTTTGGGAACTGACACCGGCGGCTCCATCCGCCAGCCCGCCTCCCATTGCGGGGTGGTGGGGCTCAAACCCACCTATGGCCGGGTGTCCCGGTTCGGCCTGGTATGCTATGCCTCCTCCCTGGACCAGATCGGCCCCATTGCCCGCACCGTGGAAGATGCAGCCCTGGTGCTGAACCTGATTGCCGGGCATGACCCCATGGATTCCACCTGTGTCTCCAGGGAGGTGCCGGATTTTACCGCAGGCCTTGCAGCCTTTGAAAAACAGGGCCTGAAAGGGATGACCGTGGGGGTCCCCAAAGAGTATCTTGGCATGGAAGGGGTTGATCCGGATGTGCTGGCGGTGTTCGAAACTGCAATAAAGGTGCTTACGGAGCTGGGGGCAAACATCAAGGAGGTCTCGCTGCCCCATGCTGAATATGTGGTGGCCGCCTATTATATCATTGCCCCGTGTGAGGCCAGTTCCAACCTGGCCCGGTTTGACGGGGTCAAATACGGGTTCCGGGCGGACCAGGCAGATGATCTTATCGACATGTACAAGCAGACCCGGTCCCGCGGGTTCGGCCCGGAGGTGCAGCGCAGGATCATCATCGGCACCTATGCCCTGTCAGCCGGATATTATGATGCCTATTACGGCAAAGCCTCCCAGGTCAGGGCCCTGATCATGGAAGATTTTTCCAGGGCTTTTGAAGACTGTGACATCCTGTTGTCACCGGTGGCCCCGACACCGGCATTCCGCATAGGCGAAAAAGTGGATGACCCCCTCACCATGTACCTGACCGATATATTCACCCTGTCCGCCAACATGGCCGGGGTCCCCGGTATATCAGTGCCTGGCGGATTTTCGGCAAAGGGTCTTCCCATCGGCATTCAGATGATGGCAGCCCGGTTTGATGAACTGTCCCTGGTGCGGGCAGGGTACGGAATGGAAAAATCTCTGGGCCTGCACCAGCAGTTTCCAGCGCTTTGAGAATAAAAAGGAGCATACAATGGCAAATGTACACCCCCAGGGAGAGGCGTTGAAAAAAGCGATCCAGTGGGTCAGTGAACAAAGAAAAAAAAATCCTGATACCCCGGTGGAAAAACTGGCTGATACAGCCTCCCTGCAGTTTGACCTAAGCCCCAAAGATTCTGAATTTTTGCTGCGGTTCGTGAAACAGGCAGACTGAAATGATCCGTATTCTGCCGGAGATCCTGTCCAACCAGATAGCCGCCGGAGAGGTGGTGCAGCGGCCGGCATCCGTGGTAAAAGAACTGGTGGAAAACAGCATCGATGCCAATGCCGGACATATCACCATTGAGATGGAAAAAGGGGGCAAGTCCCTGATCCGGGTGGCAGACGACGGCACAGGCCTGTCCCGGGACCAGGCATTGCTGGCCATCGAGCGGTATGCCACCAGCAAGATTTTCGACCAGACAGATCTGTTTTCCATCGGGACATTCGGGTTCAGGGGAGAAGCCCTGCCCTCCATTGCATCGGTTTCCCGGTTTTGCCTTGTGACAAAATCCAAGGATGCGGATACCGCCACCCGGGTGGAGATGGCCGGTGGAAAACTGTTGCAGGTGTCGGAAACCGGTGCTCCGGACGGCACCATGGTGGCGGTCAAACACCTGTTTTTCAACACCCCGGCCCGGCGCAAATTTCTCAAGGCAGACACCACGGAAGCCGGCCATATCACAGATACCATTTCCGGCATGGCCCTGGGCAACCCAAAGGTGGGATTTTCCATGCATGCCAACGGCAAACCGGTGCGGCATTTCCCAGCGGATCAGGACCTGTTGCACCGGGCCATGCTGGTGCTGGGAACGGATGTGGCAGACCAGCTGTATCCCATGGGCCATACCCTGGATCACGGGGCAGGACCGATCCATATATCAGGGGTCTGCGCCCATCCTTCGGTGACACGGTCCACTGCCGGCCGGATCTATCTGTTTGTGAACAACCGCCTGGTATATGACAAGGGCATTGTGGCGGCCGTGTTCCGGGGGTTTGCCGGGCGGATCATGAAAGGCCGGTTTCCCGTGGCAGTGATCTGCTGCGATCTGCCCTGTGACCAGGTGGATGTGAATGTCCACCCCTCTAAACGGGAAATAAAGTTTTTGTCTCCCCAGCCGGTATACCAGGCCGTGGCACAGGCGGTGGAAATCTCCCTGGTTGCGGCCCAGCAGACCGTCACCGCCTATACCGGTTCCCGTCAGATGCCCCGGTCCCGGACATCCGAGCCCATGGAAAGCGCCTGGGGAGAGCAGGCCCGGGAGTACCCATCGGTTCAGGCACCCCTGCCATGGGGGGAACGCTGGACAGCAAGAGCAGGCCATCTTCCCGGCCAAGGTTCATCAGACCCATCAGACCTGTCAGGTGCGTCAGATAGCTCCCCGCAGTCATCTGCTGCCCCCCCTCATCCATCTGTTTCTGCTGCATCAGATTCACCGGCAGAAGAACCAGGGGGTGCTCCATCACATCCTTCACGTCCGTCATCTCTGTCACCGCCATCAGGCCTGTCGCCGCCATCGGCCCTGTCCAGACCTGCAGATTCAGCAGATTCCTCCCACCAGGCTGAAAGCGTTCTGTCCTCTGCGGCAACCCAGACCCCTGGTGATGCAAGTATCCAGAAAAGCCCTGCGGTGTTGGGCCAGGTCATGGGTACCTATATTATTGCAGAACAGGAGGGGTGTCTGGTGCTGGTGGACCAGCATGCAGCCCATGAACGGGTGGTGTACGAGGCATTGCAGCACCGGCATGCGCGTCTGCCCAAGGACAGCCAGTTTCTGCTGGTGCCGGAAACCCTGGAATTCAGCGCCGGGGAGGCGGATCTTCTGTCCTCAATCCTGGCGGAACTGGAGACCCTGGGCCTGGTCATCGAGCCCTTTGGCGGTACCACTTTTGTGATCAAGGCAGTGCCCGGTCTTCTGGCACAAAAACCGGTGAAACCCCTGGTGCAGGGTATTGTGGAAACCCTTATGGAAACCGGTGACACTGCCGTCACAGAACAATGGCTGGAAAACTGCCTCATCTCCATGGCCTGCCACCATGCGGTCCAGGCCAATAGATCCATGTCCCCTAAAGAGATGGAAACCCTGATAAAAGACCTGTTTGCCTGTGAAAATCCCTTTCACTGCCCCCATGGCAGGCCCACCCTTGTCACCTTTGATAAGAAGCGGATGGAAAAGCTGTTTAAAAGGGTTGTTTGATATTTCCGGTTGATATATAGTGCCGGGAAATGTAAAAACCAAAAGGATTGAATACGGTCCGGGGTCAGGCGGCTTATTGGGCTTTTTCACAAAAGCGCCGATAAACCAAGCCCCCTCTTAACCGAGTATTAAAGGAGTGTTGCTGTGAGATTCAGACGATTGGCTGCATCAGCCGGATGCATTGTGTGTATGTTTATGCTGGGTGTCATCTGTCCGGCGGCAGGGGCCGCCCCCAAAACCGTGGCAGTACTTCCCTTTGCCATGAATTCCCCCCGGGACCTGACCTTTCTGCAGAACGGGCTGTTTTCCATGCTCTCTTCCCGGCTGTCAGATCCCGGCAAGGTGGATGTGCTGGACCGGGACACGGTGGACAACGCCATGGGCAGGTCTCCTGCAGGGGACAATGGGGTGCTGACCCAGGCCCAGGCCCGGGCCGTGGGTGAGCAGCTGGGTGCGGATTATGTGCTGTTCGGCAGCCTGACCCATTTCGGGGAAAGCGTGAGCCTGGATGCCGCCATGGTGGATGTCACAGGCGATGCGCCGGCCCTGACCTTTTTTGAACAGAGCAACAACATGGGGGATGTGATTCCGCTGGTGAACGCTTTTGCCGGGGATATCAACCAAAAAGTGTTCAACCGGTCCATTGCCAATGAACTGTATGTTCAGCAGGTCCCGGAAGGGCCTCAGGCACCGGGGGGATTCCAGGCTGCAGGGCAGGGCACTGCTTACCAGGGCGGGTTTGTCAATCTGCAGCAGCAGGGGGGCAAAGGATTTGCCACCCATTTGAGCCTTGAAGCGGTCATCACGGCCATGGCAGCAGGCGATTTGAACAAGGACGGCACCATCCAGGTGGTGGCAGCCACGGACGACACCCTCATGATCCACCAGATGTCCGGAAACCAGCTGGTGCTGGAAAGAGAGCTGGAGTACGCCTCCACCAACCGCATCGTGTCCCTGGACATCGCTGATATCAATGCCAACGGGTATCCGGAAATTTTTGTCACCAGCCTGACCATCCACCGGGACGGGCTCCAGTCCTTTGTGGTGGAATACAATGGATCCGATTATGTGACCCTGGCGGACAACCAGTCCTATTACTACCGGGTGCTGACGGCCCGGGACGGCACCCAGACCCTTTTGGGCCAGTATACCGGTGACAGCCCCTTTGACGGGCGGATTTATACCCTGCAGGCCGGCAATACCGGCTATAGCCGGCAGAAAACGGTCCGGTTTCCCAGAAACACCTCGGTGCTGTCCCTGGCTAAGGGTCCGATTACGTCTGATACCGCCGATGAATATGTGATGACCAACCAGTTCGGCCGGCTGGTGGTGACCAATGACAGCGGTTCAACGGAATGGGAAAGCACGGAAAAATACGGGGGCACGGCCCATGTGTGGCTGATGCCGAGAAATGACACAGATGCCACTTACCGGGAACGAATCTATATCCATCCCAGAATGGCGCTGCATGACATGGATGCAGATGACATACCGGAAATCCT
>DATFJY010000345.1:0-7518 GCA_035268905.1 Desulfotignum sp.
TGGCGTATGAAAAGCCCCTGGTGGCGGGATCCGGGACAACATGCTGCAGCAACGATCGAAAATCTGCCATGCTTATGGCAATTACAAATATCTAAGGCCTGAAAAAAAAATTGCAAAAAAACCGCTTATCTGATTTAATACGCGTTTAGCTGATTTTTTGAAACATACAAAGGAAAAACGTGGGTTTGGATTTTACAGGCATTGTGGTGGTGGCGGGCAATTATGGAAGCGGAAAAACCGAGACCGCCATCAATCTTGCTGCTGCCTGCCGCAAGACCGGCATGGCCGTGAACATTGCAGACCTGGACCTGGTCAACCCCTATTTCAGGACCAGGGAAGCCAGAATTCCGCTGGAAGCAATGGGCATACAGGTGATCCTGCCGGACCGGCAGTATATGTTTGCAGATCTGCCCATTCTGGCCCCGGCTGTAGCTGATATTATCCGGCAGCCTTCGGATCTGACCATTCTGGATGCCGGCGGAGACGATGTGGGGGTGACCGTGCTGGGAGCACTGGCATCTGTTTTACAGAATAAATCCGTTCACATGCTCCAGGTGATCAATGTATTCAGGCCCTTTACAGGCGATGTGGCCGGGTGCATTAAAATCAAAGAGGAAATCGAAATATCTGCTAAGCTGAAGGTCACCGGGCTTGTTTCCAATGCCAATCTCATGGACGAGACCGCTGCCCGCCATATCCATCAGGGATATGATCTGGTCAAACGCGTGGCAGACCATGCACAGCTCCCCATGGCATTTATCACCGCTGCCCCCGGGATACTCACGGAAAATGATCTGGCCCATTTTTCCTGCCCGGTGCTGCCCATTGACAGAAAACTGCTGTTTCCCTGGAAACGCACCAATAAAATATAACAGGACCGACATACGATACCAAAACCTATACAGACACCTATGAAGGAGTAATTCACATGGCATTTCAACACATAATTGATGAGGAGCGCTGCAAAGGCTGCGGTCTGTGTGTCAATTTCTGCCCCAAAAACGTTCTGGAGATCACTGACAAGGTGAATGCCAAAGGGCATTTTCCCGCCTATCAGGCCAGACCTGAAGACTGCATCCACTGCACCATCTGCTGCATCATGTGCCCGGATGCAGCCATTAATATTGTGGAAACCCAGTCGGCCTGATGGGAAAAAGGTAAAAAAGTTAACTTCTGACCCCAAGGAAAAAAATAATGGCAAAGGTATTAATGAAGGGAAACGAGGCCATCGGTGAGGCTGCCATCCGGGCAGGCTGTAAAAACTATTTTGCATATCCCATCACCCCCCAGTCCGAAGTGGCGGAATACCTGGTGAAACGGCTGCCCGAAGAGGGCGGGGTGTTTCTCCAGGGAGAAAGTGAGGTGGCGGTGGGGTATATGATTTTCGGGGCTTCAGCTGCCGGTGAACGGGTCATGACCACCTCCTCTTCTCCGGGCATCAGCCTGATGGGGGAAGCCATCTCCTATATTGCGGCTGCCCAGTGCCCGGCGGTGTTTGTCAACATTGTCAGGGGCGGCCCGGGCCTGGGCGGCATTCTGCCCTCCCAGGGGGATTATTTCCAGGCCGTCAAGGGCGGGGGCCACGGGGATTACCACCTGCTGGTGATGGCGCCGGACGGGGTGCAGGAGGCGGTGGAGATGACCATGCAGGCCTTTTCCCTGGCGGAAAAATACAGGGGCCCAGTCATGATCATGGGAGACGGGCTCATCGGACAGATGATGGAGCCGGTGGAGTTTCCCGATGACCTGAAAACAGAACCCACCAACAAGGATGACTGGGCCACCAACGGCATGGATTCTCGCAACAGCAAACAGCGCAACCTGGTGAAATCTTTGTTTCTGGACCCCACAGCCCTCAACGACAACAACCTGGCCCTCAAGGCCAAGTACGCGCAGATGAAAAAAGAGGAGGTGCGGTTTGAACTGTACAACGGGGACACCGACTACCAGGTATTGATCACCTCCTACGGCACCATGAGCCGGGTGTGCAGAACCGCCATTGACCAGCTCAAGGAAGCGGGCATCGAAGTGGCCATGCTGCGGCCCAAAACCCTGTTCCCCTTTCCGGAAAAAGCCGTGTTCGAGGCGGCATGCAAGGACAGCTGCAAAGCGGTCATCAGTATTGAAATGAGCATGGGCCAGATGGTGGAAGATGTGGAGCGCTGCGTCAAAGGCAGACGTCCCGTGGCATTCTACGGAGAATGCGGCGGAGACATCCCCTCCCCGGAAAAAATTATCGACATTATCAAAGGACTGTTATAGGAGCACACCATGGGAAAGACTTTTACCACGCCAAAGGCGCTCAGCAAAACCCACACCCACTACTGCCCCGGATGTACCCACGGCATTGTCCACCGCCTGGTGGCCGAAGCCATCGATGACTTAGGGATCCAGGGAAAAACTGTGGGCATCGCCCCTGTGGGGTGCGCAGTGCTGGCATACAACTATTTTGACTGTGATTTTCAGGAAGCAGCGCACGGCCGGGCCCCGGCCATGGCCACGGGCATCAAGCGGGTCCGGCCCGATCTGATGGTATTCACCTACCAGGGGGACGGGGACCTGGCCTCCATCGGCATGGGAGAAATCATCCATGCGGCCAACCGGGGGGAAAAATTCACCACCATCTTTATCAACAATGCCATCTACGGCATGACCGGCGGGCAGATGGCCCCCACCACCATGGGCGGCCAGCGGGCCACCACCGCCCCTGCGGGGCGGAATACCGCGGACACGGGCATGCCCCTGCGCATGGCCAACCTGCTGGGTGAACTGGTGACCCCGGGATATATCACCCGGCAGGCTGTGCTCAAACCCCAGCAGGTGAACAAGGCAAAGAAAGCCATCAAACAGGCTTTTCAATACCAGATGGAAGACCGGTGTTTCAGCTTTGTGGAGGTGGTGTCCACCTGTCCCACCAACTGGGGCATGACACCGCTGGATGCGTTGAAATGGGCGGAAGAAACCCTGCTGCCCTATTATGAACTGGGTGATTACAAAGTCCCTGAAGAGATCGATTCTTAATTTTTTGGAGAAATCTATGCAGACAGAAATAAAATTTGCCGGATTCGGTGGCCAGGGGATTCTGCTCAGTGCAAAGCTGCTGGCCTATGCAGCAATGAAACAGGGGTCATTTGTGGCCTGGATACCCTCTTACGGTCCGGAGATGCGCGGGGGAACCGCCTATTGCACTGTGGTGATCAGCGACAAACTCATCGGATCCCCCATCATAAAAAACCCCACCCACCTGGTGGCCATGAACCTGCCCTCCCTGGAAAAATTTGAAAATGACGTCAAGCCAGGGGGTATCATTTTCATCAACTCTTCTTTGATCCCGGTGACCAGCAAACGCAACGATGTCACCCAGCTGGTGGTGCCGGTGAATGATATCGCCATAAAGACGGGTTCTGTCCGGGCTGCCAACATAGTGGCCTTGAGCGCATTTGCCGCCAAAAGCAACCTGGTGGACCTGGATCTGCTCAAAGCATGTGTCAAGGAAGAATTTGCCGCCAAACCCAAAATCATTCCCTTGAACATGGATGCATTTGACCGGGGCGTGGAGATGGCAAGGACCGATCAGACGCAAACAGCGTAAAACGTTTTAACCACCGGGTATGGCACGTCAACGCAGGAAAATACAAAGGGGGCTGCTTCATGATCAGAATTGAGATATCCTTGTTTCTTAAGAATGTGCCGGGAGAGCTGGCAAAACTCAGCGACCTGTTTGGACAGGCCAATATCAATATCGATGCCATCACCATCCAGGATGCGTCATCCTATGTCCAGAACCTGTTTGAAGCCCGGGGAAAATCCCTCAAACGGCTGGCATCTTCCGCCAGTTACAGCTCCATGCGCAGAGATTCTGCGGAATTTGCCCTGGTCCGTTTGCTGACCGACAACCCGGAGGCCTCAGTGACCCTGTTGCGGGAAAACGATTTTTTGTTTGACACAAAAGAGGTGGTGGCGGTGGACATCACCAACAAACCCGGTGAATTTGCCAAAATCACCAAAAAATTCGGTGAAGAACAGATCAACATCAATTATGTGTATGGATCTGTGTCAGATGCTGACGGCAAGTGCCTGTTCGTGTTCTGCCCCGAAGATGTGGCCTTTGCCGAATCCATTTTTAAGGACGGCACCTACTAAGCGCTCACTAAGCGCTCATGCGCATCGCGGCATCGATCGGCATCGTGGGGTCAGGCTTGACTTATTGACTTATTGCAAAGGACCGCAATAAGTCAATAAGTCAAGCCTGACCCCATCCTGACCCCATCCGTCCCATCCGGGCCCTCCGTCCGGGGCCCTGAGCATCAGGGTTTGCGCTTGTCCCTGAGAATACTGTTGGATATCACGATGCGCTGTATCTCGGATGTCCCCTCATAAATGGTGAACACCCGGGCATCCCGGTACAACCGCTCCACCACATAATCTTTGGTAAACCCGTATCCGCCGTGCATCTGGATGGCCCGGGCCGTAATTTCATTGACCATTTCAGACGCAAACAGTTTGGCCATGGAGGCCTCTTTTGTATAGGGTTCTTTTCTGTCCTTCATGGAGGCGGCGGAAAACACCAGCTGCCTGGCTGCCTCGATCCGGGTGGCCATGTCTGCAATCTGAAACCGGATGGCCTGGTGCTTGGTGACAGGCACCCCGAACTGCCGTCTGTTTGCGGCATATTTCACTGCCGCGTCAAAAGCGGCCTGGGCCACCCCCAGCGACTGGGCAGCAATGCCGATGCGGCCGCTGTCCAGGCCGGACATGGCGATTTTGAAACCGTCTCCTTCCTTTCCCAGTATCTGGGATACCGGGACCCGGCACTCTTCAAAAATCAGGTCTGTGGTGTCCGAGGCCCGCAGCCCCATCTTGTCCTCTTCATGCCCCACGATAAGCCCTTTGGTGTCCTTGGGCACAATAAAGCAGGAAATGCCTTTGTGGCCGGCATCAGGATCGGTTTTGGCTGTCACCAGCACCAGTTTGGCATGTTTGCCAGAGGTGATGAAGCGCTTGGTGCCGTTGATGATATAATGGTCCTTGTCCTTAACAGCTGTGGCAGCCTGGGAAACCGGGTCCGATCCCGCATCCGGCTCGGTAAGGCCGAAGGCACCGATGATTTCCCCGGATGCCAGGGGTTTTAAGAACTGCTGTTTCTGCTCTTCTGTGCCGAAATTGTTCAGGCTTTCACACACAATGGAGTTCTGCACAGACATGACCACGGAGGTGGAGGCACAGGAATAGGCAATTTCCGACAGGGCCAGGACATAGGACACCGTGTCTGCGGATTCTCCGCCGTATGCTTCCGGAACCATCATGCCCATCAGGCCCAGTTCGCCCATCTGCCGGAAATTGTCCGCCGGAAACTGCTTGGTCTTATCCCGTTCCGCAGCTGTTGCAGCCACCACTTTTCTGGAAAACTCCCGGACCATATTCCGGATCATTTTCTGTTCATCTGTCAATTTGAATAGCATAGCCGGACACCTCCAGATCTAAGGGACATACACAACCACAATCAATACAGCATCGAAATCACCTGGATTGCGCAGGTCATGCCTGACCCCTGAATTGAAATGAAGCGAATCCCCGGCATCCAGGACATTCACATGATCCCCCACCTGGACTTCCACTGTTCCTTCCAGCACATGGACAAATTCCTCCCCCTCGTGCTGAAACCCCACCCCTTCATGGCGGGTGCCGGACTCCACCACAATACGGAACGCCTTTAAATGCTTGTTTTCCGCACCAGGCGTCAGAGGGGTGTAGGCATATTTGTCGGTTCTTTTGGTATAGGCATCCGAGCGTTTTTCCCGGGCCGCTTCCGTATCCTTGAGCAGAAAATCGGAATCCAGCTGCAGGACCCTGGACATCTGAAGCAGGGTGCCCACAGAGGGCCGTTTTTGTCCGCTTTCTATCTGTTTGATGACATCCTTGGACAACCCGGTCTCATTGGCCATGGTATCCAGGGATATTTTTCTGTCCAGCCTGGCCCGTTTGATCCGTTTTCCAATGGGTGGGGTTTGTTTTTTCCTGGCCATTGCATCTCCTATCCTCTGGCGGTCTTTGTCACATTCTTTCTGTATGAAGTCCCTGGCTTATCCCGGTATCAATCTACCTTTTCAATCCAGTTTTCCGTATCTTTGGCTGTGCCGTACTGGATGGATGTCAGGGCATCATAAAATTTCATGGCGGTTTTGCCGGGCGTACCGTCACCGATGTGGATCTTTTTGTCGCCATAGCATATTTCCCCCACAGGGGATATCACGGCGGCGGTGCCTGACCCGAACACTTCGGTGAGGGTGCCCCGTGCATGGGCATCAAACACCTCATCTATGCTGATTTTCCGTTCCGACACCGGCATGCCCCATTTTTTGGCCAGGTCAATGACCGAAAACCGGGTGATGCCGGGCAGGATGCTGCCGGTGAGATTGGGGGTCACCAGTTCACCGTTGATCAGAAAAAAGATGTTCATGGCCCCCACCTCTTCGATATATTTGTGCTCCAGGGCATCCAGCCAGAGCACCTGGGCATACCCCTGTTTTTTGGCGATCTCTCCGGCATTGAGGCTGGCCGCGTAATTGCCTGCGGTCTTGAACTCCCCCACACCGCCGGGAACCGCCCTGACATGGTCTTTTGAAACCCATATTTTCACCGGTGCCAGTCCCCCGGCGTAATAGGCCCCCACCGAGGACAGGACAATGTAAAACGTGAAGGTAAACGAGGACCGCACCCCCAGAAAAGGATCGGTGGCAATGATAAAGGGCCGGATATACAGCGATGTCCCCAGGGTCTCGGGGATCCAGTCCTTTTCCAGTTTCAGCAGCTGTTTCAGGGCATCCATGACAAAATCCACATCAATTTCCGGAATGCACAACCCCCTGGCAGACCGGTTCAGCCGGGCAAAATTGTCCCTGGCCCGGAACAGCTGGATCTTATTGTCTGGTGTTTTATAGGCCTTGAGCCCCTCAAAAATAGCCTGCCCATAATGGAACACCATGGCAGCCGGTGAAAGGGCAATGTCCGCAAACGGTTCAATGCGCGGATTATGCCACCCTTTTTCCACTGCGTATGCCATCACAAACATATGGTCGGTGAATACCGTACCAAATCCCAGGTCTTCATCCTTTGGCCGGGTACCGGGGGTATCCACCCGGTTTACTGCAATTTTCATTCTGTCCTCCTGACGTGCAGAAAACACCTCTTTCTGCATGGTAAAATTATTATGAGACTTTTCGTATAAGAGCGTTTCACAGATGCTTTGTCAAGCATATTCTGTCCGCACAAGATATTTGCTGCAACATTCCAAATTTTCCACTGTTTGCTGCCGCACGCTGCCGCCGGAGGCTTTTCCATAGCGGGCACACCCTTTATAGCAAATATCCAGTGCCTGCATTCCTTACAAAGGAATGGAATCATGTATACCACAAAATTTTCACTGGCCAAACAGGGCGGTTCCATATTATGATGGCACCATGACAAACCATTATCCCCTTTTTACAGACTGACATGTGGATCTGGTGTAAAAAGGGA
>DATFJY010000346.1:0-3218 GCA_035268905.1 Desulfotignum sp.
CAAGACGGATGTGGATGCGGCCCTGTCCCCTTCCACCATGTTTTCCGTGGACCGGGAGGACATCGACTTCCAGCCGTCCCATTACATGAACAACTTCGGGGAATTCATCCGTGACGTTCCGGGTGTCCACGTTGCCCAGTATTTTCCCTGGGGACCGCCCTGGGTACACCTGCGGGGCACGGGTCATTTTCTGCAGCGCAGTGTCTACCTGATTGACGGTATGCCGGTCCATGCGTTTTTATCACCCGCCATCCATCCCAATGATATTGAAAAAGTGGATGTGGTCCTGGGTCCGTCATCCGCCCTGTACGGTGCTTCTGCAGCCGGGGGTGCCGTCAACATCCTCACCCGGAAAGCCGAACCCGGCGAAGGGATCCGGGCCGGTGTGTCCTATGGGTCCAACAACACCATCCGGCCCAGCCTGTCAGTGGGAGATGACACCGGCAGTTTTCACTACCGGTTTTCCTACAACGGGGATTTTTCCGACGGCTACCAGATGAAACCCATTGACGGGATGGTCCTTCTGGACAGCCTGGGAAAGCCCCAGTATGTCAGAACCGCATCCGTGGAAGACAATGATTACAAATACAACTGGCTCACCGGAAAAATGGGGTGGGACAACAACCAGGGCTCCTCCCTGACCCTGTCTTTCAACTACATGGACCGCTATCTTTCCGGAGGCCAGCCCAATGCCATAGAAAATGATCATGGCGACACCCTGGTTTCCAGCCTCAATTTCACGCACCCCCTGGGAGACTGGGGCAAGCTGACCGCTACCACCGGGTACCAGTATCAGAGTATTCCCTCCCAGTATAATGGCGGGGCCAGCCTTGTGGGCGGTTCCGTGGTGGTGGACAGCGCCATTACCGGCACCAGGGACTGGGACCGGGTACGCATCCCCCTGGAAGTGCAGGGGGATTTCTATCTGGGCCGGCACAATGTGTTGACCACGGGCATTCACCTGGCCAGGGAAGAAGAGGACATGTACAGGTATTCAGCCACGGGAGCACAAACCTACCGCTATGAACTGACCACTGATATGACCGGGCTGTATCTCCAGAACCAGACCTTTCTGATGGATGACCGGTTGAGCCTGCTGGCGGGGCTGCGGTACGATGAATGGGAGTACACCGATATCTACGATTCCGGATCCAGCAATTCCACGCCGGATGATGTGGAAAAAGACCATGTCACCTACCGGGGCGGGGTCAAATTCAAGGTCAATGACACCATGTCCCTGCGCAGTTCCATCGGCACGGCCTACTGGCCCGGCAACCCGAAATGGTTTTTCCAGAACCTCAACACCGGGTCCTCTCACAGAGAAGCCAATCCCAACCTGGATCCGGAAAAAACCTGGATGGCGGACCTGGGAACCGACCTGACCTTTGCCCAAACCCGGACCCTGTTGACAATCACAGGATATTACGGCATCATCGAGGACATTATGGCCTATACCTATGACCCCCACCCCACCCTGCCCGGCACCACCCTGATCAAGACCCGGAACATGGGTGAAGCCGAAATTTACGGCCTTGAGCTGCTGCTGAAACAGCCCATCACCGAACATCTGTCCTTTACCGGCTCCCTGACCCTGAACCACTCCCGGATCACCGAAGACAAAGTCAATCCGGCCAATGAGGGCAATCAGCTGAGAAACGCACCGGATTACTGGGGCAGCCTGGGTCTGCGCTATATCCGGCCGGATCTTGTCAACGGGGAGATCCTGTTCCGGTTTTCCGACAGCCGTTACTATGATGACAACAATGAAGACCTGCCCTTTTTTCACATGGAATCCTATGAAACAGTTGATGCCAAAATCTGGCGGGACTGGCAGCTGACCCCGAAAATAACCCTGCACACAGCCCTTTCAGGTGTCAATCTCCTGGATGAGGAATATGCCACGGAAATCGTATATGTGAACCCTGGACGGTACTTTGAATGCATGACCGCATTCCGGTACGCATTTTGATGCTGCTGCCCATGTTCAGACTGAAACACACCATATGTGCATGGATCTGGTCTGCGGCCTGTTTAATCCTGGCCGCAGGCCTTTTCACCGGCCCGGCCGCGGCCGCAGACCCCGGCCCCACTCTGACCATCGGGGTGGGCCGGGACTTTTTCGACGGTCCGGACAGCCGGGCTTTTCTCCACGGATCCACCCACACCTGGGAGGGCCTGACCTATCTGGACTCCCGTCTGAAGCCACAGCCCTGGCTGGCAAAAGACTGGCACAGCCTTGATGACTGCCGCACCTGGGTGTTCCGGCTCCGGGATGATGTGATGTTTCACAACGGCACAAAACTGACGGCCGGTCATGCCAGAAAAGCCATTCTCCGCATTGCCGGCAGCCCGAAATATGACCCGGCCGGCGTGTACCGGGACCTGGAAAAGCTGGAAGCATCCGGCCCCCTGGAACTGCGGTTTCACTTTTCCAAATCCTTTCCCGCGTTTGCCAATGCCGTATCCTACTATTCCAGCCCCATTCTCCATCCGGCAGGCTTTGATGAAACCGGCCGGATCAAAGAACTGGTTGCCACCGGTCCCTTTTACCCGGAAAAGATCCAGGCAGGGGACCGCATTGTACTGCATGCCTTTTCCGGATACTGGGGGGACAACCCCCATGCAGGAAGGGTGATCTTCCGGACCCTGCTGGATGCCCAAACCCGGGCCATGGCCCTGTTGTCCGGGGAGATCGATGCGGTGGCAGATGTGGGGGCCATTTTGCCCCAGCAGACACACATGTTCCAGGGCAAAGAGATCGTCCTGAAACAGGTGGAGGTGGCCACTACCCACTACCTGATTTTCAACTGTAAAAAGCCCCCCTTTCACCGGGCAGACCACCGCCACTGGCTGGCCCGGCAGATGGATCTGCCCGGCATGATCAAGGCCCTGGTGCCGGGGGCGGCCAGGCCTGCCAGGGATCCGTATACCCCCCTGGCCCGGGACTGGGCCTTTCACCTGGTGGCACCCCGCCCGGCACCCGCCCCTGATCCGGACCCTGCCCCGCTGACCATCCTGCTCCATGCGGGCACGGTCCAGCGGTGGCCCTACCTGGACATGGCCCAGTTCATCCAGGCCGGATTGGAAACCCGTGGTTTCAAATGCCGGATCGTTCTGCGGGAACCCGGGGCCTATTACCAGGATATGCGCCAAGGGAACTTTCACATGGCTTTGCAGCCCAACACCCTGATGACCGGGGACCCGGATTTTTTCTTTGC
>DATFJY010000347.1:0-9749 GCA_035268905.1 Desulfotignum sp.
AATTGTCCGAAGACGGCCTCAAAATTCTGGCAGATGTCACCGGGTTTCCCAAATACGCCTTGTCAGGGGTGATTTTTGTCCATGAGGAATATGCCACAGAAGGGGATGTGGACTATGAGACCGGCCATATTGAATACGACGGCAATGTGAAGGTGAACGGGTGTATCAAGGCGGGTTTTCAGGTCAAAGGCAATGATGTCACCAGCGTGGAACTGGATGGGGGAATTGTCACTGCAGAGGGCAACGTGCATGTCAAGGGCGGGATCAACGAAGCCACGATTTATGCCCGGGGGGAGGTTACTGCCAAATTTGTTCACAAATCTGATATCATCTGCATGGGAAATGTCCATATCGCCAAAGAGATCGTTGATTCCACCATTGCCTGTTCCGGTTCCTGCATCATTGAAAGCGGCAAGCTCATCTCCTCTGAGGTAACCGCCAAGATGGGATTGACGGCCAGAAATATCGGGACACAGACTGCCAGCCCCTGTATGGTGCGTGTGGGGCATGATGCATTTTTTGAAAAAGAAACCGCAAACATCCAGGCAAGGATCAAGGAAATCAAGGACAAGATTGCAGCAAAGGAGGAAAAACAGGCCCGATTAAAGGAACAGAATACAGAACTCCAGAAACATATCACACAGCTGGCCCATATCCAGGACCGGTCCCAGCTGGAGCAGGACAGGCTCAACAAGGAAATCGAAGATCTGCAGTCTCAACCGGACAAAAAAGCGGTCATTGCCGACCTCCGGCAACAGATTGCCCAGCAGGAAACCAATGCCAAAAATGCGGAAAAACAGCTGGACGAGAGCTTTGAAAAATCCGAATCCATTGAAGCTTCCATAGAAGGCATTGCACACCAGCTGAAAACCCTGAATACCGGACTGCCGGATCTGCTTGAGGAGAAAAAGAACCTGACCAGATGGTCCATGGAAAATCCGGGAAATCCTGTTGTCAGGGTGGATGGTGCCATCCAGCCTGGTAACATGATCAAGGGAAAGCAAAGCGAAATGGTGGTCAAGGACCTGGTCCGCCGGGCAAAAATCACAGAGGTTTTAAAAGCCGGCAGTGATGAAACCCATCAGATCTATGAACTGCAGGTGACAAACCTCTAAAAAAGCAGTGGTTCAGGACAGCATCTGTTTGATTTTTTGATCTTTTTCCTGCCAGAGCCGGTTCAGCCACCGGCAGAACCTGTCCCTGAAATCCGGGTCATTAAAATAATCCCCCTGCAGCTGCCAATCCACTTCAAGTACTTGAAAATCAACAATAATCTCTTTAACCCTTCCGGAGATAAATGTCCAGAAACTGGGCGTTCTGCCGGGGTAGACAATCGTGACATCGATGATTTTGTTCACATGCTTGCCCATGGCCCCCAGAACAAAGGCAATCCCGCCGGCTTTGGGGGTAAGCAGGTGGGCAAAGGATGAATCCTGCGCTTTCCGGGGGGTATACCGTGTCCCTTCCACAAAATTCATGATGGAAACCGGGATATAACTGAATTTTTCACAGGCTTTTTTTGTGCTTTCAAGGTCCCTCCCCCTGAGGTGGGGATATTTTGCCAGAAACTCTTTGGAATACCGTTTCATGAAAGGAAAATCCAGGGCCCACCAGGCAAGTCCCAGAAACGGGACCCAGATCAGTTCCTTTTTTAAAAAAAACTTGAGCATGGGTATTTTGTTGTGCAGCGTTTTCTGGAGCACCAGGATATCCACCCAGGACTGGTGGTTGGAAAGAACCAGATACCATTCGTTGGGACTGAGCTGCGACAGTCCCCGGATATCCCAGTCAATATGGCAGAACAGATCCGTGGTCAGAGAATTGATGCGTATCCACAGCCCTGCAATGGCCATGAGCATCCTGTCCAGGATGACTTTTACAGGGTGAAATGGAAGTACAAATTTAAAAAGGGATATCAAAATCAGCGGTACAGTGAGAACAATGGTATTTGTAAAATATATCAAAAATGACAATATCCCTTTGAGGGGGGGGGGAAGAAAGGAAAGCATGGGGTTCCTCAGGCTTTTTTGTGGTTCATGATATGTTTTTTCACCGTGCGTCTGTCCAGTCCGGTTTTTTGCGCCACCTTTTCGTAGGTGCCGAGGTTGTCGTACAAAAGGGCACAGTATCCGGACAAAAGGTCCGCAACCGGCAGATTTTGTGACTGGATGCCCTGGCACAGATGCTGGGCAAGGGAGGGGTCTTTTGGTTCCTGTTTGCCCAGGTAATCCCGCCTGAGCAGCACACTTCTGACACACTGCTCCAGTTCCCTGACATTTCCCGGCCAGGGATAATGGTCTCCCAGGCGGCGGTCGATGATTCTTTTGACCTTGGACACAATTTTGGCCGCATGAATACCGGTCATGCGCAGAATGGTGAAATCCAGCAGGTCGTCCAGTTCCGAAGGATGCTGCAAAATCCTGGTCCGCAGCGGCGGCACTTCGATAATATCCGAACACAGCCGGTAGTAGAAATCTTCTCTGAAGATGTTGCCATCGATAATCTCCTGCTTGGGGCGGTTGGTGGCGGCAATGACCCGGCCGTTGAACCGGGATGATGCATGGGCCCCCACCGGGGTGAAGGTCCTTTCCTGGAGGACCCGCAGCAGTTTGACCTGCACATGGTCGGGGATTTCCCCGATTTCATCCAGCAGGATGGCCCCGTGGGGGCTGCACCGGTCCAATACCCCCTGGTAATCCTCCACCGCGCCGGTGAATGCCCCTTTGGTATGGCCGAACAGTTCCGATTCCAGAAGGGTTTCCGGATACTGGGACAGGTTCAGAGAGGAAAATGTCCGTGTGAAACTCTCGGAAAAACACCCGCGTTTTTCGTCAAAGGGAATAAAGCCGCTCATACCGATGGCCTTGGCTGCGGTTCCTTTTCCGGTACCGGTTTCCCCCAGCAAAAGCGTGGAAAAATCCTCCATTTTGTTCCACAGATGCTGGTCATACAGCTCAATATTGTAGGTAAATACATTGTACCAGAGATGCTTTTTGAGTTTCTTCATGCACTGGCTGCTGCCCACCAGGGTCTTGGAGATAAAGTAAAATGCCCGGCGCAGCTGAAAGGACAGGGCAAAATAATGGTAAAAGGCGGCCAGAGAAAATCCTTTTTCCTTCATCAGGTTTCTGGCATCCGCCACAAACCTGACCGGCACAGGATCATTTTGGGCAGCCAGCTGGTCCTGGATCAACTGGTCAAACTGGTCCCGGAATTTGTGGAAAATATCGAACAGGTACACCACCCGTAATATTTCCCGGTCCTCTCCCGCATACTGGTTGATGTTTTCCCTGTTCTGACGTTCCAGTTTCCGCAGCTGCCGGTCCACTTCAAGAACACACATATCCTTGCTTTCCCTGCGGGCCGCTGATGGGAACAAACCTGCGATTTTCCGGTCCAGGCGTTCCCGCAAATCACTGAAAGGGTTTGCAAAGGCAGCGTTATAAACGGTTTTAAAAAAATGGCGCTCCTTTTGTGTCAATACGGCTTGTTTCATAACAGCTCCAGGTATAATAATGGGGATTTTTGTACATGCAATGTTCATAAAATGCAATAAAAAAACAGCATCCCCCTGGGATTTGTCAGGGGTAGAATCAAAAGCCCTTTAAAATTCAGCATGTTGTTTTTTTTATATCATGTGGCATGTTTTTTGATCTTGTATTTCAGGTTCACGTATACAAAAACAGGATTCTGCGAAAAAACAGGATACCAAAAGGGAGATACACCATGATAACAAGCGTATTGCACGCCAGACTGCCTTTGATGATTAATACCCCGATCAGGGTTTTTGATATCTCGTATTTTACCGCTATTTATGCAGCCGGTGCCCTGCCTGTGTTTGACACAGAATTTTTGGCCAGGGAGGACATTCTGGAAAAAACGGCGCTGCTGGCCAGAGAAAATATCAGTTTCGGTCTGCGCCTTTCATCACCTGACCCCCTGCTGTTGAAAGATCTGGAGAAAAAAGCATTTTCCAACTTGGATCTTGTGGTTGTACCGGTATCAAAGACAGATCCTGTGCCTGAAAAGACAAACCTGAAGGAGACAAAACTGGTTCTGGAAATGAAAGATATCGGCCTTTTGGACACCATTGCCGCAGCCGATCCCCATGCCCTGGTCCTCAAAGGCAATGAAGCCGCGGGCCAGGTATCAAAATACTCCTCTTTTATTCTCATGCAGTGGTATCTGAAAAACCAGGACCGCCCGGTGTTCATCCATGGCGGGGTGGGGCAGTATACCGGCGCCGGCATGCTGGCGGCAGGGGTGTCCGGGTTTGTCATGGACACCCAGGTGCTGCTGGCGGATGAAGCACCGGTATCCCCGGCCTTTAAAAACCTGCTGGCCATGGTGGAAGAGGGGGATTCCACGGAGATCAGCATCCAGGATAAGCAGGTGTTCCGTGTGTTTGCCAAGCTGGGCACCAAGATTGTCAAGGATCTCAAACAGGAGGCCGTAGTGCTGAGGGACCAGCCCGATGGGGAACAGAAACTGTATGACAAAATCGCTGCCCGGATCATCGCCCTGAATGACACGGATGCCCCGTTTGTGCAGTCGCTTTTTTTTATGGGCCAGGACGGCATATTTGCCCGGCATTTTGCTGCAAAATCCAACAAGCTGTCCGAAATGATCCAGCGTTTTTTCACCACCATGGGGGCGCACCTGGACTGTGTTGACCAGTTTGATCCGGTGACGGAAAATTCTGCTTTTGCCCGAAACCAGAACACCCGGCTGCCGTTGATCCAGGGGCCCATGGCCAATATTTCGGACAACCCGGATTTTGCAGCACAGGTTCTGGCGGCAGGGGCACTGCCTTTTTTTGCCGTGGGATCGCTGCCGGCCTCACTGGCCGATGATATGTTGTCACGGGGAAAAGAAAAAGTCCCCAACTGCGGGGCCGGCCTGGTGGGTATCGAAGCCTTCAATCCCATGGTGCACAAGCATCTGGACATGGTGAAAAAATACCGGATCCCCTTTGCCCTGTTCGCCGGCGGTATTCCTTCCCAGGTGCGGGACCTGGAAACGGCCGGCACCAAAACCTATCTGCACACCCCGTCGGTACCCATGATGGAAAATGCGGTAAAAAGCGGGTGTGTCCGGTTTATATTTGAAGGGGGAGAAGCGGGCGGTCATGTGGGGTTTTTGTCCTCCCTGGTACTCTGGGAGGCAGCCATTGAAAGGCTGGTGGAAAAAAACCAGGATCTGTCCAAGCTGTCCCTGGTGTTTGCCGGCGGGATCTCCACCTGCTTTGCATCCTGGTTCATTTCCGGCATGACCGCTTTTCTGGCGGAAAAAGGGGCCTGCATCGGCCTGCAGGTGGGAACCGCCTATCTGTTTTCCAAAGAAATTGTGGACACCAGAAGTGTTACCAGCCAGTACCAGGACATCATCATTGACAGAGATGAAACCGTGGTCATCGGAAAGAGCCTTGGGCTGGCATCCCGCACCGCACCCACGCCGTTTGCGAAAATGATGAAGGAACTGGAAGATACCATGATCCGGGACAAGGTCAGTCTGAAAGAACGCAAACGCGCCTTTGAAAAAAAGAACATCGGGTCCCTTCTCATTGGGGCCAAGGGATTTTTGCCGGATTTCAAACGCCCGGGAGAACAGTATTATACCTGGTTCAAGGATGAAGACCACCGGGAAAAAGGCAATTTTCTGGTGGGGGACAGCCTGGCGTTTTTTACAGGCAGCATCACCATACAAGATATCCATAACACCTATTTTAGCGCCAAATCCCGTTTGTTTCATCATATCAACCAACTGGAAATCTTTTCCGGTGAAACCAGCAAAATCAATGATGAGATTGCCGTGGTGGGCATGGGCTGCACCCTGCCGGATGCTGATACACCGGACCAGCTGTGGGAAAATATTCTGGACAAACGCTATTCCATAAAGGAGATGCCGGTTGACCGGTTTGACCGGAAATTGTATTACAGCCCGGACCGGAATGCAGAGGACAAAACCTATACTATACTGGCCGGATCTGTGGACCATTTTTCCTTTGATCATGAGCGGTTCGGGTATGCACCGGACAAGGCAAAACGGTTGTCCCGCAGCCAGCAGATGGTGCTGCAGACCGCATACAAGGCGGTGGAAAATGCCGGACTGCTGGATGAAAACGACAAACTGGTCTGTGAAGACCCGAAAAGAACTGCTGTGGTGATCGCCACCTGTCTGTCAAATGAGCTGGGCAACGCCCTCCAGCTCAAATACTGGTTTCCCCAGATTTTGTCCATGATGGAGAAGACCCCTGCTTTTGCCGCACTGTCAGACGATGAAAAGCAGCGCATCCGTCAAAGCCTTCAGGACCATCTGGAAGGGGAAAACAAAGGGTATGACCCGGTACACGGGATGCTGCTGAACATAGAAGCCTCCCGCATCGCCCGGCACCTGGGTGTCAGGGGCGCCAATTATATCGTGGATGCCGCGTGTGCCTCCTCAGTGACCGCTGTGGAAGCGGCCGTGGGAGAACTGCTGTCCGGCGAACATGACCAGGTGGTCGTGGGCGGGGTGAATACCCACCTGGCACCGGAATCCTTTGTGGGGTTCGCCAAGATGGGTACCCTGTCGGCAAAAGGTTCCTATCCGTTTGACCAGCGGGCCGACGGGTTCATCCTGGGGGAAGGGGCGGTGGTATTTGTGCTCAAGCGCATGAAAGATGCCATCAGAGACAAGAACAGGATATTCGGTATCATCAACGGTATCGGCGGCTCTTCCGACGGCCGGGGCAAAGCCATTGCCGCCCCCAATCCCAAAGGCCAGGTGCTCAGTGTCCAGCGCTGCTATGACCACACCCGTCCGGAGATCACCCCCGAAGGTATCGGGTTCATCGAGGCCCATGGTACCTCCACCACCATCGGGGATGCAGCGGAACTGGAAACCTTGAATACCTGGTACAAAGACAGCCATGCCGGCATTTCCTCCATCAAGTCCCAGATCGGGCATCTTTTGGGAGCCGCCGGGGCTGCCGGGCTGATCAAGGCCCTTCTGGCAGTGAACAGCGGGGTACTCCCCCCCAACGGCCGGTTTGAAACCCTGTCCAAAAACCATGACCTGGCAGATTCTTCTTTGTTTATTGTCAAGGATCAGGTGGAATGGAAACGCCCGGAAAAAGCCCCCCGCCGGGCCGCAATATCTTCTTACGGGTTCGGCGGCATCAACTACCATGTGGTGGTGGAAGAGATGACCGATGCTTACCAGCCCCTGGGCCGGGAAATCTTTGCAGACACCGCCTATGATTTCAATGATGACCGCATTGTGGTGGCCGGGCTTGGCGTGTTTCTGCCCGGTGCAAAAAATACGGAACAGTTCTGGGAAAAACTGCAATCCGGTGAAAAACAGTTGTCCCATCTGGGGGAAGACCATTTTGACAACGATGCCTATGCCGCATTTCCAAAGAATTCCATTTTTCATCTGCCAAAGGTCAAGGCCGGCATGGTCACAGACTACCAGTTCAATAACCTCAAATACCGGATGCCCCCCACCATGGTCAAATCCATTGAACGGGCCCAGCTTTTCGGGCTGGAGGCGGCAGATGAGGCCCTGTCCGCATCCGGGCTTTTGTCGGTGGACGGCGGTCCGGCCAGAACCGGGGTGATCCTGGGCACCATTGCCGGTGAGCGCCAGAGCAAAAATATCATCCGGGTGAGAAAACAGTTCATCGCCGATGCGGTCATTGCCTGTGAGGGGGTGGACAAGGCTGCTGCCCGGGCTGTGGCAGATGACCTTGTGGCAGCAATTAGAAACAGCATCCCGGAAAACAACGAGGACACCACCCCGGGGCTCTTGTCCAACATCATTTCCGGCCGTATCGCCAACCATTACGGGCTCAATGGTGCCAACTATGTGATAGACGCGTCCTGTGCATCCGCCACCATTGCCCTCAGAAACGCGGCCAGGGCCTTGAAGCACAAAGACCTTGATTTCGTTCTGGCCGGCGGTGTGGACTGCAACCTGTATCCTGCCGTGCTCATGGCGTTCAAGCGCCTGGGGCTGCTGTCCGGTACGGACGGCTATTTTTTTGACAGCCGGGCCGAAGGGTATGTCATGGGAGAAGGGGCTGCCATTCATGTGCTCACCACCCTGAAAAAAGCCAGGGAAGCGGGCATGGATATCTTAGGGGAAATCCATGACTGCACGGTGCGCTCGTCAGTGCCGGACCATCTGCTGGCGCCATCGGAACATACCTTTACATCAGTGATCAACGAAGCCTACCAGAGATCGGGTATTCGAAAATCAGATATCAACCACCTGGACCTGTTTGCTTTCTCCAATGTGTTCGGAGACATGATCGAGCAGCAGGTTATCCAGGCCGGTTTTTCCCACCCCATGCTTTGCGGCAACATCAAACCCCAGTTCGGGTATTTCAAGGCAGCCAATCCAGCCGTGGCCCTGGCCAAGATGATGCTCATGAATGCCAGAGGAAAGCTTCTGCCGGACTTCAACTATGACCCGGACCATTCCACCCTTAACCACAGCAAGGTGCTGCAGCCTGCCCGAAACCCCATTGACAGAAAACCGGGCCAGCCCCTGCGGTTTGCCGCCAATGTCAACGGTATCGGCGGCAACCATGGCCATTTGATCATGGGGACCCTGCCCCGGGTTCTGGAGCACGGCGTACCGGCAGGAGAAGAACCGGTGATCGAAGCCCAATACAAACAGGTGTCCGGCGATGACCTGGTGGTGACCGATACCGCCTATTCCGCAGATCCCGGGGGCAAGAAACTGCGCATGGTGGCCCTGCTTTCCGGCCAGGGGGCCCAGCGGCCGGGCATGATGAAGGCCTTGTATGATGTTGACTCCCATATCCGGAAGGTGCTGGACAAGGGAGATGATATTTTTTTCAAGATCCGGGGGTATTCTCTGCTGGATCTGATGTTCGGGGATGACGATGCCCTGAACACCACCCAGAACACCCAGCCGGCTGTCTTTCTTTCATCTGCTGCCATCTGCTCCCGTTTGGGAGTGGAAGGATTTTCTCCGGATTATTTCATCGGCCATTCCGTGGGGGAATACACCGCCTTGTTCTGTTCCGGGATGCTGGGGTTTGAAGATGCCATGCGCCTGATCATCAAACGCGCTGACCTCATGTATGAAAGCACGGTGAAACAGCCCGGAAAAATAATGGTGGTGTTTAAAAACGAAAAAGAAACCGATGCATTGCTGCGCAAATCTTTTATTTCCAACATTTACATCACCAACAAAAACAGTGAAAAGCAGACCGCGGTCTCCGGCAAAGCCGACGATATCGAAAAATTCTGCACCTATTTGTCCCGGCAGGAGGTGTCCTTTAAAAAACTCAATCTGACCGGCGCATTTCATACCCCTTTGCTCCAGGAGGCGGCTGATGCGCTGCGCACTTTTCTGGATACCATAAGCTTCAATACCACCCGGTTCGGCAGGATCATTTCCAACACCCTGGCCCGGCCCTATCCGGAAAAAGAAAATGAGGTCAAGGACCTGCTGGCCAGACAGATTGTATCCCCGGTGGAGTTCATCCGGTCTGTGGAGCAGGTGTATGTGTCCGGCAGGACCCATTTCATCGAGATCGGACCGTCCAGGCTCCTGGTGAACCTGCTCAAACATATCAATATCGGTGAATACGGCACCGCCGTGACCGTGGATCCCCGGCAGGGGGAAACCCAGTCTTTTGCCGCCTGCCGCCAGTATCTGATTGCCTGCAACAGCCTGTTTGAACACCAGCCGGAGAGGGTGCCCGGGGTGACTGCCCAATTGGATGAACAGCC